>JAPSJT010000237.1 GCA_031178045.1 Agromyces sp.
CGCTCGCCGGCCATGGTCGCCAGACCTCCGGAACGGAGCGATATCCGCCGCTTCGTCAAGCGGGTCGCGCTCAACTGGACAGTCGGCCTCGCGTGCGGTTGCATGGAACGTGACGTGAGGACAAGTCGCCGAATCGGTCTCGCAGGTCCGCTGCAGTGCGGGCGCCGATTCGAGCGTCATCCAGAGGTGAAGACATGGGCGTGAACAAGCGCAATCGCGACTTCACTGAGACACGCACGCCGCTCGGGGTCATCGGCGGGCTCATCGGGCTCGTGGCGACGAGCGTCGCCGCCGCACTGCTCGTCGTCGCCGGCGTGACCCCCGCGATCGCGACCGTCGGCATCGCGGCATCCGGCACCATCGGCATGTTCGAGAACCTGCCGAGTTACCTCGAGATCGACGAGCTCTCGGAGAAGAGCGACATCTACGCGACCCGCTCCGACGGAACCCCCGTGCTGCTCGCCTCGTTCTACGACCAGAACCGCGTCGAGGTCGGCTGGGACCAGGTCAGCCAGTATGTGAAGGATGCCGCGATCGCCGGCGAGGACCCCCGGTTCTACGAGCATGGCGGCGTCGACCTGCAAGGCACCGTGCGGGCGGCGGTGACGACCGCGAGTGGACGCGACACCCAGGGCGGCTCGTCGATCGCGCAGCAGTACGTGAAGAACGTGCGCGTGCAGGAGTGCGAGCGCGACGCGGGGACGACGGCGTTCGAGGACATGACCGAGGATGAGCGCAACGCGCTCACCGCCGAGGAGCGCACGGCACTCGTCGAGGAGGAGAAGCTCGGCTGCTACGACGCGGTCACCGAGACCACGATCGACCGCAAGCTGAAGGAGATGCGCCTCGCGATCGGCGTCGAGAAGCGATACACGAAGAACGAGATCCTCCTCGGATACCTCAACATCGCGGGCTTCGGGGGCACCGTCTACGGCATCGAGGCGGCGGCGAACTACTACTACAGCACCACGGCCGCGAACCTCACGCTCGCGCAGGCGGCCTCATTGATCGCAATCGTGAACAACCCGGTGAAATTCCAGCTCGACCGGCCCGACAGCGAGACCAACGGCGTGGCGAACGGATACGCCGACAACACCGCGCGACGCAACTACATCCTCAACCGCATGTACGACCTGCGGAAGATCACTCGCGCCGAGTACGACGCGGCGATCGCGACCCCGGTGCAGCCGGCGATCAAGGAGCCGAGCACCGGATGCCAGACTGCGGCCGGATCGGCGTACTTCTGCGACTACGTCAAGCACATCCTGCAGAACGATCCGATCTTCGGCGACGACGCCGAGACGCGCATGCTCAACTTCAAGCGGGGCGGGTACCAGGTGTTCACGACGCTCGACCTCGACCTGCAGAACGCGGCCGAATCGGCGATCGCCCAGAACGTCCCGGCGACGTATCCCGGCTGGGACGTCGGCGGCGTGATCTCGAGCGTCGAGGTCGGTACCGGGCGCGTGCTCGCGATGGCGCAGAACCGCACCTACAGCCAGGACCCGATGGTGCTCCAATCCGGACCGCAGTACACGAGCATCAACTACAACACCGACTTCGACTACGGCGGCTCGCGCGGGTTCCAGCCCGGATCCACGTACAAGGTGTTCACGCTCGCGCAATGGCTCAACGAGGGCCACAGCCTCAACGAGCGGGTCGACTCGCGCCGGAAGAACAACTGGGGCGTGTTCAACGACAGCTGCCACGGACCGCAGAATGCGGGGGATTGGAATCCCCGCAACGACGCGAACGAGTCCGGTGCCAACTACAGTGCACTGGAGTCGACGATCGGCTCCATCAACACCGGGTTCGTCGGCATGGCGAAGGTGCTCGACCTCTGCGGCATCCGCAAGACCGCTGAAGCGTTCGGCGTGCACCGGGCCGATGGTGATCCACTGCTGCAGTACCCGTCGACCGTGATCGGCACGAACGAGGTCGCGCCGCTGAGCATGGCCGTCGCCTTCGCCGGAATCGCGAACAACGGCGTGACGTGCAGCCCGATCGCGATCGATCGGATCGTGGGACGCGACGGACAGGAGATCCCGCCGCCGAAGTCGACCTGCACGCAGTCCGTTTCACCCGAGGTCGCCGCGGGCATGCACTACGCGTTGGCGCGGGTGATGTCGGGTGGCACGGGCAGCCCGTCGAACCAGGGCACGGTGCCGCGTGTCCCGCTCATCGGCAAGACCGGTACGACCGATGGCGCGAAGGACACCTGGATGGTCGGCGCGAGCTCGAGGGTCGCCACCGCGGCCGCCGTCGTGAGCGTGAACGGCGACGCGAACCAGCGGAACATCTCCTTCGACAGCGGCCAGGCGGCGACGGCCCGGCACCGGATGTGGCCCATCGTGATGTCGGTCGCGGCGGCGAAGTACGGAGGTGCCCCGTTCAGCGAGGCTCCGCCGAGCGCGGTGGTGGCACCTCCGAGCGGTGGCCAGGAGCCCTCCGAACCGACCGATTCGGGGGAGCCGGGCGACCCCGGCGGAGACGGTGACGGCGGGAACGGGAACGGCAACGGAAACGGCAACGGCAACGGGAACGGGAACGGCGGGGGCAACGGCGGCGGCGGGGGATGATGCGCGCCGGTCTGCGAGATGGGCGCCCGCGCGCTCAGAAGTCGAGCGTGTCGCCGGGTTCGAGGGCGAGGTAGCGACCGCCGCTCTGTTCGGTCGCCCATCCGAGTCGTACGTTCGAGAGCGCCTTGCCCGCCTGCGACAACACCATCTCGTGCGTCGGGAACGCGCGCCGCGGAGCGACGGCCTGCACGTAGTCCATCGCCTCACTGATCTTCATCCACGGTGCGCCGGCCGGAGCCGCGAGCACATCGACCGCGACCCCCTCGGGCAGGGCGAACGAGTCACCCCCGTAGTAGAGCGCGTCGTTCACGAGGACGCCGACGTTGTCGATGATCGGGATCGATCGGTGGATCTCGGCGTGCCGGCCGCCGAAGAACCGCAGCCGGAACGGCCCGACCTCGACCTCGTCGCCCGGTTCGACCGTCTCGAACGGGAAGTCGGATGCGGCGGCGGCGACGCCGCCAGGGCCGAAGAAGCGCACATCGGGGTTCTGGTCACGGATGCGGCCGAGCTGCTCGGGCGTCCAGTGGTCGTCGTGCTCATGCGTCACGACGACCGCGATGGCACCCGCCGATTCGGTGATCGGCGTCGTGAACTTGCCCGGGTCGACGTAGAGCCGGTCGCCCGAGTCCTCGACGACGAGTGCGGCGTGTTCGAGCTTCGTGAGTCGCATGCGTCGAGCCAACACCGGCGCGCGGTCGGCGCGCAAGCCCGCCGACTGCCAGAATCGGCCCATGTCCCGCACTCCTCGACGTCTGCTCGTCGCGGTCAATCCGATGGCCTCCTTCGGCCGCAACCGCGGCGTCGGCGCGGCGGTCGTGGAGCGGCTCGTCGCCGAGGGCTACGAGGTCGCGATGCT
>JAPSJT010000238.1 GCA_031178045.1 Agromyces sp.
GTGCTGGCGGTGGCGCAGGCCCTCGTCGTCATCAGCGGCGGGCTGCTCGACCTCAGCCTTCCCGTCACCCTCGTCTTCAGCGCCTGGGCCACCGTCACCGCCCTGACGATCGGCCTGCCGACGTGGACGGCCGTGCTGGCAGGGATCATCGCCGGCGCCGCATGGGGCTCGTTGAACGGACTCATCGTCGTCTTCGGCAAGCTGAATCCGATCATCGTCACGCTCGCCACCGGGTTCGGGGGACTGGCCGTGATGTTGATCTTCTTCAAGTCGGCGCAGATCCCGTCCACGAGCGACCTCCGCTCATTCGGACTCGGCCGATTCCTCGGGCTGCCCAACGTCTTCTGGCCGATGGTCGCACTGGTCGTGCTCACCGGGCTCGCGCTCGCGTACACCCGCTGGGGCCGCCACCTGACGGCCATCGGGGGCAACCCGCGCGCGGCGCTGGCACGCGGCATCTCGCTGCGGAGGACCCGCTTCTTCGTGTTCCTCGGCGCGGGCGCGGTCGCTGGCGCAGCCGGAGTGCTGTTCAGCGCCGTCAACCCGAGCTTCACGCCGAACGCCGGCGCCGGATTCCAGCTCATCGTGATCGCCGCAGTGATCCTCGCCGGCGTCAGTCTGTCGGGCGGCAAGGGCAACCTGCTGGTCCTACTGCTCAGCGTCGGCTTTCTCGCCACCATCCCGACGTCCATCGCGTTCTTCGGGCTCGCGCCGGCGTGGGCGCTCGTCTTCCAGGGCGCGTTGTTGATCCTCGCCGTCGGCATCGACGGCTACCGACTGAAGAGGAGCGCGCGATGACCGCGATTCCATTGCTCGATGAGCGAATGCCGACGCGCCGGCGGCGCGCCCTCGACGCACTCAAGGGGCCGGTCGGGAGCATCGGCTTCATGCTCGCCGCGACGATCATCGTGGGCCTCGTATGGGTCGGTCCCGCGTTCCTCGCTCCTTCGAACATCCAGATCGTCGGCGTGAGCGTCGCCGTACCGCTCATCGTCGCGATCATGGCGTCGTTCGCCCTGCTCGCCGGGGTGGTCGATCTGTCGATCGGCTCGATGGTCGGGTTCGGCGCCGTCATCTTCAACCAGCTCGTCGCGACGGGGATGGACCCGTGGGTCGTGGCCGGCATCACCATCGTGGTCGGCGGCGTGGTCGGGCTCACGAACGCGCTCGTCATCGTGAAGTTCGGGGCCGAGCCGCTCGCCGTCACCCTCGGCATGCTCACCGTGCTCCGCGGGCTCAGCCAGGTCATCGTCGTCAACGCGCCACCCAGCACGCTCATCGATCCGCTCTACAACGTCACCCAGGGTGCCGTGGCGGGTGTCCCCGTGCTCCTGCTCATCGGGATCGGCGTGACCCTCGTTGCGGCCGGCATCGTCTCCAAGACCCGCGTCGGTCGCAATGTGCAGGCGGTGGGCGGCGATGCGCGCGCGGCGGCCCGCGCCGGCATCTCCGTCACGCGGGTGCGGGTCGCGGCGCTGGTCGTGAGCGCCGTCGGAGCGGCGATCGGCGGCATCCTCTACGTCGGCCAGCTCGGTTCGGCTTCCAACGTGCTCGGCACCGGCCTCGAGTTCCAGATCTACGCGGCACTCATGATCGGCGGGTACTCGATCACCCGCGGCGGTGTGGGGAATCCCCTCGGAGGCCTCCTCGGGCTCCTCGTGGTCGCGGGGATCACGAACATCCTCAACATCCAGTTCTTCGACCCCGACTACCTGGACCTCATCGTGGCCGTCATACTGCTGGCTGCGGTGCTCGTCGACCGCTTCCGTGGAGGGGACGTCTTCGAATGAATGCAGCGAGATCACTCGAGCGGGTCACGCTCGGCCGAACGAACCTCTCCGTGTCCCGTATCGCCCTCGGGACGGCGGCGTGGGGAGTTTCGTCTCCGGTGCACGGGCTCGTCGTCGGCGAGGATGAGGCGGTCGAGACCGTGCGCGCCGCGCTCGAGAGTCCGATCAATCTCATCGACACGTCGAACAACTACGGCGACGGTGAGAGCGAGCGGCGCATCGGGGTCGCGCTGCGCGGCGCCGACGTGCCGGACGGCTTCGTCGTGCAGACCAAGCTCGACCGCGATCCCGCGACTGATTCATTCGACGGCGACCGCATGCGGCGTTCGCTCGATGAGAGCCTGAGTCGGCTCGGTATGTCCAGTGTTCCCCTTCTGTACCTCCACGACCCGGAGCACATCACGTTCGAGGAGGCCATGGCACCAGGCGGCGCGGTCGAGACGCTCATTGCGCTGCGGGATGAGGGATACGCCGATCACATCGGCATCTCGGGCGGCCCGACCCGCTTGCTCCGACGGTTCGTCGAGACGGAGGCCTTCGACGCCCTGATCACGCATAACCGCTTCACCCTCGTCGACCGCACCGCAGACGAGCTCATCTCCGTCGCGCACGAGGCAGGTCTCGGCATCCTCAACGCCGCGGTATACGGTGGCGGCATGCTCGCGAGCTGGCCCCGGCTCACCGACCGCTACCACTATGCGCCCGCGCCTCGAGCTCTGCTCGAGGCGGTCGATGCCATGGGCGCAGCATGCGAGCGTTACGGCGTCCCGCTCATCGCGGCGGCGCTGCAGTCCTCGACCCGCGACCCGCGCATCCACAGCACCGTGTGCGGCATGGTGAGCCCGGCGCAACTGCACAGCACGCTCGAACTGCTCGATATCGTCGTCCCGGACGAACTGTGGGACGAGCTCGACGCACTCCGTCCGGATCGGTCGACGTGGATCAACGATTGACTCGACCGCTCGTTCCACGTTCCCGCGAGAGAGAGGGTGCACGGTGACCGCTCGCATCGTCGTGCTCTCGGGCACCGGAGCGCACAGCGACCCGTGGCACGCCCTCGACGCGACTTCGGCAGCGCTCGCTGACGTGTTGGCCGCCGTCGCTCGGGTCGAGGTCGTGCCGACCACCGCCGGCTCAGCGGCGAGCATCGCCGCCGCCGACCTCGTCGTCGTGAACGCGAGTGCAGATCTCGCAGCCCCGCCCCCGGACTCCGCCCCGATCGTCGACCTCCTCGACGCCCACCATGCATCGCGGCTCCCCATCCTCGCGCTGCACGCCTCCGTGCTCGCGTTCGCCGATGACCCTCGTTGGGCGTCCATCCTCGGGGGTCGTTGGATCCCGGGATCTTCGATGCACCCGCAGATCGGCCATGCGCTCATCCAGGACGCGCACCCTCAGGCCGGCGGCATCCCGCGCATCGACGACTTCGTACTGTACGACGAGCGCTACTGCGGGCTCGAGCGCGACGCCGCCGGCGAGGTCGTCGCATTCCACACCGAGGACGGGCTCACGCACCCGCTGATCTGGTGGCGGTCGGCGGGGCCGGCCGGCGGTGCCGTGGCGTACGACGCGCTCGGCCACGGCGTCGAGTCGTACGAGTCGCCGTCGCACCGCTCATGGCTCGCTGCCGCCGCGGAGGCCCTGCT
>JAPSJT010000239.1 GCA_031178045.1 Agromyces sp.
CGCTGGTCGGCGAAGCGGCTCGGCGACTCCGTCGTGCGCAGCAGCACGAGCGACGCCGCGATGAAGATCGCCCAGAAGAGCGGACCCACCGCCTGGTACGCGACGCTCGTGAGGTCGTGGCCGGGCAGGACGATGGGGTCGACGACCGCGAGGAAGTGCGGCGGCACGAAGCGCTTGATGGTGTCGACGACGACATCGAGCGGAGTCGCTGCCGGCCAGTACTCCTCGATCGTGGCGAGTCCGATGACGAGGTAGACGCCGGCGAGCACGACGAGCGAGACGACGACCGTGGCGAGGAAGCGCACGGTCGCCTCGTGCGGCGCCCGCAACTGGAAGTGCCGGCGCGTGACGATGAGCATCACGATCACGCCGAGCGGCAGGGCGAGCACGGCGATGATCCACACGATGAGCTCGCCGATGTCGAACACGGTCCAGGTGCCGTCCTCCACCTCGGCGGTCGTGATCGTCACGTCGAGCGAGCTGCGGGCGAAGAGCAGGATGGCGACGTTCACGGCGATCGCGAGCCATCGCGCGAACCGCCGTCCGCTGCGCAGCCCCCACGCGGCGAGGAGCAGGAGCAGCACGGGCACGAACGAGAGCACGAACATCCCGAAGCCCTGCGAACTGAGGATCGCCGCCTGCTTCAGGCACTCGCCGCCGAGCGAGCTCGCCCCCTCGCCGCACTGGGCGAGGACCGCGTCGAACTCCACCGGGTCGTCGTTGTAGAGGTACGAGCCGAAGGCGAAGGGAGTGAGATCCGATCGCGTGATGAAGGCGACGACCGGGCCGATACCGGTCACGGCGACGATCGCCGCGACGAGCGTGCGGGTCTCCCGGTGCGAGCTGCGCCGTGCCTGCAGCGTCGACGGGTCGCGGGCGAGCAGTGCGCCGAGGAAGTACCCGCACACCACAGCGAGGAACCGGTACACGTTCGACGAGTCGCCGTCGTAGAGCACGAACACGAGGATGAACGCGAGCGTCACCACGCGGATGCGTCGCCGCCACAGCACACCCATGAACGCGGTCGCGGCGATGAGGGCGCCGACCATGCCGGTGAGCGGGTCGAGCGTGAGATCGGCGGATGTCCCGGTCGCCCACCACTCGCCGGCGAGCGAGCCGATCCACTGCAGTGCGGTGCCGAGCCCCACGCCGACGACTCCCGTGACGAGGAACGCGAGGACGGCGCGTCCCGTACCGAGCCTCCGTTCCGCGACGCCGAGCAGGACGAGTGCGCCGAGCACGCCGAACACGAGCTGGAACGGGTCGTAGGGGATCACGAGGGCACTCGCGACGGTCCACCACCGTGCCGCGTCGAAGGTCGTCGTGACGCCCGCGGCCCAGGTGTGCGCCGTCGCGTCGGAGGGGCTGCCGGCGAGCGTGCCGGTCACGGCGGCGGTGAGGATGAGCGCGGCCGCGAGTCCGATGCTGAAGGGGACGCGGCGGAGGAATCCGGCGAGCATCTCGCCCGTTGCGCGAAGGCGTCCGGTGGGTTCCGTGTCGCCGCCGGCGCCGGCCGAGGCGTCCGCCGGCGAGGCCTGTGCGCGCGAGGCATCCGCTGGTCGGTCAGTCATCGTGCACTCCCTCGTCGAACGTCGTCGTACGGTCGTCGGTCACGGTGCGGCGAGGCCGAAGCGCGGGTAGAGCACGCGGAAGCCCTCTTCCAGCCCGCCCTCGAGCGCTCCGGCGTCGTGATCGGCGCCGGGCACCTCGAAGAAGGTGGTCGTCATGCCGGCGGCGCCGGCGGCCTCGGCGAGCCGCTCTGCTGCCGGACGGAACGCGCCGTCGTCGGCTCCGACGGTGACGACGGCCGTGGTGTCGGTGTACGGCGCCTTCGCCGCCATGATGGTCGCGGGTTTCACCGCGTCGTAGGCCGCCTGGTCTCCGTTGAAGATCTCGCGCAGCACCTCGTCGGGGCGTTCGGCGCCGGCGTATTCCACGGGCGAGACCGCGAGCAGGTTGCCGAAGACCTCGGGATACTTCGCGCCGAAGTACGCGGCGCACCCACCGCCGTTCGAGTAGCCGGCGACCGTCGTGTACGTGCGGCCCTGCAGCACGTCGAGGTGCTGCTTCGCCCACGGCACGACGTCCTGCATGAGGTAGGTCTCGACCTGGCCGAGCTCGGTGTCGAGGCAGAGCGGATCGTTCGCGGGATCGCCGAGCTGGTCGACGACGAGGGCGATCGGGGCGAGGCCGTCATGGTCGGCGGCGAACCGGTCGAGCACGCCTCCGATGAAGCTCGCGTCGGGATCGCCGGGCTGGCCCATCATCATGATGACGAGCGGAAGGCGCGGCGCCTCCTCGACGAGTGCCGCCGGCGGCAGGTAGAGCTGTGCGGGTCGAGCCGGGAAGCCCGAGACCGTGTTCGGGACGCCTCCCTCGACGGTGCCGATGCGGCCGCGTTCGGGCATGCCGGCCGGCGGCGTCCAGGTGGCGTACAGCGGCTCGAGGGGGTCGGTGGCATCGGCCGGGTCGGGGGTCGGCACGGGGATCGGATCGGCGGTCGAGATGTGCAGCATCGACCCGAGGGTCGGGTTGAGTCCGTACGCGGCGTTGATGCCGAGTGCGGCCGTCGCCGCGAAGAGGGGGACGGCGAGCACGGCGATGAGCTTGCGCCACCATCGCGAACGCCAGAGGTTCCAGATGGCGAGGGCGATGCCCGCGAAGGCGGCGGGCACCCAGAACCAGGTCTCCTCGTTCACCGGCCCGCCGAACAGGTCGAGCAGGTTCACGGCGATCCACACGAGCGCGACGCCGATGATGGCGCCGACGATCAGCAGCACGATGACGGCGAGCACCCACGACCACCCGACGCTCCTGCCGAGGAGATAGACGAACACGGTCGCGGCGAGCACGTACACGGCGATGAGGAAGGGTCCCTCGACCACGTTGATGTCGAGGAGGAGATCCAACACGACAGTCACCTCGCCCCCAGCTCGGATGGCCACAGCGTAGCCCCCGGGGCGCCTCGACCGCGCGACATTCGCTCGGCCGGTCCACCGTAGGATGGGAACCGTTCGCTTCCGGGCCCTCGCCCGCACCCCCCTTGGACCATTGGAGCCACCGTGGCCGCACCCAGCCGACTCGATTCCGTCATCACCCTCGCCCAGCACCGGGGCTTCGTCTTCCAGGCGGGTGAGATCTACGGCGGCTCCCGGTCGGCTTGGGACTACGGGCCCCTCGGCGTGGAGCTCAAGGAGAACATCAAGCGCCAGTGGTGGCGCACGATGGTGCAGAGCCGCGATGATGTCGTCGGGCTCGACTCGAGCGTCATCCTGCCGAAGCAGGTGTGGGAGGCATCCGGCCACGTCGAGGTCTTCACCGACCCGCTCATCGAGTGCCTGCACTGCCACAAGCGGTTCCGCGAAGACCACCTCATCGAGGCGTTCGAGGAGAAGAAGGGCCGGTCGCCCGAGAACGGCCTCGCCGACA
>JAPSJT010000240.1 GCA_031178045.1 Agromyces sp.
CTCTCGGCCACCGCCGCCGGATCCACCTCGGGCGGCAGCATCGGTGCGGGAGTCGGGCTGGAGCTGACGGCCATTGCGGTGGGAGGAACGCTCGGCAGCGCGCGTGAGCCGGCCGCCGGGCGGGGTTGCGATCGAGCGGGAGCGCAGCCGGCAGTGAGCAGCGCAACGCCCGCAAGCACGGCGGTACGCCTCGTGCACCCTCGCAACATCCCGGGAGTCTATCGGGACTGCTGCGGCTGCCCGGCGGCACGCGCCGCCGCCGCGGCTCGCTCCACCCACTTCGGCGTCTCGCCGAAACGAGTGGGCGGCACGAGCCGGCCGGCCGCGCTGTCGTCGATGAGCTGCGCGAGCCGTCGTTCGCGCGTGGCCTCCTGCTTTGCGGAGAGCACCCAGTGGGTGACCTGCCGACGGTAGGTCGGCGTGGCGGCCTGCCAGAACGCGGACGCCGCGGCATCCGCCGCCAACCTCTCGGCGAATGCGGGCGGCAACTCGGTATCGGGATTCTCGTGCGAATACACGCCCGATCGATCTTCGCGCCGGCGCTCGAAGGCGGCGAGACCGGACTGGTGCATCCGCCCCTCAGCCGTGAGCTTCTCGACGAGTGCGATGTTCACCGCCGACCAGATGCTGCCCGGCCTGCGCGGCGTCCAGCGCTGGCGACGCGCATCGTCATCGATGCGCTGCGACACGGAGTCGATCCATCCGAAGCACAGCGCCTCGGGCACCGCCTGCTCCCAGGTCAGCCCGCGTTCGGTCACGTGCTTCTTGTAGAGGCCCATCCACAGCTCGGTCTCGGTGGCATGGTTGGCCTCGAGCCACGCGCGGAACTCCTCCGGCCCCGAGAAGAAGATCGCGGGACGCTCGGGCGTGCCGCCCGGAGTGCCGATCCTGGTGGTCATGGCACGAGTCTGCCAGCAGCCTCCGACGGGCGACGTCGCGCCGAACGACGAACGGGTGGTCGCAGCGACGCCCGGGGACTACCGTGAAGTCGTGTCCGCTCCCGCGACTGACGCACGGACCGCTCACGCCGAAGGCGTGGAGCGCCTTCTCGAGAGCTATCGGGCGCTGGCCCCGACGGCGACGATCCGGCTTGCCAAACCGACCTCGAACCTCTTCCGCTCGCGCGCTGACGCCGACGCGAGAGGCCTGGACACGTCGGGGCTGACGCAGGTGATCGCGGTCGACCCCCTCACCCGCACCGCCGACGTCGCCGGCATGTGCACGTACGAAGACCTCGTCGCCGCAACGCTGCCCCACGGCCTGGCGCCGCTCGTCGTACCGCAACTGAAGACCATCACCCTCGGCGGCGCGGTGACCGGGCTCGGCATCGAATCGACGTCGTTCCGCAGCGGGCTGCCGCACGAGTCGGTGCTCGAGATGGACATCCTCACCGGCTCCGGCGACATCGTCACCGCATCGGCGACCGAACATGCCGACCTGTTCCGCGCGTTCCCCAACTCGTACGGCACGCTCGGCTACGCCGTGCGCCTGCGCATCGAGCTGGAGCCGGTCAAGCCGTTCGTCGCGCTCACCCACCTGCGATTCCACTCGCTCACCGACCTCGTGGCGACGATGCACCGCATCGTCGAGAGCGGCTCGCTGCACGATGTCAACGTCGACTACCTCGACGGCGTCGTCTTCAGCGCCGACGAGAGCTACCTGTGCGTGGGCGTGCAGACCGCGCAGTCCGGGCCCGTCAGCGACTACACCGGCCGGCAGATCTACTACCGGTCCATCCAGCACGACGACGAAGCGAAGCACGACCGGCTCACGATCCACGACTACCTGTGGCGGTGGGACACGGACTGGTTCTGGTGCTCGGAGGCGTTCGGCGCGCAGCATCCCCTCGTTCGTCGACTCTGGCCGCGTCGCCTTCGGCGCAGCAGCTCCTACTGGAAGCTCATGCGCGTCGAACGACGGTTCGAACTCGGCAATCGTCTCGAGAAGCTGAAGGGTCGCCCGCCGCGTGAACGCGTGATCCAGGACGTCGAGGTGCCGATCGAGCGCTGCGTCGATTTCCTCCACTGGTTCCAGGCGAACGTTCCGATCGCGCCGATCTGGCTGTGCCCGCTGCGCCTGCGCGACGATGAAGGATGGCCGCTGTATCCGCTTCGCCCGCAGCAGAGCTATGTCAACGTCGGCTTCTGGTCGACCGTGCCGATCGGAGCCACCGACGGCGAGACGAACCGGCGGATCGAGCGCAAGGTCGGCGAATCGGACGGGCACAAGTCCCTGTACTCCGACTCCTACTACTCGCGTGAGGAGTTCGACCGGCTCTACGGCGGCGACGCCTATCGCGCGGCCAAGGTGAAGTACGACCCCGACTCACGTCTCCTCGACCTCTATGCGAAGGCGGTGCAACGACGATGACGACCTCCAAGGAGCGACCGGAAGCGACGGACACGGCGATGAAGGCGCCCAAGACGGAGAAGGCGCCGGAGCAGGACCGCACGCTCACGCTCGCCGAGATCCTCGAGATGTTCGCCGGCGGCCGACTGCCGCTGCGGTTCACCGCCTACGACGGGAGCTCTGCCGGACCGCCCGAGGCACCGTTCGGGCTCGAGCTGAAGACGCCGCGGGGAACGACCTACCTCGCAACAGGGCGCGGGGACCTCGGGCTGGCTCGCGCCTACATCGCGGGCGACCTCGACATCCACGGGGTGCACCCGGGCGACCCCTACGAGCTGCTCAAGGCGCTCGCGGATGAACTGGTGTTCCGGATGCCGCCGCCGCGGGCCATGGCCCAGATCGTGCGGTCCATCGGCGCCCGGCACCTTCGACCGATCGCGCCGCCCCCGGAGGAGGTGCCGCCGCGCTGGCGCCGCGTCGCGGAGGGCCTTCGGCACAGCAAGTCTCGGGACGCCGAGGCCATCCATCACCACTACGACGTCTCGAACACCTTCTACGAGTGGGTGCTCGGCCCGTCGATGACCTACACCTGCGCGTGCTACCCCCGGCCCGACGCATCACTCGACGAAGCGCAGGAGAACAAGTACCGGCTCGTGTTCGAGAAGCTGCGGCTGAAGCCCGGCGACCGGCTGCTCGACGTCGGGTGCGGCTGGGGCGGCATGGTGCGCTACGCGGCCCGCCGCGGCATCCGGGCGACCGGCGTGACGCTCTCACGCGAGCAGACCTCGTGGGCGCAGCAGGCGATCGCCCAGGAGGGCCTCGCCGACCTGGCCGAGGTCCGCTACGGCGACTACCGCGACATCCACGAGGGCGGCTTCGACGCCGTCTCATCGATCGGGCTGCTCGAGCACATCGGCGTGCGCAACTACGCGTCGTACTTCCGGTTCCTAAAGTCCCGGTTGCGAACCGGTGGGATGCTGCTCAACCACTGCATCACGCGTCCTGACAACCGGTCGCGCGCGTCGACGCGTGGGTTCATCGACCGTTACGTCTTCCCCGACGG
>JAPSJT010000241.1 GCA_031178045.1 Agromyces sp.
ATGTTCGCAGAAATTAACGATTCGGACATCATCGGGTGAATGTGGCCGGGCAGTGTGGCAGTATCGACCCACCCCTAGCACGTGCTGCGAACCGAATGGAGTTCCCGTGACCTCTCGGCCCCTTCCCCAGGACCCGATGATCCGTTCCCTGATCATGCAGGCGCAACGTGCCCAGCTGAACCGTCGTGCACTTCTCGCCGGCGCCGGTGCCGGCGCGTCCGCTCTGGCGCTCGCGGCATGTTCGACGGGCGGCGGTCAGGCGAAGCCGACGCCGGCCGCCGACAAGTCCTCGACCGACAAGACGCTCAACTGGGCGAACTGGGCCGCGTACATCGACGAGGATGACGCAGGCGACTACCCGACCCTCCAGGCCTTCGAAGAGGAGACGGGCATCTCGGTGAACTACGAGGTCGCCGTCGACGACAACAACACCTACTACGGCAAGGTGAAGGACCAGCTCGCGCTCGGCCAGGACATCGGTGCCGACACCGTCTGCCTCACCGACTGGATGGTGAGCCGCTGGATCCGCTTCGGCTACACCCAAGAGCTGAACCACGACAACATCCCGAACATCGCGAACCTCGCGCCGGCCCTCCAGAACCCCGACTTCGACCCCGGCCGCACGTTCTCACTGCCCTGGCAGGGCGGCTTCGCCGGGATCTGCTGGAACAAGGAGGCGATCCCGGGCGGGCTCGCCTCGGTCGACGACCTCTGGAACCCCGAGCTCAAGGGCCGCGTCGGCGTGCTCTCCGAGATGCGCGACACGATGGGCCTCATCATGCTGCAGAACGGCGTGGACATCGCGGGGGACTGGGGCGACGACGAATTCGCCGAGGCGATCGACCTGCTGCGCAAGCAGGTCGAAGACGGCCAGGTCCGCAACATCAAGGGCAACAGCTACCTGGAAGACCTGAAGAGCGAGGACACGCTCGCCGCGATCTGCTGGTCGGGCGACATCACCGTCATCAACGCCGAGGCCGGCGACAAGTGGGAGTTCGCGATCCCCGAGGCCGGTGGCACGCTCTGGAACGACAACTTCCTCGTGCCGATCGGCTCGACGCGCAAGACCAACGCCGAGACGCTCATGAACTACTACTACGAGCCCGAGGTGGCGGCGGAGGTGGCGGCCTGGGTGAACTACATCACGCCCGTCGTCGGCGCCAAGGAGGCGGCCGCGGCGATCGACCCGGCGCTCGCCGAGAACCAGCTCATCTTCCCCGACGAGCAGACCCTCTCGACCGCGCACATCTTCCGTGCACTCTCGGGCGCCGAGGAGCAGAAGTACCAGGCGGACTTCCAGAGCATCCTGCTGGGCGCGTGACCGTGTCGATGCGTGAATTCGCCGAGCGAGGCGCCGACCTCGAGCTCGCCGGCATTCAGAAGCGCTTCCCGGGGTTCACCGCGATCGAACACCTCGACCTGACGATCCCCGCCGGCTCGTTCTTCGCCCTGCTCGGCCCCTCGGGCTGCGGCAAGACGACGACCCTGCGACTCGTCGCGGGCCTCGAGGAGCCGACGCAGGGCCGCATCCTCATCGGGGGCAAGGATGTGACCGAGACGAAGTCGCACGAGCGGCCCGTCAACACCGTGTTCCAGAGCTACGCCCTGTTCCCGCACATGACGATCATCGAGAATGTCGCGTTCGGCCTCAGACGACGTCGCATCGGCGACGCGCTCGCGAAGGCCCACGAGGCCCTGCGCCTCGTCGAACTCGACCACCTCGCGCAGCGCAAGCCGCAGCAGCTGTCCGGAGGACAGCAGCAGCGCGTCGCACTCGCGCGGGCGATCGTGAACCGGCCGGCGCTCCTCCTTCTCGATGAGCCGCTCGGCGCGCTCGACCTGAAGCTCCGTCGCCAGATGCAGCTCGAGCTGAAGAGCATCCAGGAGGAAGTGGGACTCACGTTCCTGCACGTGACGCACGACCAGGAGGAGGCCATGACCATGGCCGACACCGTCGCGGTCATGAACAAGGGCGCGATCGAGCAGATGGGCGCGCCCGCCCAACTCTACGAACTGCCTCGCACGACCTTCGTCGCCAACTTCCTCGGGCAGTCGAACCTCTTCACGGGCGACGTGGTCGAGACGACGAGCTCGGCCATCACGGTCGGCGCAGCCGGAACGCGGGTCATCGTGCCGATCTCCCGGGCGCAGCGCCACCGCGGGATCGTGACCGTCGGCGTGCGCCCCGAGAAGGTGACGCTCCACCGCGACGAGCCGGAGACGGATCCCGGGCGCAACGTCGTCGGCCCCGGCCGCATCATCGACGTTTCGTTCTCGGGCGTGAGCACGCAGTACATCGTCGATGTCGCCGGGCTCGGATCCGTGCTCGTCTTCGCGCAGAACATGGGCATCGGCCCGATCGCGAACGTCGGCGACGACGCGTGGATCAGCTGGGACATCGAGCACGGGTTCGGCCTCGAGGACGAGGCGACGGCGCCCGAGCGGTTCCCGGCCGACGACTCGACGTCCTCGATCGCCGCGCAGCACCGCGATGCGCTCGTCTCGGAGCTCGAGGACCGCTGACGATGGCCTTCGCAGCATTCGCCACAGCGGAGGTGCAGCCTCAGGCACCACGGCGGCGGAGTCGCATCGCGCTCTTCCTCCTGTTGCCCGGCATCCTCTACCTCGTCCTCTTCTTCCTGACGCCGCTGATCTCGTTGGTCCTGACGTCGCTCCAGGCGCCGCGCGAGTTCGGCGACATCGGCCAGTACGACTACGCGTTCAACTGGCAGAACTACATGGCGGTCGTCCAGAGCTACCTGCCGCACATCGCCAGATCCTTCGGATTCGCCCTCGCCGCGACCCTGCTGGCCCTCGCCATCAGCTATCCGCTCGCGTACTTCATCGGCGTGAAGGCGCGACGCTGGCCGCTCCTGCAGGGCCTCATGCTCGTGCTCGTGATCGCCCCGTTCTTCATCAGCTTCCTCCTGCGCACCCTCGCCTGGAAGCAGATCCTCTCCGACGAATCGCTCATCATCACGTCGCTGAAGGCGCTGTCGCTGATGGCTCCCGACACCCACTTCACGGGAACGCCGTTCGCCGTCATCTTCGGACTCACCTACAACTTCATCCCGTTCATGACCCTGCCGATCTACACGACCCTGGAGCGGCTCGACCTCCGCTACCTCGAGGCCGGAAGCGACCTCTATGCGAGCCCGTTCACCGTCTTCCGCAGGATCACGGTGCCCCTCTCGATGCCCGGGATCGTCGCCGGGACGCTGCTCACCTTCATCCCTGCCGCCGGCGACTACGTGAACGCGAGCCGCGACTTCCTCGGCGGGCCCGACACCCAGATGATGGGCAACGTGATCGAGGCGAACTTCCTCGTGCTGCTGAACTACCCGACCGCCGCGGCACTGTCGATCATCCTCATGGCGGCGATCCTCGTGCTCGTCGGCG
>JAPSJT010000060.1 GCA_031178045.1 Agromyces sp.
GGTGAGTTCAGACGCGTGGCTGGGGGCTCGTGTCGCTCGAGACGTGCTCGAGGCCCGCGCCGCGCGCGTGCGGAAGCTTCGACCCGAGCACCATCGCCGTCACGTCGCGCGCGATGTGCTGCGGAGTGAGTCCGACGCGCTCGAGGATGTCGGAACGGGAACCGTGCTCGAGGAACTCGTCGGGCAGGCCGATCTCGGTGACCGCCGTGTCGACCCCGGCCTCGCGCAGGTCCTGCCGGATCCGAGTGCCGATGCCGCCGACCCGGATGCCGTCTTCGAGGCTCACGACGATGCGGTGATCACGTGCGAACTCGACGACGCTGCGCGGAACGGGAACCACCCAGCGCGGGTCGACCACCGTGGCGCCGATGCCCTGCGCCTCGAGGCGCTCCGCCACCTTCAACCCGATGCCGGCCATGGGACCCACGGTGACGAGGAGCACGTCGGCGCGATCCGACTCGGCGAGCACGTCGACGCCGTCATCGGTCCGTCGGATGGCGTCGTAATCGACACCCACCGTTCCCTTCGGGAACCTGAGCACGGTCGGCCCGTCGTCGACGGCGACCGCCTCGGCCAGCTCTTCGGCGAGGCGGACGGAATCGCGAGGAGCCGCGATGCGGATACCGGGCACCACCTGCAGGATCGCGAGGTCCCACACGCCGTGATGGCTCGGCCCGTCGGGGCCCGTGACACCGGCCCGGTCGAGCACGAACGTCACGCCGGCCCGGTGCAGCGCGACATCCATCAGCACCTGGTCGAACGCGCGGTTGATGAACGTGGCGTACACGGCGACGACCGGGTGCAGTCCGCCGAAGGCGAGGCCCGCGGCCGAGGTCGCGGCGTGCTGCTCGGCGATGCCGACATCGAAGACGCGCGTGGGGAAGCGCTCGGCCATGCGGTGCAGCCCCGTTGGCCGCAGCATGGCGGCGGTGATGCCGACGAGGCGCGCGTCGTGCTCGGCGAGACGCACGAGCTCGTCGGCGAAGACGTTCGTCCACGAGGGCGCGGAGGCCGTCTCGAGGGATTCGCCTGTCTCGGGGTCGATCTGGCCCACGGCGTGGAACTGGTCGGCGATGTCGCGGCGGGCGGGCTCGTAGCCGCGGCCCTTGTCGGTGATCGCGTGCACGATGACGGGCGCACCGTAGTCCTTCGCCTGGCGCAGGGCCGCTTCCATGGCGTGCTCGTCGTGGCCGTCGATCGGACCGATGTACTTGATGTCGAGATTGGAGTACAGCGCCTCGTTGTTCGTGAAGCGGCTCAGGAAGCCGTGCAGGCCGCCACGGACACCGCGGTAGAACGCGCTCGCCGGTTCGCCGAGCTTGTCGAAGACGCGCCGGCTGGAGAGGTGCAGGTTGCGATAGGTCTGCTTCGTGCGCACCGTGTTGAGGAAGCGCGCCATGCCGCCGATCGTGGGTGCATACGAGCGACCGTTGTCGTTCACGACGACGATGAGCTTGCGGGTGTTGTCGTCGGAGATGTTGTTGAGTGCCTCCCACGTCATGCCGCCCGTGAGGGCACCGTCACCGACGACGGCGACGACGTGCCGGTCGTCTTGACCCGTCATCTCGAATGCCTTCGAGATGCCGTCGGCCCATGACAGCGAGCTCGATGCGTGCGAGCTCTCGACGATGTCGTGCTCGGACTCCGATCGCTGCGGGTATCCGGCGAGTCCGCCGGTCTGCCGGAGCGTGGAGAGGTCTCGGCGCCCGGTGAGCAGCTTGTGCACGTACGACTGGTGCCCGGTGTCGAACACGATCGCGTCGCGGGGGGAATCGAACACCCGGTGGATCGCGATCGTGAGCTCGACGACGCCGAGGTTCGGCCCGAGATGACCACCCGTCTGCGACACGGATGCCACCAAATACTCGCGAATCTCGCGTGCGAGTTGCTCAAGCTCTTCGGTGCTGAGCGCATCGAGGTCGCGCGGTCCGGAGATCGTCTCGAGCAGGGTCATCCGGTAAGCACCTTTCACCAGGCCCCGGCGAGGAGGGGCCGCCATCGATTCTACGCGACGCCGTCTGAACGCCGACCCGACGCTGGTGCATCGCGCCGTCCGGGGAGGAGAATGACGTCGTGGTCCGACAGTGATGCGGGCCGACTGGAGGCTGTCATGACGGTCCGCCCAGCGCGACTCGCCGACGTCGCGGGATTCAGCATCGACAAGGTTGCGGCGGCGGCCGGTGACGATCCCGACGTCCTCCGACTCGAGAACCTCGACACCGACTCGCCCCCACCACGTGAGGCGGTCGAGGCGACGAAGGCCGCGGTCGGCGACCCGTCGGCGAACTCGTATCTGCCGTTCACCGGACGCTACGACCTCCGTCGCGCCGTCGCGGATCGCGTGCGAGCGCGATCGGGTGTCGAATACGATCCCGAGGGCGAGGTCGTGATCACACCGAGCGATGGGGACGGCCTGCTCGACGCACTGCTCGCCGTGACCGATCCCGGGGACGAAGTCATCGTCACCGATCCCACGTACGCGGGGATACTGAATCGCGTCATCCTCGCCGGGGCTCGGCCGCGGGCGGTGCCCATGCGTGAAGTGGGCGGCGAGTGGCGGCTCGATCTCGAAGAACTCGCGGCGTCGGTCGGCCCCGGCACGAGGGCGATCATGTTGCAGAATCCGTCGTTCCCCTCCGGATATCTGCTCACCGACGCCGAATGGAGGGCGATAGCTCGACTCTGCGTCGAGCACGACCTGTGGCTCATCTACTGGGCTCTGATGGAGGGGATCGTCTTCGACGGCGGCGCCGTCATCCATCCGGCCTCCTACCCGGGGATGCGCGAGCGCACCATCGTGGTCGGCACCGTCTCGCTCGAGCAGCGGATGATCGGATGGCGGATCGGTTGGCTGGTCGCCCCTGAGGCGGTCATGTCGGACCTCTCGGTGGTGCACATCTACAACGGCCTTGTCGCCGGCGGTTTCGCACAGGCCGGCGCGCTCGCAGCACTGACCGCCGACGACGATGGTCTTGCCGGATGTCTCGCCGAGTGGGAGCACCGACGCGACACGGTCTGCGAACAGTTACGCGGCCTGCCCATGCTCGCCGCAGCAGGCGGCTGGTCGCAGATCCTCGATTCGCGCGCGCTCGGGGTCGAACCCGGCGCACTGTCGACTGCGCTTCTCCGCCACCGCGTCGCCGCGACTCCCATGACCGGGTGGGGCGGGCCGGTCGCCGACCGGCATCTGCGTCTCGTCTTCAGTCGCGAACCCGTGTCGCGCCTCGAACAGCTCGGCGACCGATTCGCCTTGGCGCTCGCTGACCTCGGCGTCACGTCGTGGAAAGCGCGCTGAACGAAGTACGGCGGGGCCGAACTCCGATGAGTCCGGCCCCGCCGTGTGGTCGTACGCGTCAGACGAGGCTGCGCAGCACGAACTGCAGGATGCCGCCGTTGCGGTAGTAGTCGGCTTCACCGGGCGTGTCGATGCGCACCACCGCATCGAACTCGACGGGCTGCTTGCCTTCGGGCGAGTGCTCGGTCGGCACGGCGACGACGCGCACCGTGCGCGGGGTCACGCCGTCGTTCAACGCCTCGAGACCCGTGATCGAGACCTCCTCGGTGCCGTCGAGCCCGAGGGACTCGGCCGACGACCCGGCCGGGAACTGCAGGGGCACGACCCCCATGCCGATCAGGTTCGAACGGTGGATGCGCTCGAAGCTCTCGGTGATGACGGCCTTCACGCCGAGGAGGCTCGTGCCCTTGGCCGCCCAGTCTCGCGACGATCCCGAGCCGTACTCCTTGCCGCCGAAGATGACGAGCGGCACGCCCGCGGCCTGGTAGTTGCGGCTCGCGTCGTAGATGAAGGACTGCGGGCCGTCGGGCTGGGTGAAGTCGCGCGTGTAGCCGCCTTCCACGCCGTCGAGCAGCTGGTTCTTCAGTCGGATGTTCGCGAAGGTGCCGCGGATCATCACCTCATGGTTGCCTCGGCGCGAGCCGTACGAGTTGAAGTCCTTGCGGTCGACACCGTGCTCGGTGAGGTACTGGCCGGCGGGGCTGTCGGCCTTGATCGAACCGGCCGGGCTGATGTGGTCGGTCGTGACGGAGTCGCCGAGCTTCGCGAGCACCCGTGCGCCGACGATGTCGGTCACGGGCGTGGTCTCCATGGTCATGCCGTCGAAGTACGGGGGCTTCCGCACGTACGTGGACTCGGCATCCCACTCGAACGTCGCGCCGGTCGGCGTCTCGAGGTTGCGCCACCGCTCATCGCCCTCGAAGACGCTCGCGTACTGGTGCGTGAACATGTCCTTGTTGATGGAGGAGTCGATGGTCTCCTGCACCTCGGCCGCGTCGGGCCAGATGTCCTTCAGGAAGATCGCGTTGCCCTCGGAGTCGGTGCCGAGCGCGTCGGTCTCGAAATCGAAGTTCATCGACCCGGCGAGAGCGTAGGCGATCACGAGCGGCGGGCTCGCGAGGTAGTTCATCTTCACGTCGGGGTTGATGCGGCCCTCGAAGTTGCGGTTGCCCGAGAGCACCGCCGTGACCGCGAGGTCGCGCTCGTTCACGGCCGCCGAGATCTCGTCGATCAGCGGGCCGGAGTTGCCGATGCAGGTCGTGCAGCCGTATCCGACGGTGTAGAAGCCGAGGTCTTCGAGGTAGCTCGTGAGACCGGCCTTCTCGTAGTAATCGGTGACGACCTTCGATCCGGGAGCGAGGGTGGTCTTCACCCACGGCTTCGCCTTCAGGCCCTTCTTGGCCGCGTTGCGCGCGAGCAGACCTGCCGCGAGCATGACGGACGGGTTCGACGTGTTCGTGCACGAGGTGATCGCCGCGATCGCCACCGCACCGTGATCGAGCGTGAACTGCTGGCCGTCCGCGAGCTGCACGGGCGTCGGGTTCGAGGCCGTCGCGGGAGCGTGGCTGCGGTGGTGATGCTCGTGGATGCTGTGCTCGTCTTCGGGCGAGTTGCCGGGAGGGTCGGAGGCCGGGAAGGACTCGGCGATCTCGAGATCGACCAGGTCGTGATCGACCGTCGCGTAGTTGAGGAGGTCCTGCTCGAACTTCGACTTCGACTCGCTGAGCTCGATGCGGTCCTGAGGTCGCTTCGGACCGGCGATCGACGGAACCACGGTGCCGAGGTCGAGCTCCATGTACTCGCTGAAGGCCGGCTCGATCGCCGGGTCGTGCCAGAGCTTCTGCGCCTTCGAGTAGGCCTCGACGAGGGCGACCTGCTCCTCGCTGCGGCCGGTGAGGCGCAGGTAGTCGAGCGTGACCTCGTCGATGGGGAACATGGCCGCGGTGGAGCCGAACTCGGGGCTCATGTTGCCGATCGTCGCACGGTTCGCGAGCGGCACCGACGCCACTCCCGAGCCGTAGAACTCGACGAACTTGCCGACGACGCCATGCTTGCGCAGCATGTCGGTGATGGTGAGCACGACATCGGTCGCCGTGACGCCGGTCGGAATGGAGCCCGAGAGCTTGAAGCCCACGACCTTCGGGATGAGCATCGAGACGGGCTGGCCCAGCATCGCCGCCTCGGCCTCGATGCCGCCGACACCCCAGCCGAGCACGCCGAGGCCGTTCACCATCGTCGTGTGCGAATCGGTGCCGACGCACGTGTCGGGGTAGGCGCGGAGCACGCCGTCGACCTGGCGCGTGAAGGTGACCTTCGCGAGGTGCTCGATGTTGACCTGGTGCACGATGCCGGTGCCGGGCGGCACGACCTTGAAGTCGTCGAACGCCGTCTGGCCCCAACGGAGGAACTGGTACCGCTCGCCGTTGCGCTCGTACTCGATCTCGACGTTGCGCTCGAGGGCGTTCTCGGTGCCGAACAGGTCGGCGATCACGGAGTGGTCGATGACCATCTCGGCGGGAGCGAGCGGGTTGATCCTGTTCGGGTCGCCGCCGAGGGAGACGACGGCCTCGCGCATGGTGGCGAGGTCGACGATGCAGGGCACGCCGGTGAAGTCCTGCATGACGACGCGTGCCGGCGTGAACTGGATCTCGGTGTCGGGCTCGGCCGTCGGCACCCACGAGCCGAGCGCCTCGATCTGCTGCTTGGTGACGTTCTTCCCGTCTTCGGTGCGCAGGAGGTTCTCGAGGAGGACCTTCAGGCTGAACGGGAGCTTCTCGTGCCCGGGCACGGTGTCGAGTCGGAAGATCTCATACGACTTGTCACCGACGTGGAGCGTGTCCTTCGCCCCGAAACTGTTCACTGCAGACACGATGTCCTCTCCTTCGCGGATGCCGCGCGAACACGCGGGCGGCACTCCATCTTCTCCGTCAGGCAGGCGGCCCATCCAGCAAGGCTCACCTAAGCGTCCCTCGGTCTGGCACCATGGTAGCGCCGGGATTTATCTTGACGTCGAGATAACTCTATCACTCGCTCGATCGTGCCGACGACGGATACACCGCGCGCACGACGAGCCATGAGAAAACGAGGACGAGCGCGTAGAGCGGAACCCCCATGAGGAGCCTCGTGGCGCCGAGCGCCTCGACATTGCCTGCGAAGTAGAACGGCACCTGCACGATGAGCCGGGCCGCGAAGAGTCCGAACCAGACGATCGTGAGCAGTTGCATGGCGCGGAGCTTGCGTCGTTCCGTCCGCCACGCCGTGCCGTCGCCCATGAGGAAGCCGACGATGAGGCCGATGAGGGGCCACCCCACGAGCAGCGAGATGAGGAGCGCGAGGCCGTACCCGGCGTTCGTGTAGAAGCCGAGCACGTAGTTGTCCTCGGCCCGACCGGTCCAGAGCGCGAGCGCGGCGGATGCCCCGACGCCGATGAGGCCGGCGATCGCCTGGCTGGGCCCGCTGCGACGCACGAGCCGGACGATCGTGAACACGACGGCGAGGCCGAGCGACCCCACGAGCGCCGGGACGAGCTGCTTCGTGATCGTGTACACGACGAGGAACACGAGTCCGGGCAGGATCGCCTCCGCGAGCCCGCGGATCCCGCCGAGTGCGCCGAGCAGGTCCCGACCCGTCAGGGCCTCGTCGCGGGCGAGACCGCCGAGCCCGGCGCGCTCCGCGGCCGCGGCGAGCTGGCGGCCGAACTCGCCCGGGTCGCCTTCGCGCTGGCCTGCGGCATCCGGTCGCTGCTCGGCGCCCGGCTCGCGATCGCGATCGGAATCGGTCATGGTCAGACGGTCGGGGCGCCGGCGGACTGCGCCGGCATGCGGAGGGGAATGAGGTCGCGAGGCGGCATCGGCGTCGAGCCGCGCACCACGACGATCGAGCGGAACAGGTCTTCGACCTGCGCCGCCGCCTCGGGGTCCACCGCGGCTTCACCGGCGATCACGCCGCGGAGGAACCAACGCGGACCGTCGACACCGATGAAGCGAGCGAGGCGCATGTGGCCCGCTTGTCCTTCACCCGCCGCGACCGGGATCTGCGCCAGCAGTTCGGGGCCGAATGTGCCCTCACGCACGGTCGTCGTGCCGCCCTGGCGCGCGATCTGGTCGGCGATCTGGGCGCGGATCTCGTGCCAGAGCCCGCTCGAGCGCGGTGCCGCGAACGGCTGCACCTGGAGCGTGGAGTTCGCGTAGTCGAGCCCGATCGCGACGACGCGCTTCGTGCCCTCCTCGACCTCGAGGCGCAGGTGCAGGCCCTCACGGGGCAGCACCTTGACGCCCCCGAGGTCGACATAGGGGCGAACGGGATTCGCTTCGGACTCGTCGAACGGACCTGCGACTGCTCGGTCGTCGGGTGCGGACTTGGGCTGGTCGACGGGGCGGTCGTCGACGTTCTCGATGTCGCTCACGCGTTCACTCCTGACTGGTGTTCCCCGAAGCCCGTCGAGCCGAAGCCCCCGTCACCGCGAAGGCTCCCGGGGAGCCGCTCGACCTCGACGAACCGGGCACGGCTCACGGGCATCACGACGAGCTGCGCGATGCGATCGCCCGGCTCGATCGTGTACGCGGCATCCGTATCGGTGTTCAGCAGTGCGACCTTGATCTCGCCGCGATATCCGGCGTCGACCGTGCCCGGTGCGTTGACGATCGTGATGCCGTGCTTGAATGCGAGGCCCGATCGGGGCACGACGAACGCGACGTACCCATCGGGCAGCGCGATCGCGACACCCGTGCCCACGGTCGCGCGCGCCCCGGGCTCGAGCACGACCCGCTCGGACGAGTGGAGGTCGGCGCCCGCATCGCCCGGATGGGCGTACATCGGGAGGCGGTCGGCCGTGATCAGCACATCGACGGAATCGGTCACTGTTCGAGGGTAGTGCAGAAGTCTGATCGAATAGGTCCATGCCCGACTACCGCGAGAAACTCTGGCCGACGCCCTGGATCTACATCGCGACGCTCCTGCTCGTACCCGCGAGCATCCTCGTTCTCGCGCCCGTCTCACTCCCCGCAGGCATCGCGACGGGGGTCATCCTCTACCTCGCGGCCATCGGCTCGCTCTCGCTCACCGCGCCGGTCATCGAGGTCGCAGACGGACGGCTGCGCGCCGGTCGCGCCGAGATCCCGCTGGCCGCGACGGGCGAGGCGGTCGCGGCCTTCGACGAGGCCGCACGCGCGGAGCGGGGCACCGGACTCGACGCCCGGGCGTTCCTCGTGATCAGGGGGTGGGTGCAGCCGGTCGTGAAGGTCCCCATCACCGACCCCGCCGACCCGACGCCCTACTGGCTCATCTCGAGCCGGCGGGCGAACGAACTGGCCGCCGCGATCAATGGATCACGACGGCCGGAGCGTGCAGAGGGCGCTCGCTAAGACGCGCACTCCAGGCAGATCGGACCGAGCTTGGTCTCGTGGTCGATCTGCGAACGGTGCTTCACGAGGAAGCAGTTCACACATGTGAACTCGTCTGCCTGCGGCGGGAGCACCACGACGTCGAGCTCGACGTCGGAGAGGTCGGCACCGGGCAGGTCGAAACCGCCGGGGTTGTCGGCGTCATCGACATCCACCACTCCCGACATCTTGTCGGGGACGCGCTCCTTGAGGGCCTCGATCGACTCGGAGTCGTCTTCGGTCTTCCGCGGTGCGTCGTAATCCGTTGCCATTCCCATCCATTTCCTCATCGCCGAAGATTCGGCGGCCATAGTCTGCATCAATTCGGTTGCGTAAGCAAACCACTTGCACGCCCACGAAGAACCCCGTCGTCGGCGTCTCTGGGAGCTGCTCCCTGCTCAACTTCCGGCGCGCCCGGGCTATTCCCGAGCGCGGCCCGCCCCCCGTGGCATCCTTGGGCGGAGACGAAGGCACGGAAGGGCATTGTCGCGATGCAGGAACTCAAGGTAATCGGAGTCGAGAACGGGGCATTGCTCGCCGCCTCGGACGATGGCGCACGCTTCCGGATCGAGATCGACGAAGTGCTGCAGTCCCGCATCCGTCAGGCGCAGCCCGAGTCGCACACGGGCCCGAAGCCCTCGCCACGCGAGGTGCAGTCCCTCATCCGATCGGGGCTGTCGGCCGAGGATGTCGCCCAGGTCACGGGTGCATCGGTCGACTACATCCGTCGGTTCGAGGGTCCCGTCATCGCGGAGCGCCAGCACGTCGTCACGTCGGCGCTCGCGGTTCCCGTGCACGCGGCAGCCGACGCGGACCCCGCCGACGAGCCGCCGACGTTCGGAGGCGTCATCCGCGAGCGCCTTGCCAAGCTCGGCGCCCAGGGCGAGCGCTGGGCGAGCTGGAAGGACGAGGAACGTGGCTGGATCGTCAAGCTCGAGTTCGCCGCCGACACCATCGACCACGACGCGCGTTGGAGTTTCGAACCGCGGACGCAGACGCTGCATCCGCTGAACACGGAGGCGACGACGCTCTCGCAACAGGGCGAGCTGAAGGGCGGGCTCATTCCGCGGCTGCGCGCCGTCGGCCCCGAGGCAGCGGAGTCCCGTTTCGACAGCGGCGCCTTCACCTTCGAGGAGCCCGAGCACGGCGACTACGACACGGCGCCGCACCTCGAGCCGCTGCCCTACGCCCGCTCGACGCCCGCCGCGTCGAGCCCGGCCGTGACGCGAGCCGCGATCAAGCGCGCCGATGAGCCCACGCAGTCGCTCGGAGAGACCGCCGACTTGCTCGAGGCGCTGCGGCGCCGTCGTGGCGAGCGGGAGGCCGCGGTCGCGGAGCCCGAGCAGAGCGAGCCGTCGGCGCCTTCGGTGCCCTTCGCGCCCCCGCCGGCCACCGAGACGCCGAGGCCCGCTGAGGGGCCGGCGGCCGAGTCGAAGCCGGCGGCAGAGCAGCCGGGCTCCGGAGCACGCGCCCTCTGGGGTGGCAAGTCGGGCACCGGTACCGGCCCCGTCGGCTCGGCACGCGGTTCGAAGAAGGGCCGCGCTTCGATGCCGAGCTGGGACGAGATCGTCTTCGGCGCGCGCACGGACGACGACCTGGCCTGAGCGACCTCCTCGAGCGACGCCTCCGCCACGCGCGAGCGCGGACATCTCGGTCCATCGAGGGTTCTGTCCGCTCACTCCGGTGGTACGATTCGAACATAGGTTCGAACGTCCGTTGGAGGTGTCGCATGCCACGGGTGCGAGAGGTCGTCGAAGTCTGGACCAGCGACGCCGGCGAACCGGTACGCCTCGTGTGGCGGGCGCGACGGTTCCGGGTGAGCGATACGCCGACCGCACTCGTCGGACCCTGCGACTGGTGGAGTCCGTTCTCAGGACACGACGTCTCCCCCGGCCGGGTGCCGCTCTCGATCTCGGGATGGCGGTTCCAGGCGAGCAGCGACGACGGCGAGACCCACGTCTTCGACGTCGAGCACGACGGTTCGCGTTGGCAGCTGCTCCGGGTCTTCGACTAGCGGCCCGAGGCACCCGGCCGCGGCAGCGCGATCAGGCCGACTTCTCGGCGCGACGAGGCTTGTGCGGCACGATGGTCGGTGCGGCGTTGTCGAGCACCGCCGCCTTCGTGACGACGACGCGAGCCACGCCCGTGGAGGACGGCACCTCGAACATGATCGGTCCGAGCACCTCCTCCATGATCGCGCGAAGGCCACGGGCGCCCGTCTGCCGGAGTACCGCGAGATCGGCGATCGCCTCGAGTGCCGCCTGCTCGAAGTCGAGCTCGACCCCATCGAGCTCGAACATGCGCTGGTACTGCCGCACGAGCGCGTTGCGCGGCACGGTGAGGATCTCCATGAGCGCGTCACGATCGAGGGGCGTGACCGTCGCGACGACGGGGAGGCGACCGATGAATTCGGGAATGAGACCGAACTTGTGGAGGTCTTCGGGCAGCACTTCGCTGAAGATGTCGAGCTCGGCCTCTTTGGAGTGCAGCGGCGCGCCGAAGCCGATGCCGCGCTTGCCCGCCCTGGAGGAGATGATGTCCTCCAGTCCGGCGAAGGCTCCGGCGACGATGAAGAGCACGTTCGTCGTGTCGATCTGGATGAACTCCTGATGCGGGTGCTTCCGACCGCCCTGCGGCGGCACGGAGGCGACTGTGCCCTCGAGGATCTTGAGCAGCGCCTGCTGCACGCCCTCGCCCGACACGTCGCGGGTGATCGAGGGGTTCTCGGCCTTGCGAGCGATCTTGTCGACCTCGTCGATGTAGATGATCCCCGTCTCGGCGCGCTTGACGTCGTAGTCGGCCGCCTGGATGAGCTTCAGGAGGATGTTCTCGACGTCTTCACCGACGTACCCGGCCTCGGTGAGCGCCGTGGCGTCGGCCACGGCGAACGGAACGTTGAGCTGCTTCGCGAGCGTCTGGGCGAGGTAGGTCTTGCCGCAACCGGTCGGCCCGATCAGCAGGATGTTGGACTTCGCGATCTCGACGTCGTCGCGAGCGTGGTCGGCCGAGGTGAGCGTGGTGCGGGCGCGGACGCGCTTGTAGTGGTTGTACACGGCGACGGCGAGCGCCTTCTTCGCGGCATCCTGGCCGATGACGTACTCCTCGAGGAAGGCGAAGATCTCCTTCGGCTTCGGCAGCTCGAACTCACCGGTCTCGGACTCTCCGGCTTCGGCGAGTCGCTCCTCGATGATCTCGTTGCAGAGCTCGACGCACTCGTCGCAGATGTAGACGCCGGGTCCGGCGATGAGCTGCTGCACCTGCTTCTGGCTCTTCCCGCAGAAGGAGCACTTGAGCAGGTCGGCGCTCTCCCCGATGCGTGCCATCGAACCCTCCCTGTCGACGAGTCTGTTCCGAGCCTAGCCCGAGATCGAGGCGGCGCGGCATGGCGCGCCCGGATTGGAACGGAGCCGTCGTACGCCGAGCGCGAACCGCTGCTCAGTCGATGAGGTGGCGAAGGTAGCGCCGCGGATCATCGAGGTAGGAGCGCCAGTGCCCGACGAGCTCGAGTTCGTCCCACGCCACCTGCCGGATGCCCCACTCCCCGAGTTCGAGGATCGTCGCGCCGGGGATGGAGGCGAGGATCGGCGAATGCGTCGCGCAGATGACCTGCGTGCCGCGTCGGACCATGCGGTGCAGCCCGGCGATCCACGTGAGCATCGAACCGAACGAGAGGGCGGCCTCGGGCTCGTCGAGGCAGACGAGGCCGGCGACGTACTGCGGATGGTCGAGCTTGCGGTCGAGCAACTCGTTGAACGACTCGCCATGGCTCATCGAATGCAGGTGGGCGTCGGGGCTGCTCGGCAGCGACTCCAGATAGCTGTAGTAGCCGTGCATCGTCTCGGCGCGCAGGAAGAAGCCCCATCGTGGAGCGGAGGGGCTGCGCTCGATCCGCAACCAGTCGGCGAGGGGCGATTCGCTCGGCCGGGTCGAGCGGCCGCCGTTGTTGCTCCCACCCTCGGGCGGGAGGCCGTACGCCGTCGCGATGCCCTCGAGGAGGGTCGACTTGCCACTGCCGTTCTCACCGACGAGGAACGTCAGTCCGGGCTGGAACTCGATTCCGCCATCGCGGATGAGCTGCGCGACCGCCGGGATGGTCGCGGGCCATGCGCTCGGCTCGATGGGCGCGTCGGAGAACAGCGAAACGCGGCGGATGGCCCGGCTGTCGGACAGCCAGTCATCCGCCGCGTTCGTCACCCTGCGAGGCTACCGGGTGATCGCCGGGAGGGCCTTCCGCGAGGACAGGACCTGGTCGATGAGGCCGTACTCGAGCGCCTCGTCGGCCGAGAGGATCTTGTCACGATCGATGTCGGTGTTCACCTGCTCCTGCGTGCGGTTCGAGTGCCGCGAGAGCGTCTCTTCGAGCCACTCGCGCATGCGCATGATCTCAGCCGCCTGGATCTCGATGTCGGAGGCCTGGCCGTGACCGGCCTCGCCCATCGCCGGCTGGTGGATGAGCACGCGCGCGTTCGGAAGCGCGAGGCGCTTGCCGGGGGTGCCGGCCGCGGCGATGACCGCCGCGGCGGAGGCGGCCTGCCCGAGCACGACCGTCTGGATCTGCGGACGGATGTACTGCATCGTGTCGTAGATCGCCGTCATGGCCGTGAACGAGCCGCCGGGCGAGTTGATGTACAGGATGATGTCGCGGTCGGGGTCCATGGACTCGAGCACGAGGAGCTGCGCCATGATGTCGTCGGCGGATGCGTCGTCGACCTGCACGCCGAGGAAGATGATGCGGTCCTCGAAGAGCTTGGCGTAGGGGTCCTGGCGCTTGTAGCCGTAGGCGGTGCGCTCCTCGAAGCTCGGCAGGATGTAGCGCGAGCCGGGGGCCTGGATGCCGCTGAAGGCGGTGCCGCCGAAAGCAGGAATGTTCATTCGCTCGTTCTCTCTATCTCTCGATGCCTACGCCTGGTCGGTGCCGCCGCCACCCGAGACGTCGAGCGCCGACTCGCGGATGTGGTCGACGAAGCCGTACTCGAGGGCCTCCTGGGCGTTGAACCAGCGGTCGCGGTCGCCGTCGGCGTTGATCTGCTCGACGGACTTGCCGGTCTGCGCCGCCGTGATCTCGGCGAGACGACGCTTCATGTCGAGGATGAGCTGCGCCTGCGTCTGGATGTCGCTCGCGGTGCCGCCGAAGCCGCCGTGCGGCTGGTGCAGCAGCACGCGCGCGTTCGGCGTGATGTACCGCTTGCCCTTCGTGCCCGCGGTGAGCAGCAGCTGCCCCATCGACGCGGCCATGCCGATGCCGACCGTCACGATGTCGTTCGGCACGAACTGCATCGTGTCGTAGATCGCCATGCCGGCGGTGATCGAGCCGCCGGGCGAGTTCACGTAGAGGTAGATGTCCTTCTTGGGGTCCTCGGCGGCGAGCAGCAGCAGCTTCGCGGCGATCTCGTTGGCGTTCTCGTCACGAACCTCGGAACCCAGCCAGATGATGCGGTCCTTCAGCAGTCGATCGAAAACACCGGGGCTGGGTGTCACTTCGGCCATGTGTCGCTCCGTTTCCGTTGTCGCGTTCACTCGAA
>JAPSJT010000061.1 GCA_031178045.1 Agromyces sp.
GGGGTGATGGATGTCGTGGTCATGGTTCCTCGTGTCGTGGTTCGCGTCGCACCCCGCCGGCCGCCGGCCCTCAGGCCGCGCAGAAGAGGTCGTATGCCGTGGTGCCCTCGGGAGCGTCGCCGAGCTGGGCGACTCGCTCGTCGATGCCGGGGATCGCGGCCGCCTCGTCCTGGGTGACGGGGCACGGTGTCACGCTCACAGCCGGGTCATCTCCGGTGTCCTTGACCTCCGGGGTGTTGCCCGCCGCGAGCTCGTCGGCGATCTGGAAGGCGAATGCCGGGTATCCCTCGAGGAAGTACATGACGCTGCCGGCCAGGTTCGGGTCGACGTTGTCGCCGGTGATGAGGCCGCCATCCTGACCCCAGCCCATGATCGAGTCGTCGCGTCCGAGTTGCGTGGCAGCTTGGAGCGCGCCGACGACCGCTTGGTCGTTGATGCCGACAACGAGGATGTTCTTCGCGTCGGGGTGTGCGGCGAACACGCCGGGTGCGTTCGCGAGCGAGGTCGTGAGGTTGCCGTCGGCTTCGTACGAGACGTAGGCGTCTTCGGGGATGTCGGGGCAGACCGTCTTGACGGCCTCACGCGCGTTGCCGGTACGCCACTCATTGATCTGACCGGCCGAGGTGCCCTCCGCCGAGATCACGAGGTCGACCTTGCAGTCCCACTTCTCCTTTGCGAGCTCGCCCAGCTTCGTGCCGCCCTCGGTGCCGGCCGCCGCGTTGTCGATCCCGACGAAGTACCAGCCCTCCTGGGCGATGTCGAACGTGATCACGGGGATGCCGGCTGCCGCGTACTTCTTCGCGATCACCGGGTTCGCCGAGGGTTGGCCGTTGAACATCATGACGACGTCGACCCCTTTCTGGATGAAGACGTCGGCGTTCTTCGTCGCGGTCGCCTCGCTGTTGTCGTTGCTGAGCTCGACGAAGCCCCAGCCGCGCTGCTCGGCGAGGCTCGCCGCCACGTCGCCCTGGAGTTCCTGCCAGTCGGCGTCGGGCTGACCGCCGACGGCGAATCCGACGGTGAAGGTGTCATCGCCCGAGTCGGCGGGCGCGGCCGCGCCGACCGTGCTGCAGCCGGCCAGCAGGACTCCTGCGGCGGCGAAGCCGGCGATGCCGAGCATGGCGCGCTCCTGGTTCTGGAAATGCTTCATTGCACTCTCTCCTTGTTCGTGGATTCCGGGTTGGATTCAGTCGGTGGATCGGATCAGGCGGATGCAGCGGGCTCGCGGTCGAACCCGGTCGAGGTGCGTCGACCGGAGAAGTCACTCGACGACGAGCGCGGTGTCCTCGGGAGTCGGCACGTCGGCGGGAATCGCGCCGGTGATCAGGCCGACGATCGCCTCGGGCGTGACGTCGGCCACGTCGCGCGTGGCGACCGTACGACCGAGCCGCATCACCGTGATGCGATCGGCGACGGTGACGAGCTGCTGCATGTTGTGGCTCACGAGGATCACGCTGACCCCGTGATCCCGAAGGCGACCGATCAGGTCGAGCACCTGCTGGGACTCCCTGACGCCGAGGGCCGCAGTGGGCTCGTCGAGGATCACGATCCTCCGGCCCCAGAGAAGGGCGCGCGCGATCGCGAGGCACTGGCGTTGACCGCCCGACATCCCCTTCACGGACTCCTTGACCGACTGGATGCCGACCTGCAGCTCGGCCAGCACCTCCCGCGATCGGCTACGCATGCGGCGGTCGTCCACGACATTGAGGAAGCGCAGCAGCGGATTGGTCGAGAGCTCCTCCCTCCCGAGGAAGACGTTCTGCACCGCCGACATCGTGTCCACGAGCGCGAGATCCTGGTAGACGGTCTCGATGCCGGCATGCAGCGCGTCGGACGGCCGGCGGAAGGCGGTCGGTCGGCCATCGACCGTGATCTCGCCCGAGTCAGGGACGACGGCGCCGGACAGCACCTTCAACAGCGTGGACTTGCCGGCTCCGTTGTCGCCGACCACGCCCATGACCTCGCCGCGACGAAGAGTCAGCGTTGCATCGGCGAGCGCCACGACGGCGCCGTATCTGCGCGTGATATGCCGGGCGTCGAGTGCGATATCGACGTCGCTCGCGGATTCCAGACTCATTGCACAACCTCGCTGTTGTTTGACCTGAAACGTTTTAGGTAAAACGTTTCAGGTAGAATGACACGAGTTCGGAGGATTGGCAACGCCCCGCAAGTCTTGAATTGAAACGATTTGATAACGACGACTTCGGGCGATGATCTGCGCCGGACGACGTGCATGCCCGCCGGTGCCCGCCGGTGGAGCTGAACCTTCGGCAGCGCGGAGACCGAAGATCGGTGCCCGATCGAGCGAGCAACGGAGCGGGAGCCCGACCTGAGCCGAGCAGCACCGCGCATTCGCGGGGATGGGCGAGAATGCCTCATGCTGTTCTCCGTCGGTCATGGCCGTCTCGACCGCTCGGAATTCGGGGCGCTCCTGTCCGCCGCGGGGATCGAGGCGCTCGTCGACATCCGGCGCTTCCCCGGAAGCCGTCGCAATCCGGATGTCGCCGAGGACGCGCTCGCGGAGTGGCTCCCCGAGTTCGGCATCGCGTACCGGACCGAGCAACGCCTCGGCGGTCGACGGCGGCTCCCCGACGGTGCACCGCGCGAGGACCCCTGGTGGCGGGTCGAGCAGTTCGCCGCCTACGCCGCGCACACGAGGACCGCCGAGTTCCACGACGCGCTCGCCCAGCTGCTCGAGCAGGCCCGACGTGAGCGCACCGTGATGATGTGCAGCGAGAGCGTGTGGTGGCGTTGCCACCGACGGCTCGTGGCCGATGTCGTGTGCCTGCAGCAGCCGCCCGGCTCGGTCGAGCACCTCATGCACACCGGCCGGCTCGTGCCGCACGAGCCCGCGACCGGTGCACGGCTGCGGGCCGACGGGGCGGTCGTCTGGGACGGGCGACCGTGAAGACGGACCGCCGGCCCCCGTGAGCGCGCGAGCTGTCGGAAACGCAGGAGAATCCGCTCGATGCGTCCCCCGAAGGAAGGCATCTCACGGATTCTCCTGCGTTTCGCGCGGGCGGCGCGAGCAGAGGGCGGCTCAGCCCAGGATGACCTCGGCCTCGGTGAAGAACTGCTGCACCGCGTCATCCACGGTCAGCGCGCCGAGGCCGATCGACTTGCCGAGATCCCAGAAGGTCTGCTCGAGCGAGCCGTAGCCCACGACCGGCACGGGCGGGGCATCGCCGAGGCGGTCGGCGACCGAGTCGAGGTAGTCGGCGACCTGCTTGTCGATGCCCTCGAGGGTGGTTCCCGCGAGCTTCGTCTCGGATGCCGGGAAGCCGAGCGTCGTGCCGAAGATCTCGCCCGCCTGCTCGCTGTTCACGATGAAGTCGAGCCAGAGCGCCGCGGCCTCGGGATGCTCGGTGTCGGCCGAGATCGCGACCTGCAGGCCCGCCTGGCGGTAGAGGTCCTTCGCGCCGGGCTCGTCGAGCGGCGGGGCGACGAGCGTCACGCTCGCGGCACCCGAGTCGCCCAGGTACGCGCCGAGGAAGTTGCTCCAGCTCGCCTCGCTCGCCGTGAGGTTGCCGCCGAAGCCGGACTTCGGCGCGATCTCCTCGAGACGCTGCTGCGGCACGGTGACGCCGTCGCGCGCCTCCGCCCCCGACTCCCAGAAGTCGCGCAGCTCGTCCTCGGTGAAGCCGAGCTCGCCCTCATCGGTGTAGAGGTTCTTGCCCTGCGCGCGCAGCACGTTCTCGAACGTCTGGATGCGCTGGGTCATGTCGGTGCCGCCGAAGACGGCACCGCCCGTGGCATCCGTCACCGACTTCATCCATGCGGTGTACTCCTCGGAGCTCGTGCCGCCCTCGTAGGGCTCGACCCCGGCCTGCTCGATGAGGCCGTCGTTGAGGAAGACCGCCCACGCGCTGTATCCCGTCGGCAGCGAGTACTGCGTGCCCTCGAGCGCGCCCGTGGCGCGCAGCCCCTCGTCGAAGGCGTCGAAGTCGATGTAGTCCGAGACGGTCTCGAGGTCGAGGAGGAGGCCCGGCTCGGCGTACTCGCGCAGGTAGGAGTCGGAGAACTGGAACACGTCGGGCAGGCCACCGCCGGCCGCCTCGGTCTTGCGCTTCTCCCAGTACGAGGGGAAGTCGGTGAAGGTGCCGTCGATCGTGATGTTCGGGTGCTCCTCCTCGAACGCGGCGATGAGCTCCTGGTAGCGGGTCGCGCGATCGTCGTTGCCCCACCACGTGAAGTTCAGCGTCACCTTCTCGTCGGGGTCGTAGGCCGCTTCCTCGGCGCCTGCGCCGGCGCCGGCGCAGCCGGTGAGCGCGAGCAGGGCGGCGCCGGTCATCGCTGCAGCGGCGAGCATCGCGCGCCGCGATCGTGGTGTGAACATCATCGTCCTCCGTGGGGGTGTGTGCCTCAGTTCGCGCCTCGTGCCCCGCTGTGCGGGAAAACGCTTCCCGCAAGATAGCCTGAGACGATTCAACGCGTCAACACCTTCGTCCAAGCAGTTCGCCGCGGATGACGCCCGCGCCGACTGTGGCTGAGACCGCTGACCGTTGAATCGTCCATGTCACCGACTCGATCCGCTATGGGTGGGCCGGGGTGGCGAGCGTAACGTCGGCTTCCGCACCTCCCCTCCCTCCATGCAAAGGAGCATCCATGCAGCACAATGCACGTCGTCGCCTGCGGGCGACGGCCGCGATCGCGGGAGCCGTCGTCGCCGGCCTCACCCTCGCCTCCTGCTCGGCGGGCGAACCCGCCGCAGACGGACCGGTCGAGCTCACCTTCCAGTCCTGGGTTCCGAACATCGACCAGGCGGTCGACGCCTTCAACGAGGCGCACGACGACATCCAGGTCACCCTCGAGACCATCACCGCCGGTCCCGACGGCGGCTACGCCAAGATGTTCTCCGCCGTGCAGGCGGGCAACCCTGCGGACGTGGCCCAGGTCGGGTACGACGCGATCCCCGAGTTCCTCGTGAACGACGCGGTCGAGGACATCACCGAGTACGTCGGCGATTCGGCCGACCTCTTCACCGAATGGCAGTGGCAGACCGGCGTCTTCGACGACCACGTGTACTCGGTGCCGCAGGCGTCCGGGCCGCTCGGCCAGTTCTACCGCAAGGACATCTTCGACTCGCTCGGGCTCTCGTACCCGACCACCTGGGACGAGTACTACGAGGCGGCGAAGGTCATCCGCGCCTCCGACCCGAACCGCTACATCGCCGCATTCGCCTTCAACCAGGCACCGTGGCTCATCGGTCTCTCGCAGCAGGGCGGCGGCGAGTGGTTCAGCGCCGAAGACGATGCCTGGAAGGTCGGCATCGCCGACGAGGCGACGCTCAAGGTGGCCGAGTTCTGGCAGAGGCTCATCGACGAGGACCTCGTGAAGATCGAGGCCGACTTCTCGAGCGAATGGAACGCCGACATCCAGAACGGCAACATCGTGACCTGGATCTCGGGCTCCTGGGCCGACGCGATCGTGCGCGGCACGGCACCCGACACGGCCGGCTCATGGGCCGTCGCACCGATGCCCCAGTGGACCGAGGGCGAGACCGTCTCGGCGACCTGGGCGGGCGGCTCGGCGAACGTCGTGCTGAAGGGGAGCGACCACCCGAAGGAGGCCGCGGAGTTCGCCCTGTGGCTCAACAGCGACCCCGAGAGCGTCAGCATCCTCACGAGCGTCGGCGCCGGCTGGCCGGCGATCGCCGACGTCGACGCCGTCGAGAGCCTGCAGGACGACCCCGAGGTCTTCGCCTTCTACGGCGGCCAGAACATCTGGGACGTCTTCGCCGAGTCGGATGCCGCGGTCGCCGCGACGTGGCAGTGGCCGCCGCTCTCGCAGACGCTCTTCGCCGACCTCACCGACAACGTGAAGGCCGCCGTGGAGTCGGGCACGCCGCTCAGCGACGCGTTCACCAAGACCGAGGCGGACTTCATCGCCGCCCTCGACGACAAGGGCATCGCCGTCGCCGAGTGAGCGTGAGGGGCGAGCGGGACCCGGTCCCGCTCGCCCCTCCTGCCGTCCGCCTGCGCCGGCACCCCGAGCCCCGCAGTCCACGATCCGTATCCCAACGCCCTGCACCACCGAGGAGCACATGTGACGGCCACCGCCACCGCCACCGAAGCCGCGTCCGCGCCGCCGCGGCATCCGCTGCCCGAGTCCAGCCCGAAGCGACGGCACCGACGCGCACCGGCGGCGCTGTGGGTGCTCCTCGTGCCGTTCCTCGTGATGTTCGCGGCGTTCTTCATCGCCCCGATCGTCTTCGCGATCATCGACAGCCTCTTCGCCCAGAAGTCGAGCGGACTGGGGCTCGGCGCGCCCACCCGGGAATTCGTGTGGCTCGAGAACTACGGGACGGCGCTCGCGAATCCGTCCTTCCTCGCAAGCCTCGGTCGCCTCGTCGCCTTCTCGGCGATCGAAGTGCCGCTCATGGTGGTGACCGCCCTCGGGCTGGCCCTGCTCCTCGGCGCGGCGGCGGCGCGCTTCCCGCGCGCGTTCCGGGTCACGTACTTCATGCCGTACGGCGTGCCCGGCGTCATCGCCTCCCTCCTCTGGGGCTTCCTCTACATCCCGGCGACGAGCCCCGTGCTGCAGTTGCTCGGCGCGCTCGGCATCGACGCGAACCCGCTGAGCTCCGACGCGGTGCTCTTCGCGATCGCGAACATCGCGCTGTGGGGGTTCGCCGGGTACAACATGCTCATCCTCATCGCGGCGCTCGATTCGATTCCGAGCGAGCTCTACGAAGCCGCCAAGCTCGACGGCGCCGGAGAGTGGCGCATGATCTGGTCGATCAAGCTCCCGCTCATCCGGCCGTCCATCGTGCTCATCACGCTCTTCACGATCATCGGCACCTTGCAGCTCTTCGTCGAGCCGCTCGTGCTGCGTCCGCTGACGACCGCGATCAGCTCCGACTACACGCCGAACCTCGCCGCGTACAACCAGGCCTTCGCCCAGGGCAACCCGAATCTCGCCGCCGCCATGGCGGTCGTCGTCGCGCTGCTCGCGTTCGGCTTCTCGGCGCTGTTCCTGCGCATCGTCAATCGGAAGGGGAACCGCGCATGGTGACGCGCACCGCCGCCCGCACCGCCCGCCCGGCCACCGCACGTCCGGGAGGCCTCGCCGGCAGCATCCTCGTCAACGCGGCCCTCGCCGCCGCCGCCGTCTACTTCCTCCTGCCGATCGCCTGGGTGCTGATCGCGGCGACGAAGTCCCCCGGCGACCTCTACTCGACGTTCGGGCTCTGGTTCTCCGACAGCCCCCAGGCGTGGCAGAACCTGGTCGACCTCTTCACCCAGGACGGCGGCGCCTTCTCGATCTGGATCCTCAACAGCGTGCTGTACTCGGGCGTCGGTGCCCTCGTCGCAACGGTCATCGCGACCGCCGCCGGTTACGCCTTCGCGAAGTACGCCTTCCCCGCGAAGGAGACGGTCTTCTGGACGATCCTCGGCGGCGTGCTCGTGCCGGCGACCGTCATCGCCCTCCCGCTCTACTTCCTGCTCAACTCCGTGGGCCTCACCGGTTCCTACTGGAGCGTGCTGCTGCCCTCGATGGTGAGCCCGTTCGGCGTGTACCTCGCCCGCATCCACGCGAACACCGCCGTCCCCGATGAGATCGTGGAGGCGGCCCGGATCGACGGCGCCGGCGACCTGCGCATCTTCGGCTCCATCGCGAGCCGCATGATGACCCCGGCGATCGTCACGATCTTCCTCTTCCAGTTCGTGACGATCTGGAACAACTACCTGCTGCCGCTCGTCATGCTGAACGACCCGAAGCGCTTCCCGATCACGCTCGGCCTCACGCTCTGGAATTCGCAGACGCAGCGCGACCCGATGTTCACGCAGCTCGTCGTCACGGGGTCGGCCGTCTCGGTCATCCTGCTCGTCGTGCTCATGGTCTCGCTGCAGCGCTTCTGGAAGGCCGACCTGACCGCCGGAGCCACGAAGGGCTGAGCGGATGCCTCGTCCGCTCGCCCTTCCCGCGCATCAGCCCTTCCGCTGGAGCCGGTAGTCGCTGGGGCTCACGCCGTGCATGCGGCTGAACTGGCGCGAGAAGTAGAACGGGTCGGCGTAGCCGACGTCGCGCCCGATCTCGCCGACCTGCAGGTCGGTGGTGTCGAGGAGCTTGCGCGCCCGCGCCATCTTGAGCGCCGTGTGGTAGGCGAGCACTCCGCCTCCGGTGGCGTCACGGAAGAGCGCACCGAGGTGCGACGTCGAGACGCCGACGAGCCGGGCGAGCTCCGAGACGCGGATGCCGCCGTCGACGCGCTCCTCCAGGTAGCGCATGGCGCGCTCGAGCGGTTCTCCCTGCTCGGGGAGGCGTCGATCGACCGCGATCTGGGTCATGAGCCGCCAGGCCACGCCGGCCGTCGCGAGCAGACGCGCCGGCGACTGGTCCCGCTCGAGGGAGGTGACGATCTCGTCGAGGAGCGCGGTGACACGATCGGCGGCGCGCAGCGAGATGATCGGGCGGTCGAGGCTCGCCTCGGCCGCCTCCCAGAGGTCGCCGAGGTCGCTGCCCCGGAGGTGGCACCACCAGATCGTCCATGGCGAGTCCGGGTCCGCGCCGTAGGAGTGCGGCGTGTGCGGCGGAAGGAGGGCGACGGTCGACGGGCTCACGCGCACCCGCTGGCCGCCGAGCTCGACCCAGCCAGAACCGGCGACGCAGAGGATGACGATCGCCTCGGGCGCTCCCTCCTTCCGAACTCGCAGATGGCGCTCCGCCACCGGGAAGTAGCCCGCGTCGGTGACGACGAGCCGACGGGTCACCGGCCGGTTCAGCGCCTCGGCGACGAGCGGTCGCGGCACGACGCACAGGCGCTGGTTCTCGAACCCTTCGCGACGTTCCATCCAGCCATCGTGCCATGTCGTGGATTCGTCCATGCCGGTCGGATGATCGATCATTGGCCGGCGGAGATCCCGCGCTTAGCGTGGACGACGTGAGCACCGAGCACCCCCGAATCGAACTTCCCGAGGCGCCCCGCCGAGAGCGCGAGCGCCTCGATGCGGGCGGGGTCGCCTGCTGGGAGGCCCCGCTTCTCATCGAGACGTATGAACCGGCCGAGCCCGACCGGTATCCCCTCTTCCTCGATCGCCGGGTGTACCAGGGCTCGAGCGGCCGGGTCTACCCGATCCCGTTCGTCGACCGCATCGCGACGACTCGTACCCCCCGCGAGTGGCGCGCGATCCACCTCGAGAACCGCTGGATCCGGCTCGTGCTGCTGCCCGAGCTGGGTGGACGCATCCACATCGGCTACGACAAGACCCGCGACTACGACTTCTTCTACCGCAACAACGTCATCAAGCCGGCCCTCGTGGGCCTCGCCGGCCCGTGGGTGTCGGGTGGCGTCGAGTTCAACTGGCCGCAGCACCACCGGCCCGCCACGTTCCTGCCGGTCGAGACGTACGTCGAGCGTTCAGGGGACGAGGAGGTCGTCGTCTGGCACAGCGACCTCGACCCGATGCAGCGGATGCGGGGCACTCACGGCATCCGGTTGCGAGGTGACTCGGCGCTCATCGAGGTCGAGGCGCGCCTGACGAACCGCACCGATGTGCCGCAGACCTTCCTCTGGTGGGCGAACGTCGCAGCCCGTTCGCACGAGCGGTACCAGTCCTTCTTCCCGACCGATGTGAGGTACGTCGCCGACCACGCCCGACGGGCGATCACCGCCTTCCCCCGAGCCGACCGCCCGTACTACGGCGTCGACTACCCGGCGCTCGCCGCCGACCGCCCGGGCGCCGACCGCATCGACCTCTACTCGAACATCCCGGTGCCGACGTCGTACATGATCACGGAGACCGCCGACGACTTCTTCGGCGGGTACGACCACGACGCCGGCGCCGGGTTCGTGCACTGGGCGGACCGCGCCATCGCACCCGGCAAGAAGCAGTGGACCTGGGGCGACGGCGAGATCGGGCACGCCTGGGACCGCCACCTCACCGACTCCGACGGACCCTATGTCGAGTTGATGGCCGGCGTCTTCACCGACAACCAACCCGACTTCAGCTGGCTCGCCTCCGGGGAGACGCGCCGATTCCGGCAGTACTGGTATCCGATCCAGGACATCGGCCCGGCCGTCCAGGCCACGCTCGACGGCGCGATCGGCCTCGAGGCGCACGGCGCGGCGGTTCGGCTCGGCGTCGCCGCGACCGCCGAGCACGAGGCCGCACACATCGTGCTGCGTCGCCGCGACGGTGCACGAGTGGCCGAATGGTCGACGCCGCTCGCGCCCGGACGTCCCTTCACGACGAGCCTCGAACTCGACCGCCCCGCCGACCGCGACGACCTCATCGTCGACGTCGAGGCCGGCGGCCGGATGCTCGTGCAGTGGACGGCGCACCCGGGCGCCGCGGCGGAGCCGTGGGTCGCCACGGAGCCGCCCTCGCCCGTCGACATCGCGAGCTCCGACGAGCTGTACCTCACGGGCCTCCATCTCGTGCAGTACCGCCACCCCACACGACCGGCCGAACCGTACTTCGAGGAGGCGGTCCGCCGAGACCCCGGCGACTCGCGAGCCCGCCTCGCGCTCGCTCGGCTCGCTCTCGCTCGTGGCGAGTACGCGCTCGCCCTCGACCACCTCGATCGCGCGATCGACCGGCTGACGCGCCGGAACCTGAACCCCGAGCACGGCGACGCCCACCTGCTGCGCGGGCTCGTGCTCGAACGCCTCGGGCGATGGGACGCAGCGGCCTTCGCGTTCGGCAAGGCCTCGTGGGACGGACGGCTCGCCGTGCCGGCGAACCTCGGCCGGGCACGCCTGGCTCTCCGAGACGGCGACGCGGCATCCGCCCTCGAGTTCGCCGCCGCCGCACTCGCCGCCGACCGAACGAACACCTCGGCGATCGCGGCTCGCGTCACGGCGCTGCGGAAGCTCGGTGGCGCTGACGCGGACCTCGCTGCAGCCGACCTGGCCGTGGCCCGTGCGGCCGACCCCCTCGATCCGCTGCTCGCGGCGATCGACGACGAGTTGCACCCGGTCGACCCTCGGACGCTCCTGACCATCGCGCACGAGCTCCACCGCCTCGGCGACGTGCGGCGGGCGATCGAGCTCGCCGGCCGCGCATCGGACGCAGCGCCGACCGCGTTCGGCAATCCCGCCCCGCTCGCCGCGTACGCCCTCGCCGCGTTCCTCGACGCGGCCGCCGACCACGACGGCGCCGCCGCGGCCCGGGCACGTGCGCGGGCCGCTGACCCGAGGCTTGCATTCCCTGCGGGTCTCGACGACCACGACGTGCTCCTGGCGGCGCTCGCCGCCGACGGCGAGGACGTCAGGGCTCGCGGATACCTCGGCTGTTGGCTCCTCGACGCCGGACGCACGACCGAGGCGCTCGAGCAGCTCGAGCGCGCCATCCGGCTCGTCGCCGACGACCCCGTCGTCTGGCGCAACGCCGCCGTCGCCCTCGTCAAGGCGGGCGGCGACCTCGCCGAGGCCGATCGGCGCTACGCGGAGGCCCTCACCCGCTCCCCCGGCGACGCCCGGCTCGTCTACGAGCGGGATCAGCTCGCGGCGCTTCGGGGCGCGGGGGCGGCCGAGCGGCTCGCCGCGATCCGCGCGGCCGGGACGACCGTGCTCGAGCGCGACGACCTCGCGATCGAGTTCGCAGGACTGCTCGTCGAGGTCGGCCGAGCGCAGGAGGCGCTCGACTTCCTCGCCGGCCGGTCGTTCCAGCCGTTCGAGGGGGGCGAGGGCAAGGTCATCGCCGTCTACGACCGCGCCTCGCTCGCGGTCGCGCGTGAGCAGATCGCCGAGCGCCCGGATGTCGCGGCCGCCCTGCTTCGCGACGGGCTCCGGGTGCCCGAGCACCTCGGCGAGGGGCGGCATCCGGCCGACCCCATCGCGGAACGGCTCGTGCTGCTGGGCGACGCGGAAGCCGCATCCGGCGACGAGCTCGCGGCGGACGCCGCCTGGCGGGCCGCACGAACCGGCGCAGGAGCCCTCGCCGTCGACGCCCGCCCCGTCGACGAGCGCGACCACTGGATCGCCGTCGCGCATTCGCGGCTCGGCGAGTGGACGCAGGCTGACGCGGTGTGGCGTTCGCTCGAGCAGCGTGCGGCCGAGCTCGAGGCGTCGCCCGACCGGGTCGATTACTTCGCGACGTCGTTGCCCGAGCTCCTGCTCTTCCCCGTGGACTCCGCCGAGCGCCGCGCCACGCAGGCGACCCGGCTGCGTGCACTCGCCGCCGAGGGGCGCCGGATGGCGGAGGTGCGCGCATGACCGAGCGGTACCTCGGCACCCCGGCAGCGCCCGCCGAGCCCGACGTGACGCCCACGGGGCACGTGCCCGAGCATCTGCCCTCGCACCTCGCGATCTCCCTGTGGGACTTCTCCTGGTACACGCGTGCCGGCGTCGGCGAGCCCTTCGAGGACGTCGACCGCGCCATGGCCGAGACCGTCGAGCGCGGCTACAACGCCGTACGGATCTGCGCCGCCCCGCTGCTCGTCGCGGGAGGGCTCGGGCTCGACGAGCTCGCCCACGACCTGCCGATCGAAGGACTCGGTGCCGCCCCCGACGGCGGGTACTACGGCAGGCGCACCCGGTGGTACGACGCGCCAGGCGGGTACCGGATCGATGTGCGGTCACGGCTGTTCCAGCTGCTCGAGTCGGCCGAGCGGCGCGGGGTCTCGGTGATCCTCGCGAGCTGGGAGTACCAGCAGTCCACGGCGTTCGCCGGTGACCCGCGCTGGTTCGAGGCCATCGACGCAATCCCCCTCGCCGAGCGGTATCGCGTCCTCGGTGACGCATGGGACCACCTCCTCGAGCAGATCGAGGCGGCGGGGCTCGCCGACGTCGTGGCCTTCGCCGAGTTGCACAACGAGGTCGACTTCTCGATCCTCCCGCCCATCGCCGACGGCGGCGAGGCCGCACTCGAACGCCTGCGCGCGCGGCATCCGCGCACCCTCGTGACGGCGAGCTACGGCAAGCCGCCGCACCTCGCGATGCACCGGCTGTCGCCGGCGCTCGGCGTCGCCCAGTTCCACGTGTACTCCTACGGCGTGCTGGACGCCCTGCAGCGCCGCATCGACATCCGCTCCGAAGGCACGGAGGGGTTCCCGAACGCCGAGCTCCGAGCGCTCCTCCTCCCCGGCGCGCCGACCTTCGCCGAGTACGGCCGACCGGTCGACTGGAAACTCCGGGCGACCGTCGTCACCGACCAGATGATCTACGGGTACGACTGGATCGACGCAGCGGCGTGGGACTCGTGGCTCGACGCGCAGTACGCCGAGTACCGCGAGGTGATGTTCCGCGAGATCGAGTCGCGGGTCGTCGCCATCGCCGAATGGGCGCGGTGGCGAGGGGTTCCGGCCGTCGTCGGCGAGGGGTGGGTCGGCTACACGCCGCGGGACGGGCGCTTCGAAGAGGGCACCCACGGGCTGGCTCTCGCCGAGCACGGCATCCGCACGGCGCTCGCGAACGGGGTCTGGGGCGTCGTGGCGTGCTCGAACGCCGCGCCGCATCACCCCATGTGGGCGGATGTCGCGTGGCAGCGGCGCATGAACGCGCTCGTCACGGCGGGCTGAGCTTCCGGGGTCACGTCTTCGCGTCGCCGCCGAGCATGCGTCGCAGCCAGGCCTCCCGGGTCGCGACGGCCGCTCGCGACACGGCCGCGCCGGGCACCACGTTCTGGAAGCCGTGGAAGCCTCCCGACCAGATGTGCAGCTCGGCACTGCCGCCCGCCGCCCACAGTCCGCTCGCGTAGGCGACGGCCTCGTCTCGGAACACCTCCGCGCTGCCGGCCTCGACGTAGGCGGGCGGCAGTCCGGAGAGATCCGTCGCTCGCGCCGGGGCGGCGTAGGGCGACACCTCGCTCGTGCCTCGACGGTCGCCGAGCAGCGCCGTCCACCCTGCGAGGTCGCTCGTACGATCCCAGATGCCCATGCCGTCGACCTGGTGCGCCGATGCGGTGTCGACGCGATCGTCGAGCATGGGCCACATGAGCAGCTGCGCGAGGGGCATGCGCCCGCCGCGGTCGCGTGCGAGGAGCGTGGTGCCGGCGCTGAGGCCTCCGCCGGCGCTCGGGCCGCCGATGATCACTCGGGTCGGATCGAACCCGAGCTCGCCGGCATGACC
>JAPSJT010000242.1 GCA_031178045.1 Agromyces sp.
GTTCGCAGATCGTCTACCGCTTCTCGGGGGTGCGGCCGCTGCCGCGTCACGACGACACGCAGCCGGGCTTCGTGTCGCGCGACTACCGCATCGAGCGGGCGGATGCCCCGGCTCGCCCCGGCACCACAGTGCTGAGCCTCGTCGGCGGGAAGTGGACGACCTTCCGCGCGCTCGCCGAGCACCTCGGCGGTGACGTGCTCGAGCTCCTCGGCCGCGAGCGGGTGCGATCGACGAAGGGCGTTCCGATCGGCGGGGGTGCGGGCTACCCCGTGACCGACGATGCGCGTCGCGTGTGGCTCGTCGCGCACGGCGACGAGGTGGGCCGTGCGCGCGCGGAGCAGCTGCTCGAGCGCTACGGCACCCGTTCCGAGGACTTCCTCGCCGAGACCGAGAGCTCCGAGGACGTGATGCTGGCGAACCATCCCGGCTACAGCCGACGCGAGATCGAATGGCTGACCCGCAGCGAACGCGTGGCGCACCTTGCCGACCTCGTGTTCCGACGGACGAGCATCGCGTTCACCGGCACGGTCACGGCGGCCCTGCTCGCCGAACTCGCCGAGCTCGCCGGCGACGTGCTCGGGTGGGACGCCGCGCGCCGCGCCGCGGAGGTGCGAGCGACGAGCGAGGTGCTCGCCGAGCGCCACGGCGTCGTGCTCGAGGAGCGGGTGCTCGCCGGCTGACCCGCGCCGAAACTGCACGGATGTGCAGCCGGAAACGCCTCGCGGCGGCGTCCGCTGCCGATAGCTTTCATCCGGGCCGTCCGGCCCCATGCATTCCGCGACCGGTCGTGTGCGCCGGTTCGCACCCCTGTAAGGAAGGTCAACGTGGACAATCTCGGAATCGTGTTCCTCGCGGAACTCGTCGGCACTGCGATGCTCGTGCTGCTCGGCTGCGGCGTCGTCGCGAACGTGGCGCTCGTGAGGACGAAGGGCCTCGGCGGCGGCTTCCTGATGGTGACCATCGGCTGGGGCCTGGCGGTCTTCGCCGGCGTCGTCGTGGCCTACGCCTCGGGTGCGCACCTGAACCCCGCGGTCACGCTCGGTCTCGTCGCGAACGGCACGACCGAGTTCGGCTCCGGCGTGCCGGTGAACCTCGTGAGCGTGCTCACCTACATCGGCGCCCAGATGCTCGGCGCCTTCCTCGGCGCGGTGCTCGTGTGGCTCGCGTACAAGCAGCACTTCGACGCCGAGCCCGAGGCAGGCACCAAGCTCGGCGTCTTCTCGACCGGCCCCGCGATCCGCTCGTACGGATGGAACCTCGTCACCGAGATCGTCGGCACCTTCGTGCTCGTCTTCGTCGTCATCGGCTTCGGCCGGAACGGGGATGCCTCGGGCCTCGCCGCGCTCGGCGCGCTGCCCGTCGCCCTGCTCGTGATCGGCATCGGCGCGTCGCTCGGTGGCCCCACCGGCTACGCCATCAACCCCGCCCGCGACCTCGGCCCGCGCATCGCGCACGCCGTCCTGCCGATCGCCGGCAAGGGGGCCAGCGACTGGTCGTACGCGTGGGTGCCGGTCGTCGGCCCGATCATCGGCGGTGTGCTGGCCGGTCTCGCCGCGATTCCGTTGCTGCCGCTCCTCGGCTGAGCCGCGGCATCCGCTTCACCCCTCATCATTCACTGACAGCAACGGAGTTCTCAGATGGCTGACTACATTCTCGCGATCGACCAGGGCACGACGTCCTCCCGTGCGATCATCTTCGACAAGGCCGGATCGATCATCTCGACCGGTCAGCTCGAGCACGAGCAGATCTTCCCGCGAGCCGGGTGGGTCGAGCACGACCCGACGGAGATCTGGCGCAACACCGGCGAGGTGATCGGCCAGGCGCTCGGCAAGGCGAACCTCACCCGGCACGACATCGCCGCGGTCGGAATCACGAACCAGCGCGAGACTGCGGTCGTGTGGGACAAGTCGACGGGAGAGCCCGTCTACAACGCGATCGTCTGGCAGGACACCCGCACCCAGTCGATCGTCGACCGGCTCGCGGCCGACGGCGGCGTCGAGCGGTTCAAGGAGAAGGTCGGGCTGCCGCTCGCGACCTACTTCTCGGGCACCAAGATCGTCTGGATCCTCGAGAACGTTCCCGGTGCCCGCGAGAAGGCCGAGGCCGGCGACCTCCTCTTCGGGACGACCGACACCTGGGTGCTCTGGAACCTCACGGGCGGGGTCGAGGGCGGGGTGCACGCGACGGATGTCACGAACGCGAGCCGCACGATGTTCATGGACCTCGAGACGCTCAGCTGGGACGACGAGATCCTCGCCGCCTTCGATGTGCCCCGCTCGATGCTGCCCGAGATCAGGTCGTCCTCCGAGATCTATGGCGTGGCGAACGAGCACTCGCTCCTGCGCGAGACGCCCATCGCGGGCATCCTCGGCGACCAGCAGGCGGCGACCTTCGGACAGGCCGCGTTCGACGCGGGCGAGGCGAAGAACACCTACGGCACCGGCAACTTCCTCATCTTCAACACCGGTGAGGAGATCGTGCACTCCAAGAACGGCCTCCTGACGACGGTCGGCTACAAGCTCGGTGACGAGCCGGTGCACTATGCGCTCGAGGGGTCGATCGCAGTGACGGGCTCGCTCATCCAGTGGCTGCGCGACAACCTCGGCCTCATCTCCTCGGCCGCCGAGGTCGAGGCACTCGCGAACTCGGTCGAGGACAACGGCGGTGCGTACTTCGTGCCCGCGTTCTCGGGACTCTTCGCACCGTACTGGCGGCCCGACGCCCGCGGTGCCCTCGTCGGCCTCACCCGGTACGTGAACAAGGGCCACATCGCACGGGCCGCCCTCGAGGCCATCGCGTTCCAGACCCGCGACGTCGTCGAGGCCGTGAACGCCGACGCGGGACTCGACCTCACCGAGCTGCGCGTCGACGGTGGCGCGACCGCGAACGACACGCTCCTGCAGTTCCAGGCCGACATCCTCGGCGTGCCGGTCGTGCGGCCCGTGGTGGCCGAGACGACCGCGCTCGGTGCGGCCTACGCCGCGGGCCTCGCCGTCGGCTTCTGGTCGAGCCTCGACGAGCTCCGTGCGAACTGGCAGGAGGACCGCCGCTGGACGCCGTCGATGGACGAAGCGGAGCGTGAGCGCCTCGACCGCAACTGGAAGAAGGCCGTCACCAAGACCCTCGACTGGGTCGACGACGACGTCGTCTGATCTCTCGATCTCCTCGGAGACGCGAGGCGGGCCGGGCGCGGAAGGAGCGTCCGGCCCGTTTCGTCATCCGGAGGTGTCGCGTCAGTCGGAGAGTCGAGGAACGAGCGCGTCGGCGAGCTCTGCGAGCGAGCGGATGCGAACGACGCCGAGCGCTGCGGCTTCGGCGTCGTCCTC
>JAPSJT010000243.1 GCA_031178045.1 Agromyces sp.
CCCGAGAGCTCGGGCTCGCCGGCTAGGAGGACGAGATGACGGATGCCCCGATGCGCGAGGTCGTGCAACGCGGACTCTGGTTCGAGGAGTTCGAGGAGGGCGTGCGCTACCTGCATCGTCCCGGACGTACCGTGACCGACGCCGACAACGTGCTCTTCACGACGCTCACGATGAACCCCCAACCGCTGCACCTCGACGCGGCCTGGTCGGCCCGGCAGCCCTTCGGCAGGCCGCTCGTGAACTCGCTGTTCACGCTGTCCACCCTCGTCGGACAGTCGGTGGGCCAGCTCACCCAGGGCACCCTGGTGGCGAACCTGGGATTCGGAGCGGTCGCCTTCCCGCACCCGGTCTTCGTCGGCGACACCCTCTACGGCGAGAGCGTGGTCGAGTCCAAACGGCTGTCCTCCTCGCGCCCGGGCGAGGGCATCGTCGTGCTCGGGCACACCGCCCGCAACCAGCATGACGAGGTCGTCGCCACGGCCTCGCGCACGATGCTCGTCTGGACACGCGAGGCGGGGGAGCAGCGAGCCGGCGGAACGGCGAGCGGATGACGCATCCGCATCCGCATCCGCCGTTCCCGTTCGGTCCCGCCCTGCTCTTCTGTCCGGCAGATCGCCCCGACCGATTCGAGAAGGCAGCCGAACGCGCCGACGCGGTGATCCTCGACCTCGAGGACGCCGTGGCCGCCGACGCGAAGCACGCCGCGCGGCTCGCACTCGTCGAGTCGCGACTCGATCCGCGACGGGTGATCGTGCGCGTGAACCCGGCGTCCTCGTCCGAGTTCGCCGACGACCTCGCCGCGCTCGCGGCGACCGGTTACCGGACCGTGATGCTCGCCAAGTGCGAGGGCACCGCCGACCTCGTCGACCTCGAGCGGTACGACGTGCTCGTACTGTGCGAGACCGCGCGCGGCGTGCTGGCCGCCGGCGAGGTCGCCGCGCTCCCGAACGTCGCGGCCCTCATGTGGGGAGCGGAGGATCTCGTCGCGTCCCTCGGCGGATCTGGGAGCCGCCGGTCCGACGGGAGCTACCGGGAGGTCGCCCGGCACGCCCGTTCGCACGTGCTGCTCGCTGCCGCCGCGCACGGCATCGCCGCGATCGACGCCGTGCACCTCGACATCGCCGATGCCGACGGGCTGCGGGCCGAAGCCGAGGATGCCGCGGCGGTCGGCTTCGCCGCCACCGCGTGCATCCATCCGTCGCAGGTCGCGATCGTGCGAGCGGCGTACCGGCCCGCGCCGGAGCAGGTCGAGTGGGCCGAGGCGGTACTCGCAGAGGCCGTTCGCCAGCCGGGCGTGTTCGCGTTCCGCGGCGGCATGGTCGACGCCCCGGTGCTGCGGCAGGCGGAGGCCCTCGTCCGTCGCGCCCGCGCCGCATCCTGAGGCGGCGTCGGGGCCCGCGCCTGCACGCGCCTCGAGCGCGAACGATTCGGTAACGGTTCACCTCTCCGTCGCGATGCACGGCGTCGTCGACACGTACGCTCGGAATCGATCCTGGGGAGGAGGAGCGCGTGGCACGACGACACCGCGAGCCGGCCGGCGCTGCTCGCGTCGCGGGGCCGAGGGCAGACGAGCCCGTCGACGGCCGCACCGGCGTCGCGACGATCGAGCCGCAGCCCGGACTCGTCGCCGAGGAGGGCAACCCGGTGTCGGGCCCCATCACCGTGCCCGCCCAGCGGTGCCTCGGCGAGACGGGCCTCGCCGTGCACCCGATCGCCCTCGGCGGCAGCACGTTCGGCTGGACCCTCGGTGCCGACGACGCGCACGCCGTGCTCGACCGCTTCGCGGGCATCGGCGGCAACCTCCTCGACACGGCCGACAGCTATGCCGCCGGGCGCAGCGAGACGATCGTGGGCTCATGGATGGCCTCGCGGGGCACGCGCGACCGCATGCGGGTCATGACGAAGATCGGTCGTCATCCCGATCACCGCGGTCTCGCGCCCGTCGAGTTGCGTGCAGCGGTCGATGCGTCGCTCGCGCGGCTCGGCACCGACCGCATCGACGTGCTGTTCTTCCACGGCGACGACCCCGGCGTGCCGCTCGAGGAATCGCTCGGTGCCGTCGACGCCCTCATCAGGGCCGGCAAGGTGCTCGCGATCGGCGCATCCGACTTCTCTCCCGAACGCCTCATCGAGGCGCGAGTGCTCGCCGCGAACGGGCTGCCCCGCTTCGAACTGCTCACCACCCGGTACAACCTCATGGAGCGCCGGTCGTTCGAGGGCGCCACCGAACTCGTCGCGCTGGCGCAGGGCCTCGGCGTGCTGCCGTACTTCGCACTCGCGAACGGGTTCCTCGCCGGCGGCATCCGACGCCGCTCCGACGTGCGACGTGACGCACGGGGCGAGCGGGTGGCGAAGCACCTCGGGCGACGCGGTCAGCGCGTGCTCGCGGTGCTCGACGAGGTCGCCGCGAGCCACCGGGCGGCACCGGCCACGATCGCGCTCGCGTGGTTGCTCGCGAAGCCCACCGTCGTCGCGCCCGTCGCGAGCGCGACGAGGCCCGACCACGTCGAGGCGCTGCTCGCCGCGGCAGCCGTCGAACTGCACCGCTCGGACCTCGTCGAACTCGACCGCGCGTCCGCCTGAACGGACTCGACGCGCGCGGCCCGCGCACGCCCCTGCCCGTTCCGTTCCGGGTGACATAGGCTGGACGGGATGAACGGCGCCGTCGACCTCCCACTCGGCCAGGCCGAACTCTCCTTCACTGCAGCAGGCGACGCGCGAGTTCGGCGCAGCGTGCTCCCGTCGGGCGTTCGGGTACTCAGCGAGCAGGTTCCGGGCAGTCGCAGTGCGACCGTCGGGTTCTGGGTCGCCGTCGGCTCGCGCGACGAGCAGCACGCGCGCGACGGGCACCCCGCGACCTACGGGTCGACGCATTTCCTCGAGCACCTGCTGTTCAAGGGCACCACGACCCGCTCCGCGCTCGACATCGCGATCTCCTTCGACGCCGTCGGCGGCGAGCACAACGCGCTCACCGCGAAGGAGTACACCTGCTACTACGCCAAGGTGCAGGACCGCGACCTCCCCATGGCCGTCACGGTGCTCGCCGACATGTTCACGTCCTCGCTCCTCGATCCCGTGGAGTTCGACAACGAACGAGGGGTCATCCTCGAGGAGCTCTCGATGGCCGGCGACGATCCGGCGGATGTCGCGAACGAGCGCTTCTTCGAGGCCGTGCTCGGTGCGCATCCGCTCGGCCGGCCCATCGGGGGCAACGCCGAGACGATCGGCGCGGCCACACGCGAGGCGGTCTGGGAGCACTACCGGGCGAACTACCGACCTCAAGACCTCGTCGTCACCGTCGCCGGCGCCGTCGACCACGACGCTG
>JAPSJT010000062.1 GCA_031178045.1 Agromyces sp.
AGCACGGCAGCACGGATACCCCGCTGGTCGAGCAGGTTCCGGTTCTCGGCGACTATTCCGACGTCCTCTCGACCATCGACGCGACCGGAGCCGACACACTGATCTTCACCGGTGCGGATGACCTGCCCCCGAGAGCGCTTCGAGAACTCGGCTGGGAGCTGCAGGCGAGAGGGGTCGACCTCATCGTGGCGCCCTCGCTCACGGATGTGGCCGGTCCGCGCATCCACGCACGGCCCGTCGCCGGCCTCCCGCTCATCCACGTGGAGTACCCCACGTTCGAAGGGTCGAAGTACTACGCCAAGCGTGCCTTCGACGTCATCGCCTCAGCCCTCGGGCTCATCGTGTTGAGCCCGTTCCTCCTCGTGATCGCCTGGGTCGTGCGCAAGGACAGCCCCGGACCGGCACTGTTCAGGCAGGAGCGGGTCGGGGTGAACGGCACGACCTTCCAGATGTTGAAGTTCCGGTCGATGGTGAGCGATGCCGAGGCTCGACTGATGGCCCTGGAGAGCCGCTCCGATGGGAACGGCGTGCTCTTCAAGATGCGCGAGGATCCCCGCGTGACGCGCTCGGGCAAGGTCCTCCGTCGCTACAGCCTCGACGAGCTTCCTCAGCTCATCAATGTCTTCCGCGGAGAGATGTCGCTCGTCGGCCCTCGGCCGCCCCTGCGCCGGGAGGTGGAGAAGTACGATCACTGGGCGCAGCGTCGCCTCCTCGTCAAGCCCGGCATCACCGGACTCTGGCAGGTGAGCGGACGCAGCGACCTCTCCTGGGAGGACACCGTGCGGCTCGACCTCTACTACGTCGAGAACTGGTCGCTCACCGGCGACATCCAGATCCTCTGGAGAACGGCGCGGGCGGTCGCGAAGCCCTCGGGGGCGTACTGAGCGAGATTGCCGGCATACGCACCGCACTGACAGGATGATCATTCGATGTGACTTCGCCGCAACCCCGACCGGCATGAATGGAGACCCGTGATCCCTCGGCTCATCGCCTTCGACCTCGACGACACCCTCGCTCCGTCGAAATCGCCACTCGAACGCCCGATGGTGGAGGCGCTCATCAGGCTGCTCGACGCCACCGAGGTGTGCGTCATCTCCGGCGGCAACTTCGATCAGTTCCGCATGCAGGTGATCGAGCGGCTCTCCGACGCGTCAGGCGCCCACTTCGAGCGGCTGCACCTCATGCCGACGTGCGGCACGCGGTATCTGCGGTTCGATGGTGGCGCATGGCGCGAACAGTATGCAGAGACGCTGAGCGAAGAGGAGAAGGCGCGCGCATTGGCATCGCTCGAGTTGCGCGCCCGTGGTCTCGGGTACTGGGAGAGCGAGACGTGGGGTCCCGTGCTGGAGGACCGCGGTTCCCAGATCACCTTCTCGGCGCTCGGGCAGTCGGCTCCCGTGCCTGCGAAGGCCGCCTGGGATCCGACAGGCGAGAAGAAGTCCGCGTTGCGGCAGGCCGTCGCCGCGGACCTTCCCGACCTCGAAGTGCGCTCCGGCGGCTCGACATCCATCGACATCACACGTCGCGGCGTGGACAAGGCATACGGCATGCGCAAGCTCGCCGAGGCGACCGGCATCCCCCTCGAGGACATGCTCTTCGTCGGCGACCGGCTCGACCCCGAGGGCAACGACTATCCGGTGAAGGCACTCGGTGTGGAATGCGTCGCGGTCGAGGGCTGGGAGCAGACCGTCGACGTCATCGACGGCATCGTTCGCGCGGTGGCCGCCTGATGCGGGCCGCGATTCCCGGTCGCCCGGCACCCGCCGGCGCGGCCCACTCGCCGCTCGGTCGGTCACGTTGACGCGCCGCGTCCGGCGTCGGCGGCGACGTCTTCTTCGCAGCGCGCGCTTCTGGGTCCCGACGATCATCGGGGTGGCACTGCTGCTCGGGATCGGTGCGGTGGTGCTCGGATCCCAGGCCCTCGCCGTGCGCGACGACCTGCAGGAGGCGCGAGTTGCCGTCGTGAACCTGCAGACTGCCGCCACCGAGCGCAACCTCGCGGCGCTTCCCGGCCTGAGCGAGGAACTCTCCGCCTCCGCAGCCGACGCGATCGAGCCGACTCGACAGCCGCTCTGGCGGATCGGCGAATGGGTTCCGGTGTTCGGCGAGAACCTGCGGGGCGTCCGGCTCGTCGCCGAGAGCGTCGGCGGGATCTCCCGCGATCTGGTGTCCCCCGGCGTCGCTCTCGTCGGGTCGTTCTCGCTGACGCGCGATCCGGCGACCGGAGGCTTCGACATCGCCCCCATCATCGAAGCCCGGGACGTGCTGGCGACGAGCACGCGAGGAGTGAGCCGAAGCCTCGAGGCACTGGACGGCGCCAACACGCAGGTGATGATCCCGCAGGTCGCGGACGCCGTCGAGGAGTACACCGAGACCCTTCGAGGCGTCTCGAACACCCTGACCCAGTTCCACGCGGGCATGGTGGGCGTCGGTGAGCTGCTCGGCGTCGACGGACCACGGACGGTCGTCGCGGCGTTCCTCAACAACGCCGAGACGGCGGCGCTCGGCGGCGGGCCGGCCGCGCAGTCCCTCATGCGCGTCGATGCGGGTCGCGTCGAGAAGATCGAACAGGTGACGAGTGGCGATTTCCCGCAGGGAGTGCCGCTCGACGTCTCGATCGACGAGAGTGCCTCGGCGCTGTACAACGACATCCTCACGCAGAACATCAACGGCGCGATGAGCCGCCCCGACCTCCCGACGGCGGGTCGCATCCTCGAGGCGCAGTGGAAGCGGCTCCGCGGATTGCAGATCGACGGAGTGATCTCGCTCGACCCGATCGCCCTCTCGCACATCCTCGCCGTGACCGGGCCGGTGACGGTTCCCTCCGGAGAGGTGCTCGATTCCGGCAACGTGGTCGCCACGCTGCTGAACCAGGCGTACTTCCGCTATGACGGCTACACGGGCGAGGCCGACGAGTTCTTCAAGTCCGCGGCGACGACCGTGTTCGATCGGCTGATGTCGGGCGAGTATGACGTGTGGGCGATGGGGAGCGCCCTCGTCAACGCCGCAGAGGCGGGAAGCCTGATGATGTGGAGCGCCGACCCCGAGACCCAGGCCCTGCTCGCGGGAACACGTCTGCAGGGAACCCTGCCCGCGTCGAACGAGGCCGATACCGTGATCGGAGCATTCTTCCGCGACCGGTCCTCATCCAAGATCGACTTCTACCTGCACACCGAGACCGTCGTCACGACCGATGCCTGCAACGTCGAGAAGCCGCGCTACACGGTGGAGACCCGCATCTGGTTCGACATCCCGCCGGGTCTGGAGCTGCCGGGGTACGTTCGCAGCCAGCTGTACCCGTTCTACCGCACCGAGGTGTTCGCCTACGGTCCGGTCGGCGCCTCGGTCTCCGAGGCCACCGCCGTCGACCCGGGCACGGCCACCGAGACAGGCCCGTCGGTCCTCGACCTCGGTCGTCCGGCGGTGAAGTACATCGTCGACCTCGTTCCGGGTCAGACCGGGGTCGTCAGGACCACATTCGAGGGCGTCCCCGGCGAGTACGGCCCCACGACGGTGTACACGACTCCGCTCGTCAACCCGAGCGTGGTCACCCTCGTCGAGACCCCGTGCGCGTGAACCACGGTGGGCGCCCCGAGCGCTGAGGGGGAGTGAGGTGCGATGCGACCCGTGCTCGTCGGGCCCGGGTCACACCCGGGCGTCGACTGAGATGAGCGCCAGATCGTGGGCGACCATCCGCGCCACCAGCCCGGGGAAGTCGACCTCACGGCGCCAGCCGAGCTCACGCTCCGCCTTCGTCGGGTCGCCGAGCAGGATGTCGACCTCAGCCGGACGCATGAACTCGGGATTCTGAACGACGTACGGCCGCCAGTCGTCGATCCCGATCTCGGCGAAGGCGAGCGTGAGGAACTCCTCGATGGAGTGCGTCTCGCCCGAGGCCAGCACGAAATCGTCGGGCTGGTGGTGCTGCATCATGAGCCACATTCCGCGTACGTAGTCGCCGGCGTAGCCCCAGTCCCGCTTGGGCCACAGGTCGCCGAGCTCGATCTTGTCCTGCAGGCCGAGCTTGATGCGCGCCACAGCGTGGGTGATCTTCCGGGTGACGAATTCGACACCGCGGCGTTCGCCCTCGTGGTTGAAGAGGATGCCGCATGAGATGAACATGCCGTAGCTCTCGCGGTAGTTCTTGGCGATCCAGTGGGCGTAGAGCTTCGCGACGCCGTACGGGCTCCGGGGGTGGAAGAGCGAGTCCTCGTTGTATCCCGCACCGGGCCGGTTGTAATCGAGTCCGCCGAACATCTCCGAGGTCGAGGCCTGATAGATCTTCGTCTTGTCGGCGAGACCTGCCACGCGGACGGCTTCGAGCACATTGAGCACGCCGTTGCCCGTGACCGCTCCCGTCAGGAACGGATTCTTGAACGAGTAGCCGACGTGGCTGATCGCCGCGAGGTTGTAGAGCTCGTCGGGCTGCGCTGCCTCGACGGCCCGCACCATGGAGGTCGGATCGGTGAGGTCGCCCTCCATGAGCTTCACGTACGGGAACTCGCGTACGACGGATTCGCGACGGGGGTTGTTCTGACCCCGGATGACGCCGAACACCTCGTACCCCTCCTCGTGAAGGAGTTGAGCCAGGTGCCCTCCGTCCTGTCCGGTGATTCCTGTCACGAGTGCGGTGCGTTCGCCGGTCATAGCTTCCCCGATGCCGTAGGTGATGGTGGTGGTCCCGAGAGTCTGTCGACGATGACGAATGCGGGTGCTTGATTCTATTCGGAGCATATGCCGACGATGCAAGCGGATGACGTCGCCGAACCGTGTCGCGTCAAAAGGGAGACAAACCCCCGTATTCGCTGGCATGCGAGGGACCGCGACACGCTCCATTCGGGGTACGCCGTGGCCTATGGTGGAACGCATGCCGTCGCAGCGTCTCGAAGACTTGGTGGAGCGACCCGAGGGTGCCGCGCGACCCGATGGCGTCGCGCGACCCGATGGCCTCGCACGGACATCCGCCGACGAGGCCACTCCTGTCGCGCCGTTCAATGTGCTCATCGTCTGCACGGGCAACATCTGTCGATCTCCGATCGCCGAGGCGGTCCTGTCCGACCGCTTGGAGCGCGCCATCAGGTCGTCGTGGCCCGATGCCGGTTCCATGGCGTGGGAGGAGTCCCGGCCGATCTCCGTTCGAAGTGCGGGTACGGCCACGAACCAGGAGCTGGAGCGGCCCGCGGAGGTGATCGACCAACTCCGCCGGCTCGGCGCTCCGATCTCGCCCCACGCCGTCACCCCGCTCACCCCCGAGGTGCTGAGCGACGTCGACCTGCTGATCACGATGACGCGCGACCAGCGTCGCAGTGCAGTGAAGCTCGCCCCCCGGCTCGTCACGAAGGCGTTCACGCTCGTCGAGTACGCGCGCATCCTCGATTCCATGACGGCACTCCCCGTCGACGCCACGACCCCGCGATTGACGACGTCCGACGTGGCGACCTTCCTGCGCGAGACCAGCATCCGCGCCGGTCGCCGTCGTGGGATGGTGCCGCCTCCGGCGAGCCCATCGGTCTTCGACATCCAGGATCCGTACCGGATGAGCGCCGATGTGTACCGGTCGGTGAGCGACGCGATCGCGGGCGCGATCGATGACATCGTCGGCGCGCTGACGACGCTCGCGAAACGTTGACGACGCATCCAATCGCTATGCTACGAATCACACGGACCGGCCGCTCGATCTGAGCGGCCGGTTTCAGATCGCCGACGACGGCGATCGAGCGGCGACCGCGGGCTGGGGCGGCGCCGTTTTTCGTGCCGGTACTCGTGCCGGCTCGGGATGATGTCTCAATCGGAAGGTGCAGTCTGTGGAGTTGCGGGATTTCGTCGACACGCTGCGGCGCCGCTGGTTGGGCATCAGCCTCTTCACCCTGCTCGGACTCGCAGTCGGCGCGGCCCTCGCGTTCACCGCAACACCCGTCTACCAGGCCTCCACGCGCATCTTCGTCTCCACCCAGTCGGTCGGGTCCGCCGTCGAGGCGTTCCAGGGCTCGAGCTACACCCAGGCCCGCATGCAGTCGTACGTGGAGGTGACGACCGATCCCCTCGTCCTCGACCGAGTCATCGATGAACTCGACCTCGACGAGAGCGCGGACGAGCTCGCCGAGGCGGTCACGGCCCGAGTCATCCCCGACACCGTCCTCATCGAGATCGTGGCATCGAGCGAGTCGGCCGCGGAATCCGCCGAGATCAGCAACTCGGTGGCGCGTCACCTCCGTGATGCCGTGATCGACGAGCTCGAGGAGCAGGTCGGCGAGGACAGCGCGCTCGTGAACCTCACCGTCGTGAAGCGCGCCACGGAACCCGATGCTCCCTCCTCTCCATCGATTCCCCTCTTCCTCGCCGTCGGCGGCGTGCTGGGTCTCATCGCCGGCCTCGCGTTCGGCTTCGCCCGGCAGGCCCTCGACACGCGCGTCCACAGCGAGCGTGACGTCGCAGCCACGACGAAGCATCCGATTCTCGCCGGGTTCGTCTTCGACCCGACCGCGGCGAAGCATCCGCTCACCGTTCACGCCGGACCCCGCAGCCCCCGCGCCGAGGCGTTCCGATCACTCCGCACCAACCTGCAGTTCATCGATTTCGGGGCGTCGAGCCGGGCGCTCGTGGTGACCTCCTCGCTGGCGTCCGAAGGCAAGACCACGACGGCGGCGAACCTCGCGATCGCCCTGGCGGATGCCGGCAAATCGACGTTGCTGATCGACGCGGATCTTCGGCGCCCCCGGGTGGCCACCTACATGGGGGTCGAGGGCGGAGTCGGGCTCAGCGACGTGCTCATCGGCAACGCGAGGCTCGAGGACACGCTGCAGCCATGGGGGGAGAGCGGTCGCCTCGTGGTGCTGCCATCCGGGACGCGCCCGCCGAACCCGAGCGAGATGCTCGGTTCCCGCACCATGGAGGAGCTGCTCCACGCGCTCCGGGGGGAGTTCGAGCAGATCATCGTCGACGCACCGCCCCTGCTTCCCGTCACGGACGCGGCGGTGCTCAGCAAGGTCACCGACGGCGCGCTCGTGGTGTGCGCCGCCGGCCTGACCCGAACGACGCAGCTCGCCCATGCGCTGTCGTCGCTCGAGAACATCGATGCGAAGGTGCTGGGGCTCGTCGTCAACCTGCTGCCGACGCGAGGACCGGACTCCTACGGAACGTACGGCTACGAGTACACCGAGAAGTGATCCGATTCGGTTCGGGAGCGGGGGAGGGTTGAGATGGGGGAACGGGTGAGCGTGGCGATCGCCCACGACTACCTCACGCAACGCGGAGGGGCTGAGAAGGTCGTGCTGGCCATGGCGCGCGCGTTCCCCGACGCCCCCATCTACACCACGCTCTTCGAGCCAGAGAGCACGTTTCCCGAGTTCGCCTCCCTCGACGTGCGACCGTCGGCGCTGAACGGCATACGGCCGGTTCGGCGTAATCATCGCAGCGCTCTGCTCGCTCTTCCGTTCATCTCCAACTCCATCACCGTCGACGCCGACGTCGTGCTCACCAGCAGCAGCGGGTGGGCGCACGGCTTCCGCACGCGGGGCCGAAAACTGGTCTACTGCTACTCCCCGGCGCGGTGGCTCTACCAGCGCGACGCGTACCTCGGTGGGCGGCGTGGGTTGAAGCACGTGGTCACCTCCGTCGCCGGGCCGGCACTCCGTGCGTGGGACCGACGGGCGGCGGCATCCGCTGATCGGTATCTCGCCATCTCGTCGGCCGTCAGGGAGCGGGTGCGCGAGACCTACGGCATCGACGCCGAGGTGCTCGCGGCCCCGCATTCGATCGACCTGACGCTGCCGGAGGAACCCGTCCCCGGGGTGAGCGAGGGGTTCTACCTCTGCATCTCGCGGCTGCTGCCGTACAAGAACGTCGATCGCGTCATGCGGGCGTTCGCGGAGAGCCCGGAGCGGCGCCTCGTCATCGTCGGCTCGGGCCCCGAAGAGGCGCGACTCGCCGAGCGGAAGTCGCCGAACGTCGTCATGCTGAAGCACCTGAGCGACGGCCAGATGCATTGGTTGTACCGCCACTGCCGTGCGGTGGTCGCCGCGAGCTACGAGGACTTCGGCCTCACCCCGGTCGAGGCAGCGGCGTTCGGACGCCCGAGTGCCGTGCTGCGGTGGGGCGGCTTTTTGGACACCGTCCTCGATGGCACCACGGGCGTCTTCTTCGACGAGCCGACGCCCGACTCGATCCGCGGTGCGCTCGACCGCCTCGAGTCGATCGAGTGGAACGAGGCGTCGATCACGCTCGCGAACGAGCGGTTCTCGGAGTCGCACTTCCATGCGGCGTTGCACGAGGCGGTCGCAGCGCTGCACGCCCGGGAGGCGGTATGAGGGCCGACCTGCGGGCCCACCTCGCCGTGCTGCACCGGGGCTGGCCCGTGCTCCTGCTCTTCACGGCGCTCGGCGTGCTCGGCGGCATCGGAACCGCGCTCCTCGCGACCCCTCGTTTCGACGCCACAGCTCGCGTGTTCATCACGACCGACGAGGCCGACACTCCGCTCGACAGCCTCGCCCTCACGATCTATGCACAGCAGCGACTCCGGTCGTACGCCGACGTCGCCTCGTCGTCAGCCGTCCTGCGGCCGGTCGCGCTCGAGCTGGGACTCGAGGAGCCGCTCGACGAACTCGCCGGGAGGGTGACCGCGACTCCGGTTCCCGACAGCCTGCTCATCGAGGTGCGCGCCTCGAGCCGGTTCAATACGGAGGCCCCGGCCCTCGCCAGCGCGGTGGCCCGTCAGCTGGCCGACGTGATCGAACTGCAGCTCGAGTCGCGCATGACGACCGAGGGCAGCGCGCTCGGCGTCACCGTGGTGGATGACGCCGTCTTGCCTCCGGCGCCCACCTACCCGGAATTCGAGGTCTCGGTGGTGGTGGGCGCGGCGGCCGGGCTCTTCATGGGGATGGGCGTCATGCTGCTGCTGCACAGCTTCGACGCCCGTATCCGAGGCGTACGGGATGTACGGGAGGTGACGTCGGAGCGTGTGATCGGCGTGATCTCGCGCGAACGCAAGGCCGATCTCACGAGCATCGCGCTCGACGACGACAGCCGTGTGGCCATGCAGTTCCGCAGTTTCCGCACCGACCTGCAGTTCCTCCGCCTGGAATCGTCGAACCGGAGCGTGCTGGTGGTCGGCGCCCGCCGGGAGCAGGGCACCACCACGGCGGCCCTCAACCTGGCCCTGGCGATGGCGCAACTCGGGCGTCGTGTGCTGCTCGTCGACGCGCACCTGCGCGCTCCCGAGATCCTCGAACTGCTGGAGATGCCGCCTGCCCCGGGCCTGACCGACCTGCTGGTCGGAGCTGCGAGCAGGCGGGAGGCCATCCGGCCATGGAGCGAGGTGCCGGAGCTCTCGGTGATGACGGCCGGCGTCGTGCCGCCGAACTCGGGCGACATCCTCGGCTCGGAGCGGATGCGAACCCTCGTGGAAGAGCTGGCGGCGGCCTACGACGACGTGGTCATCGACGGCGGGTCCATCGTCTCCGCCGATGCGTCGGCGTTGGCGAGCGTCGCGGGGTCGACCGTCCTCGTCGCGCGAGCCGGTCATCTCCGTCGCCAGCACCTCATCCGCGCCGTCGAAGCCCTGGCGGTCCTTGGAAGCCTGGCCGGCATCCTCGTCACCGACCAGCCCTCCCTCGGTGTCGAAGCCGTCGCGGAGACGGTCGCATGAACGGATCTCAACCGAAACAGCGCGGCGCCGCCGCGGAGAAGGACATCTCACCATGATTCGTAAGCTGTGGGAGCACGCCGGCGTCGTGCTGTACAACCACCTGTTCACGCATTTCCCCTCCCACCGGGTCCGACAGGCCGTTCTGCGCCTGTGGGGCGCCACGATCGGTCCGGAGTCGGCGATCTTCCGGGGCACCACCGTGCTCGGTATCGACGGCATCACCATCGGTGAGGCCTCAGTCGTCGGCTTCCGATGCCTGCTCGACGGCCGGGGCGGCCTGCGCATCGGCGACAATGTCGTCATCGCGAGCGACGTGCACTTCATCGCCGGACACCACCTCGTGAACTCCGATGACTTCGGCTACGTGCTCGAGCCCACCCATGTCGACGACTTCGCATGGATCGCCAGCCGTGCGACGGTGCTCGAGGGGGTGACGGTCGGCCGGGGCGCGGTCGTCGGGGCCTGTTCTCTCGTCCGCAAGTCCATCGAGCCGATGCAGATCGCAGCCGGGATCCCGGCGAAGCCGGTCGCCGAGCGCCGATCGGCACTGACCTACCGGCCCGTCTATCGTCCGAAGTTCTTCTGATGACCGACCTCGTCACCTCAACCGAAACAGAGAAAGAGGCCTCGATCGTGAAACGTGTCTGGGACCGCCTCGGCGTCGTGTTCTACAACTTCTTCATCACCTATCTGCCGGGCCACTGGCTTCGTCTGGGCGTGCTGCGTCTCTGGGGAGCGAAGATCGGCAAGGACACGTCCGTATTCCGTGGCACGACGGTGCTCGGCATCGACAAGCTGCGCATCGGCGAGTCGACCGTGATCAGCTTCCGTTGCCTGCTCGACGCCCGTGGCGGCATCACCATCGGCGATAACGTCGTCGTGGCGAGCGACGTGCATTTCATCACCGGAACGCATTTCCCCGACTCGGACACCTTCGACTACGCGCTCCTGCCGATCGAGGTCGGCGATCACGCCTGGATCGCAAGCCGCGCCACCGTGCTGCCCGACGTCACCATCGGTCGCGGAGCGGTCGTCGGTGCGACCTCGCTCGTGCGAGACGACGTGGCGGAGATGGACATCGTCGCCGGCGTTCCCGCCAAGGTCCGAGGCCGCCGGGAGTCGGCGTTGACGTACCGCCCCAAGTACAAGCCGCCGTTCTTCTGATCGTGATCGATCTCAGCGAGACCCGCCTCGTCTACGTCGCGCCCCGCGCAGGGGAGAGCGGCGTGGGCGACTACGCCGACGAGTTCATCGCCGCCGTCCGGCCGCATTTCGGCGAGGTCGTGGAGTACCGGCACGGCGGACCGGGCAAGGCGAGCCTGCGTCAGCTCCTGCGTCAATGCAAGGAGGTGCGCGCAACCGTTCGCGACGCCGGGGGCCGGCGCACCATCGTGCATACCGAGCAGAGCGGCGGCGGGCTCCTCCCGTTCTGGGGCCCGGTCGGCCTGCGCGATGTGCAGGTCACGTCGACGGTGCACGATCCGCCCCTTACCGTCTGGTGGCCGTTCCGGACTCGCCTCGCTGCGAGGAACCGGTTGCTCGGCCATGCCATCCACTACACGCTGCGCCGGCAGACCGAGTGGCTGGAGGCTCGCGTCAACGCCGGACGGACGCTCGTCGCGCTGAGCCGACTCGGTGCCCGGGAACTGGGGGGCGCCATGACCCGCTCCCGCATCGTCGCCTCGTCGCTGTTCGTCCCCGCCCGCCCCGAGCTCGATGCGGTCGCACAGCGGCCCATGGCGATCGGGCTGTTCGGGTACGTCTACCGAGGCAAGGGGTTCGACGTGCTCTCAGAGCTCCGCCGGCACCTCGACCCGCGGATCACCATCCGCATCGCCGGCCGCGGCACCGAGAGCCTGCCGGCGCAGGATGGCGTCGAGATCCTGGGCGAGGTGCTCGACGATGACGAGGACGCCTTCTTCAATTCGATCCGGATGCTGCTCGTGCCCTACACGGCTCGGCACGTGTACGGGCGGGAGGCGTATCCGGCGGCGAGCACCGTCAGCCGCGCCATGGCGTACGGCACACCGGTGCTCGTCCGCGGACACGGGGCGTTGCGCGAACTGGGCCAGGACGGGGGAGCAGTGGTGGTCGATGGGGACGCGGCGGAGCTCGCCGCCACCGCGAACGAGCTGCTGCACGACGCCGACCGCCTCGCCGAGCTCGAGGCGGGCGCGCGGCGTGTCCGCGTGGAGCACTCCGCGGAGCGCGTGATCGAGGACTTCCTCCGCATCTGGAGGAAGGGATGACACTGCTTCGACGCTTCATCACCCCGAACCTCCTGAAAGCAGGAGTCGCGTCGGGGTGGGTCCTGAGCGGGCGTGTCATGGGGCTGCTGTGGACATCGCTCCTGATCTTCCGCCTCGACCTCGGCGACTACGGTCTGTATGCGATGGCCTACGCCATCTCGGCGATCATCGCTGCGCCGATCGACAACATCTTCCTCGTACGGTCGCTGCGGGTGGACGACGAGACGTTCCGGCGCGAGCGATCGACGCGCGTGTGCGTCGGTGCGGCGCTGCTCCTGCTGGGAGTCGTCTGCTTCGTGCCGAGCTTCGTCGTGGGCTTCGCCCTGCTCGTCGCCGGTGGCGAGATCCTCTTCAACGCCTTCAAGAGCTCGAGGTTGCGCGACGGTCATCCCAACATCGTGATGAGGTTCGACGCCATCCGGCAGATCGTGTCCATCGCCCTCGCCTCGGCCTACCTCTTCACGACGGCGGATCCGCACCTCGAAGTGGCCGTGGCCATCTACAGCTCGCCGTACCTCGTCATCCTCGTGCTCGCCGCGATGCAGGCACGCGGCAGCCGGCCCGCGCGCCCGGGGGGCGGGCGCGAGATGCTGCTGCTGTGGCTCGATGCCGGCGCGCTGGCCCTGTATCTCCAGGGCGATGTGCTCCTGCTCGGCGTGCTGACGAACAACGAGATCGCGGGCGCCTACTCGCTGACCTCGGTCGTCTCGCTGGCCGCGACGGCCTTCGCGCAGATGTTCGTGCACACCTACCACGAGCGGCTCCGGGCGGCCGGCGGCAACCCCGCCGCAGGGCCCCGTCTGCTCGTGACGCTCTGCATCGCGTTGCTGCTCGGCGCGGGGGTGTTCTCGCTCGGCGCCGTGGTCGTCGCGCTCGGCGACCCGGAGCAGGTCGGCACCGTACTCCTCGCGATGAGCGTCTTCGTCGTGCTGCACTCCATCGCGCTCGTGCTCACGACGGTGCTGTATCTGCAGCGCCGAGACGGCCACCGGGTGGCCGCCGGCTGGATCGCCGTCGTCGTGAAGCTCGGCCTGCTCACGCTCTTGGCCGGGATGGGTGCGCTCGGCGCCGCGCTCGCGAGCATCGCTGCGGAGCTGGTGCTCGTCATCTGGTACTTCCGCGTCGTCTACGCCTGGACACCACAGGATGCGCCCCGAGCACCGGAGCCGATTCCCCCGATCGTCGAAGGAGGCCCCCGGTGAGAGTTGCGACCTTCCTCCTCGCGAAGGACCCGCTCGTCGATCATGGCGGCGACATCGCCCTCGCGCGAGTCGTCATGGAGCTCGCTCGTGCGTCGTTCGCCGTGAACGCCATCTGCCTGTCGAGATCACCGGACCCGTCGCCCGATCCGAACGTCACGCGCATCGCCAAGCCGCCGGTGTCGCCGCTCGCACTGATGCTCCGGAGCATCCGCGACCGCAAGAGCGTCGTGCATGCGCGTTACGACGTGCCGGCGCTGCGCGCCGAGATCGAGGCTCGCGAGCCCGACCTCTTCGTCGCGGAGCACAACTACATGATCGAGTCGTACCTCGGAACGAGCCATCCGCAGCGCACGCCGCTCGCCCTGAACACGGTCAACTCCGAGTCGATCGTCTGGCGTGCCACGCGCGGGGTCGGCGGGCGAGTGGAGGCGCAGCGGATCGAAGCCGACGAGCTGCGCACCGCCCGGGCGGCCCGGGCCATCGGAACCTATGACCGCGAGGAGGTCGACTTCTATCGTGGAGGCGGCATCGACCGCGTGCATTGGCTGGACATCACGATCCCGCCGGCGGCACCGGCGCCCGTCACCGCATCCGGACCACGGCTCGTGTTCCTCGGCGACCGCACCTGGCCGCCGAACCAGGAGGCGTTCGAACTCCTGGTGCAGTGGTGGCCGGACATCGCACGGGGCATTCCGGGCGCCGAGCTGATCGTCGTGGGCAAGCGGGCCTCGGGCGCGGCGCCGGTCGTGCTGCCCGACGGCATGCGGGACATCGGATTCGCCGACGACCTCGACGTCGTGCTCAACTCGTGCCGGG
>JAPSJT010000063.1 GCA_031178045.1 Agromyces sp.
GCGGGCGACGGCGTCGCGAGCGTCGTCGACGACCAGCTCGATGTCGGCGCCGTCGGGCAGCGGCAGGCGCGCCAGCACGGTCGCGACGAGCTCGTCGTCGTGCTCGACGACGAGCTGCGCCGAGCCGGGGCGCGTCGCGGCGACGTACCGCGGAAGCGTCAGCGCACCGCCGCCGAGATGCAGCACGCGGATCGCTGCGCCGATCGGTGCGGCCGTGTCGAGCACGTGGCCGATGCGCCGCACGTACTCGAAGAAGAGCCGCGTGGGATCGACCGGATCGACGTGCGACTGCGCCGAACCCTCGACGAGGAGGGTGAGCCCGGTCGGCGAGAAGACGTCGGCCTCGAACTCGATGCGCGCGCTCGTCACGCATGCATCGTGCCACACCGGCCGCGGCATCCGGAGGCCGGTTCTGCCGCGTCATCGGCTCATTCAGCCGAGCGGATGCAGGTTATACCGGAGTTCTGCGAACAAATCAAGAATCGACTGGACATGTCGCGCAATTCGGCATATAGTTGAGCTTTGCGCTCCCAGACCCACCATGCCTTCATATTGCGGTCGGCTTTCGCGTGCCGGGGTTCATGACCTCGCGCATCCGCGTACGTCTCGGGGGTTCCACTCTCCGCTACCGACAGTGAACCGGCCCGACGGGGCCGATGGAGGTTATTCACTTGGCTGCTGCGCGCAACGCGACCACGCCCACTCCCAAGAACGGACGCGGCGCAAGCCGCCTCTCGTTCGCAAAGGTCACCGACACCCTCACCGTACCCGACCTCCTCGCCCTCCAGACGGAGAGCTTCGACTGGTTGGTCGGAAACGACGCGTGGAAGGCGCGCGTCGAGGCTGCGGTCGAGGCCGGTCGTCAGGACCTGCCCGAGGCCACCGGCCTCGAGGAGATCTTCGAGGAGATCTCGCCGATCGAGGACCTCGGCGAGACCATGCAGCTCTCGTTCACGAACCCCGAGCTCGAGCCGCCGAAGTACACGATCGACGAGTGCAAGGAGAAGGGCAAGACCTACTCCGCCCCGCTCTACGTGAACGCCGAGTTCATGAACCACCTCACGGGTGAGATCAAGACGCAGACCGTCTTCATGGGCGACTTCCCGCTCATGACCCCCAAGGGCACGTTCGTCATCAACGGCACCGAGCGCGTCGTCGTCTCGCAGCTCGTCCGTTCGCCCGGCGTCTACTTCGAGCGCACCCCCGAGAAGACCTCCGACAAGGACATCTACTCGGCGCGCGTCATCCCGAGCCGCGGCGCATGGCTCGAGTTCGAGATCGACAAGCGCGACCAGGTCGGCGTTCGCATCGACCGCAAGCGCAAGCAGTCGGTCACCGTGTTCCTGAAGGCCCTCGGGCTCACCTCCGAGGAGATCCTCGAGGAGTTCGCCGGCTACGAGTCGATCGCCCTCACCCTCGAGAAGGACAACATCCTCACGAAGGAAGAGGCGCTGAAGGACATCTACCGCAAGCTCCGTCCGGGCGAGCAGGTGGCTGCCGAGGCCGCGCGTGCGCTCCTCGACAACTTCTACTTCAACCCGAAGCGCTACGACCTCGCCAAGGTCGGCCGGTACAAGATCAACAACAAGCTCGGTCTCGAGGCCCCCCTCACCGACTCGGTGCTCACGGTGCAGGACATCGTGGCCACGATCAAGTACCTCGTCGCACTGCACGACGAGCGCGAGACGCTTCCGGGTCGCCGTGGCGGCAAGGCGGTCGACATCCGCCTCGACGTCGACGACATCGACAACTTCGGCAACCGCCGCATCCGCGCCGTCGGCGAGCTCATCCAGAACCAGGTGCGCACCGGCCTCAGCCGCATGGAGCGCGTCGTCCGCGAGCGCATGACGACGCAGGACATCGAGGCGATCACCCCGCAGACCCTGATCAACGTGCGACCCGTCGTCGCGGCGATCAAGGAGTTCTTCGGCACCTCGCAGCTGTCGCAGTTCATGGACCAGAACAACCCGCTCGCGGGTCTGACGCACAAGCGCCGCCTGTCGGCGCTCGGCCCCGGCGGACTCTCCCGTGACCGCGCCGGCGTCGAGGTCCGTGACGTCCACCCCTCGCACTACGGCCGCATGTGCCCGATCGAGACGCCGGAAGGCCCGAACATCGGCCTCATCGGCTCGCTCGCGTCCTTCGCGCGCATCAACTCGTTCGGCTTCATCGAGACGCCGTACCGCAAGGTCGTGAACGGCAAGGTCACCGAGCAGATCGACTACCTCACGGCGATGGAGGAGGACGACTACATCGTCGCCCAGGCCAACGCGCCGCTGAAGGCCGACGGCCACTTCCAGGAGGAGCGCGTCCTCGCCCGCAAGAAGGGCGGCGAGGTCGACCTGTTCCCCGCCGACGAGATCGGCTACATGGACGTCTCGCCGCGCCAGATGGTGTCGGTCGCGACCTCGCTCATCCCGTTCCTCGAGCACGACGACGCGAACCGCGCCCTCATGGGTGCGAACATGCAGCGCCAGGCGGTGCCGCTGCTCCGCAGCGACTCGCCGTACGTCGGCACCGGCATGGAGGGCTACGCCGCGGTCGACGCCGGTGACGTGGTCACCGCCGACAAGCCGGGTGTCGTCACCGAGGTGTCGGCCGACTCGGTCACCGTGCAGCTCGACGAGGGCGGCACGCAGACGTACTACCTGCGCAAGTTCGACCGCTCCAACCAGGGCACGTCGTACAACAACCGCGTGGTCGTCACGGCCGGTGAGCGCATCGAGGCCGGCGAGGTCATCGCCGACGGTCCCGCGACCGACAACGGCGAGCTCGCGCTCGGCAAGAACCTGCTCGTGGCGTTCATGCCGTGGGAGGGTCACAACTTCGAGGACGCGATCATCCTCAGCCAGAACCTCGTGAAGGACGACGTGCTCTCGTCGATCCACATCGAGGAGTACGAGGTCGACGCGCGCGACACGAAGCTCGGCAAGGAGGAGATCACCCGTGACCTCCCCAACGTCAGCCCCGACCTGCTCGCCGACCTCGACGAGCGCGGCATCATCCGCATCGGCGCAGAGGTCCGCCCCGGCGACATCCTCGTCGGCAAGGTCACGCCGAAGGGCGAGACCGAGCTCTCCGCCGAGGAGCGCCTGCTCCGCGCGATCTTCAACGAGAAGAGCCGCGAGGTGCGCGACACGTCGCTGAAGGTCCCCCACGGTGAGCAGGGCACGATCATCGGCGTCAAGGTGTTCGACGCGCAGGACGGTGACGACGAGCTCGGCTCGGGCGTCAACCAGCGCGTGGTCGTCTACATCGCCCAGAAGCGCAAGATCACCGAGGGCGACAAGCTCGCCGGCCGCCACGGCAACAAGGGCGTCATCTCGAAGATCCTGCCCGTCGAGGACATGCCGTTCCTCGCGGACGGCACGCCGGTCGACGTCATCCTCAACCCGCTCGGCATCCCCGGCCGCATGAACTTCGGCCAGGTCCTCGAGACCCACCTCGGGTGGGTCGCGAAGCAGGGCTGGAAGGTCGAGGGCAACCCGGCGTGGGCCAAGAAGCTCCCGAAGGACGCCCACGAGGCCGCGCCCGGCACCAAGGTCGCGACCCCGGTGTTCGACGGCGCGCTCGAGGAGGAGATCGCGGGTCTGCTCGACTCGACGCTCCCCAACCGCGACGGCGAGCGACTGATCGACTCGAGCGGCAAGACGCAGCTCTTCGACGGCCGTTCGGGCGAGCCCTTCCCCTACCCGGTCTCGGTCGGCTACATGTACATCCTGAAGCTGCACCACCTCGTCGACGACAAGATCCACGCGCGTTCGACGGGCCCGTACTCGATGATCACCCAGCAGCCGCTCGGTGGTAAGGCGCAGTTCGGTGGTCAGCGATTCGGTGAGATGGAGGTGTGGGCCCTCGAGGCGTACGGCGCCGCCTACGCGCTCCAGGAGCTCCTCACGATCAAGTCCGACGACATCCTCGGCCGCGTCAAGGTGTACGAGGCCATCGTCAAGGGCGAGAACATCCAGGAGCCCGGCATCCCCGAGTCCTTCAAGGTGCTCATGAAGGAGATGCAGTCGCTCTGCCTGAACGTCGAGGTCCTCTCGGCTGACGGCACCGCGGTGAGCCTGCGCGACACCGATGACGAGGCCTTCCGCGCTGCGGAGGAGCTCGGCATCAACATCTCCGCGCGGTTCGAATCGTCGAACATCGACGAGATCTGATCCGGCCAGAACGACGACTGAGACTTTTTTCTAGGAGAGAAATTGCTCGACGCAACCACATTTGACGAGCTTCGCATCGGTCTGGCCACCGCCGACGACATCCGTCGTTGGTCCTATGGCGAGGTCAAGAAGCCCGAGACCATCAACTACCGCACGCTCAAGCCCGAGAAGGACGGCCTCTTCGGCGAGCAGATCTTCGGACCGTCCCGCGACTGGGAGTGCGCCTGCGGCAAGTACAAGCGAGTGCGCTTCAAGGGCATCGTCTGCGAGCGCTGCGGTGTCGAGGTCACGAAGTCCTCGGTGCGCCGTGAGCGGATGGGCCACATCGAGCTCGCCGCCCCCGTCACGCACATCTGGTACTTCAAGGGCGTGCCCTCGCGGCTCGGCTACCTGCTCGACATGGCGCCGAAGGACCTCGAGAAGGTCATCTACTTCGCGGCCTACATGGTCATCGACGTCGACGAGGAGGGCCGTCACGCCGACATGCCCGGCCTCGAGAACGAGCTCCGGCTCGAGATCAAGACGATCGGCGACCAGCGCGACGCGCGCATCGCCGAGCTCATGAAGCGCAAGGAGGCCGAGCTCGAGCAGCTCGAGGCCGACGGCGCGAAGAGCGACCAGCGCAAGCGCGCCGAGGCCGCCGCCGACAAGGAGATGGCCGGCGTCCGCAAGTCCGCCGACGAGCAGATCGCGCACCTCGAGCGCGTGTGGGAGGACTTCCGCACCCTCAAGGTCGGCGACCTGAAGCCCGAGGACTCGGTGTTCCACGAGCTCCAGGACCGCTTCGGCATGTACTTCGACGCCTACATGGGCGCCGAGGCCATCAAGAAGCGCCTCGAGGCGTTCGACCTGGCCGCCGAGGCGGAAGACCTGCGCCTGCAGATCGCCGAGGGCAAGGGCCAGAAGAAGATCCGCGCCATCAAGCGCCTCCGGGTGGTCAGCTCCTTCCTGCAGACCGGCAACTCGCCGGCCGCGATGGTGCTCGACGTCGTGCCGGTGATCCCGCCCGAGCTGCGTCCGATGGTCCAGCTCGACGGTGGCCGCTTCGCGACCTCCGACCTCAACGACCTCTACCGTCGTGTGATCAACCGCAACAACCGCCTGCGTCGCCTGCTCGACCTCGGTGCACCCGAGATCATCGTGAACAACGAGAAGCGGATGCTGCAGGAGGCCGTCGACGCGCTGTTCGACAACGGTCGTCGTGGCCGCCCGGTCACCGGCACCGGCAACCGCGCCCTGAAGTCCCTGAGCGACATGCTGAAGGGCAAGCAGGGCCGGTTCCGTCAGAACCTGCTCGGCAAGCGCGTCGACTACTCGGGCCGTTCGGTCATCGTGGTCGGCCCGCAGCTGAAGCTGCACCAGTGTGGTCTGCCCAAGCAGATGGCGCTCGAGCTCTTCAAGCCGTTCGTGATCAAGCGCCTCATCGACCTGAGCCACGCTCAGAACATCAAGGCCGCCAAGCGCATGGTGGAGCGTTCGCGTCCGCAGGTGTGGGACGTGCTCGAGGAGATCATCCGCGAGCGCCCCGTGCTCCTGAACCGCGCACCCACGCTGCACCGCCTCGGCATCCAGGCCTTCGAGCCGCAGCTCGTCGAGGGCAAGGCCATCCAGCTCCACCCGCTCGTCTGCGCCGCGTTCAACGCGGACTTCGACGGCGACCAGATGGCCGTGCACCTTCCGCTGTCGGTCGAGGCCCAGGCCGAGGCCCGCATCCTGATGCTCGCGTCGAACAACATCCTGAAGCCGTCGGACGGCCGTCCGGTGACCCTGCCCTCGCAGGACATGATCATCGGCCTGCACCACCTGACGACGCAGAAGGACGGCGCCGCAGGTGAGGGTCGTGCGTTCTCGTCCATCGCCGAGGCCATCCTCGCGTTCGACCAGAACCGTCCTGGCGACCTCGCGCTCGACCTCGGCGCCACGGTGAAGATCCGCCTCGAGGGGCTGCACTTCGCCGAGGGCCAGGAGCCCGAGGGCTTCGTGCAGGGCAAGCCGTTCCTGATGGAGACGACCCTCGGTCGCGCCCTCTTCAACGAGGCGCTGCCCGAGGACTACCCGTACTTCAACGCGCAGGCCGGCAAGAGCCAGATCTCGGCGATCGTCAACGACCTCGCCGAGCGGTACCCGAAGACCGAGGTCGCCGCGACGCTCGACCGCATCAAGGACGCCGGCTTCCGCTGGGCGACCCGTTCGGGCGTGACCGTCGCGCTCTCCGACATCGTGACCCCGCCGAACAAGGGCGAGATCGTCTCGAAGTACGAGAAGCAGGCGGCCAAGGTGACGTCGCAGTTCGAGAAGGGTCTCACGACCGACCTCGAGCGTCGTCAGGAGCTCATCCAGATCTGGACCAAGGCCACCGACGAGGTCGCCAAGGCCATGCAGGAGAACTTCCCGACCGACAACACCATCAACCGCATGGTCACCTCTGGTGCTCGTGGTAACTGGCTGCAGGTGCGCAACATCGCCGGCATGCGAGGCCTCGTGAACAACCCGAAGGGTGAGATCATCCCTCGCCCGATCATCTCCTCGTACCGCGAGGGGCTGTCGGTGGCCGAGTACTTCATCGCCACGCACGGTGCCCGCAAGGGTCTGGCCGACACGGCCCTCCGTACGGCCGACTCGGGGTACCTCACGCGTCGTCTCGTCGACGTCTCGCAGGATGTCATCATCCGCGAGGACGACTGCGGCACGACGAGGGGCCTCGACCTGCCGATCGCGACCACGGATGCCTCGGGCGAGCTCGTTCGCGACCCCAACGTCGAGAACGCGGTCTACGCCCGCAGCCTCGCCGCCGACGCGGTGAACGCGAAGGGCGAGGTCGTGGCCGAGGCCGGTGAGGACGTCGGTGACGTGCTGATCGACAAGCTCATCGCGGCCGGCGTCGAGAGCATCAAGGTGCGCTCGGTGCTGACCTGCGAGTCGGCGGTCGGTGTCTGCGCGAAGTGCTACGGCCGGTCGCTCGCGACCGGAAAGCTCGTCGACATCGGCGAGGCCGTCGGCATCATCGCGGCCCAGTCGATCGGCGAGCCCGGCACGCAGCTCACGATGCGTACCTTCCACACGGGTGGTTCGGCTTCGGCCGACGACATCACGCAGGGTCTTCCCCGCGTGCAGGAGCTCTTCGAGGCGCGTACCCCGAAGGGTGCGTCGCCCATCGTCGAGGCTCCCGGCCGCATCACGATCGATGAGACCGAGCGTCAGCGCAAGGTCATCCTCACGCCCGACAACGGCGACGAGCCGATCGCGTACAACGTGCTCAAGCGCTCGACCCTCCTCGTCGAGGACGGTCAGCACGTCGAGCTCGGCCAGCAGCTGATCGTCGGCACCGTCGACCCGAAGGAGGTCCTCCGGGTCAAGGGCGTCCGCGAAGTGCAGAAGCACCTCGTCGACGGTGTGCAGGACGTGTACCGCTCGCAGGGCGTGCCGATCCACGACAAGCACATCGAGGTCATCGTGCGCCAGATGCTCCGCAAGGTCACCGTCGTCGACCACGGCGACACCGACCTGCTGCCCGGCGAGCTCGTCGACCGCTCGAAGTACAACGAGATCAACCGTGCTGCGCTCACCGAGGGCAAGAAGACCGCCTCGGCGCGTCAGGAGGTCATGGGTATCACCAAGGCCTCCCTCGCGACGGAGTCGTGGCTGTCGGCCGCGTCCTTCCAGGAGACGACCCGCGTGCTCACGCAGGCCGCCATGGAGGGCAAGTCCGACCCGCTGGTCGGCCTCAAGGAGAACGTGATCATCGGAAAGCTGATCCCCGCGGGCACCGGTCTGAACAAGTACCGGAACGTCGCGGTCGAGGCCACCGAGGAGGCGAAGGCGGAGCGGTACCCGAACCGCATCTTCGCCGACGACGCGGCGTTCGCCGAGGGCGACCTCAGCTTCGTCGACTTCGACGCGTTCTCGAGCGACGACTTCACCCCCGGCAACTACAGCTAGTCGCCGCTGACGACCGAAGGGCCCCGGAGCGATCCGGGGCCCTTCGGCGTCCCCGGGCCGCGCTTCGGGTCGGTGCAGTCGGGTGCGGTCCGGCCGCTTCGGCTGGACGAGGCCCCGCGCGGCTCCCCGGAACGGGGGTCGCGCGTTGCTACAGTGAGCGCATCGCGGGCGCAAGGGCGCCCGGAAGGAGCGCGATCATGAGCAGCACGACTCCCGGATCCGAGCCGGAGCGCTCGCACGACGACCTCGAGCGCGACGCCGTCGAGCCCGACGTCCGGCCGGCCCCCGACGCCGACGTGCCCGTGAGCTCCGAGGAGCGCGACTCGTCCACCGCCCCCGCGAGCGAGCCCGGATCGCACGAGACGGTGAGCACCGTCGAGCCCGATGCGACACCCGACGCGACACCCGATGCGACGGCCCGGCTCGACGCCGCGGTCGAACGCGCCAACGCCGGGCCCGCGGCATCCGAGACGGGCGCGAGCACGGGCGAGGTGCCCGAACCCGTGCCCGCCGACGCGGTGCGCCGCGAGACCTACGTGCCGGCCGCCACGGTCGGAGGTACCGCCGCGGGGGCGGCGACCCTCGCTCCCGAGCCCGCAGCCGACCCCCTCGCACCCGCCCCGGCACCGCAGACCATCTACGTGCAGGCGCCGACCCCGCCGAAGGCGCGCGGCAACCGGGGCTTCGGCGTGCTCGTCGCCCTCATCGGCACGGTCGTGTTCGCCCTCCTCTACGCGGGCGTCGCCTACCTGCTGGTCTCGCTCTACGGGACGGGGCGTGGCGACGGGATCCGGGTCCTCACCGAGTTCCTCGTGCAGCCGGTGTTCTGGGTGCCGGTGCTCGCCTTCTTCGTCGGCTTCGCGCTGCTCGCGGCGATCGTGAACCGCGGCGCCTGGTGGTACTACGCGGTCTTCGGGCTGCTGGTGGGCGTGCTCGTCTACTTCTCGTACATCGGAGGTTCGCTGCTCACGGTCGAAGCGTGGACGCTCACCGTCGAGGAGGGGACCGGGTTCCTCGCTCAGCGCTGGCTCGATCCGTTCGCGATCGCGGCGTTCGTCATCGCCCGCGAGATCCCGATCTGGCTGGGCGGATGGCTCGCCGCGCGCGGCCGGAACGTCACCGAGCGCAATCGCCTCGCGTACGAGGCGTACGAGCGCGAACTCGCCGCCGGACCGCGGGTGAACGCCCGCTAGCTAGCCGCCCTCGGGGCACGGCAGCTCGGCGGCCACGCCGGCGAGCTCGGGCGCCACGCCCCACTCGGCGAACTGGAACACGCCGTCGCCCGAGGCATCCGCAGCCGTGAAGGAGCGAGGGAGCGGCGCACCGTAGCGTTCGACGGTGAGCACGCCGAGCGGCGCCTCGTCGGTGCCGAGCACGACGTCGAGGGTCTCGCCCTCCCCGGCGGGCGGCGCGACGGTCGCGTCGGCGCCGGCGAGCAGCGTCTCGATGAGGTCGACGGGTGCGAGCAGCGGTGCCCACCGTTCGACGGCCGGATCCGCGCCGACCGAGCAGACGACCGCGCCCGCGAGGGCGGGGGCGCCGAGCGCGGCCGCGGCCGCCTCGTTGCTGCGGACCCGTGACGTGCCGTCGTCGACGAGCACTCGCGTCTCGAGCGCTCCGGCGGTGACGGTGGCCGCGAATGCGTCGGCGCGGCCGCGGAAGTCGACGGCGATCGTGCGTCCGCGCACCGGCTCGACCGTGGGGTCGGGCTGGACGAGCTCGGTGACCGAGCCGCTCACGTGCACGGACCCCGCGTCACGGGCCGCGTCGATGATCTCGGCCGCGATCTCATCGCTCGAGAGCAACCAGAGACCGTTGCCCTGGGAGGCGTCGAAGTCGTCGAGCCCGGCGATCGGGGGCGCCGACGGGGCGGGTGCCGGCGAAGCCGCGCACCCCGACAGCAGCGCCGCAGCGGCCGCGAGCGACGCGACGCGGATGGCGGCCCGTCGCCGGTCGCGCCGCATCACGACGCCGCGTCGGCGATGCAGCTCGCCGCGCCGCGCTGTGACTCCAGCCCGGCCGGGTCGAGCGTCACGTCGCCGGTCCGCCCGGCCGGCCGCACGACGAAGCACGTCGAGTCGTCGTAGTAGGGGCCGGCGGCGGGCAGCCACGCCTCGGTGCCGCGGACGAGCTGCGTGAGGTCGGTCGCCGAGCCGTCCGCGTCCACGGCGTACAGCGTGTAGGCGGCGTCGGGCCCGCTCCAGTCGAGGTGGGCATTGCCGCCCTCGATCGAGATCGAAAGACCGCTCACCCGCACGGAGTCGTCGGTGATCGCGGCGATGACGAACCACACGGCCGCGCCGATGAGGGCGAGCAGCGTGAGGATCATCGAGACGAGGAAGGCGGGATGCCGCCACCACGGCCGTTCGCGTGCCGGCGCCTCCGAGAGCTCGGGCAGCACGGATGCCCCGCTGCCGAGCGTGCGGACGCCGACGTGCGGGTTCAGGGCGGGCTGGCCGGTCGAGAGGCCGATGACCGTCTGCGACGAGCGCGCGGTCGGGGCCGCGATCCGGTCGGTCATCGCTCGCTCCTCGAAACGTCATGAGGCCGGCGGCGCCGACCGCGTACCATGCTATATCGGTGCCCCGTCGGGTTCGGGGCGACCGGGGAGGAGCACGGTGGGGCGGTTCGTCCGGCGCGCGACGCTGCTCGCGCTCGCCTCCACCCTCGCGTTGCTCGCGCTCGGCACCCCGTCTCCGGCCGCGCTCGCGGCGGAGTCGGTGCCGCCCGCGGTCGGCCCGACCGAGATCGAGGTGCCCTACCTCGACGCGACCACGATCGAACCGGCACCGCCCTGGCGCATCGCCGAGTGCGACGGCCCTCGGGCGGCGAGTGCCCTCGTGACGGCCTGCGACGAGCAGCGCATCGAACTCGCCGCGCCCGCCTACGATCCCGAGGCCGGGGTCACCGTCATCCCCGTGCAGCTGACGAACGGCGCCGTGTCGATGACGGTCTCGTACCGCGTGCGCCTCGCCCCACCCGATGCCCCGGGCGCGCATCCGTCGACGGCGGCCCGTCCGGTCGCATCCGGGAGCCTGCTCCGGGTGCCGATCTCCGACCTGGGACTCGAGTGCACCGTGTGCGCCGAGGGGGGAACGCTCGAGGCGCTCGAGGTCGAGCCCGCGGCTGCAGGCTCCGCGTGGGCGACGCCGACGCATCTCGTCTTCCGCGCGTCCGACGGCTACACCGGGCCCGTCGAGCTCGGATTCCGCTACGCCGACGACTTCGGGTCGTGGTCCGCCGACAGCGCGGTGCCCGTCTCCGTCTATCGGGCCGGGGAGGCGCCGCTCGTCGCGCTCGACGTGTTCGTGCCGCTCGCCGACGACGGGACGGCGACGATCGACCTCTCCGCCCTCGTCACCTCGATCGCGGGCGACGACGTGATCCTCGTGGGGTGCGGCGGAGCGCTGCACGGGCTGGTGTCCTGCGGGATGCAAGCGCAGTACGCCGGGCCGGCGGGCGCCGTCGACCAGTTCGGATTCCAGGTCGCGGCCGGAGGCGAGCAGGCATCCGGATCGGTGACCCTCGTCCCGGCGGGATCCGAGCTTCCGGCCGACGGGCTCGTGCCGATCGCGCCGCTCGACCTCGACGAGTCCGTGCACACCCCCTTCACGCCGCCCGTGCCGGTCGAACACGACGACTCGGCCGGTGACGGCATCTTCAGCCCGCTCGTCGCCATCCTCGATCGGGTGGGGGCGCGATGACGCCACGCGAAAGGCAGGACGGATGAGCCTCCGACTCACGATCGACGACCGCGCGGGCACGCACTCCGCCGGTTCCTGGATGCTCGAGGTCGACGAAGCGACCACGGTCGCCGAGGTCGCCGATGCGCTCGGCGTCGGCAGCGAGGTGCTCGGCGCCGTCGGCGACGCGCAGGTGCCGCTCGCCGAGAGCCCGGTCCGCTCGGGCGTCACGGTGCCGCAGCAGCCGGCCGCGGACCCGCCCGGAGGTTCGCTCCGCATCGAGATCGTCGCCGGCCCGTTCGCAGGGGAGTCGATCGCCGTCGTGCGCGGCGCCTCGCTGAGCATCGGCAACGGGGCATCCGCCGGGCTCGTCATCGCCGACCCGGCCCTGCTCGAGGTGCACGCCCGAATCACGGTGAGCGAGGGCACGGTCGCCCCCGACGGGCGCGCGACGCCGCTCACGGCCGGCATCGCGCCCGCGCCCGGGGCAGACGTGTGGATCAACGGCGAGCGAGTCGACGAACCCACCACGTTCGTGCCGGCCGACCTCGTGCAGCTCGGCTCGAACGTGCTGCGGCTCGGCGTCGCACCGGTCCCCGACGCCGACCTCACCCGTGACGCCCTCGGCGACCGGGGCTTCAACCGGCCCTCGCGCATCCGCCCCGCTCAGGAGCAGCCCGTCGTGGCCCTGCCCGGCGACAAGCCCGAGGATCCCGATCAGTCGCCGATGCCGTGGCTCTCGGCGCTCATCCCGGTCGTGCTCGGCGTGACGATGGCGATCGTGTTCGGTCGACCCATCATGCTGCTCATGGCGGCCGCGAGCCCGATCATGGTCGTCGGCTCGTTCCTCACGAACCGCAAGCTCGCGAAGAAGAAGGGGTTGAAGACCGAGCAGCAGTGGATCGACGAGGTCCGCGCCACGGAGCGCCGCATCGCCGAGCTCGCGAAGCTGCAGCGGCTCGAGGCGTGGTACCGCCTGCCCGACCCCGTCATCGTCTTCGACATCGCCACGAGGCCGCTCGGCCGGCTGTGGGAGCGCCGCCGCACCGATGCCGATGCGCTCGCGGTGCGCGTCGGCGTCGCCGAGGTCGCCCTCGACGTGCGCTTCGAGGGCGGCGGCAAGGATCGCACCGCCCCCCGTCGCGTGGGCGTCGCGCCGGTCCCCGTCGCCCCCGACCTGCGCGCCGGCGTGCTCGGCATCGCCGGGCCGACGGATGCCGCGCGCAGCGTCGCGCGCTCCATCGTGGCCGGGTACACGACGCTCCGGTCGCCGCGCGACGCCGAGCTCGTCGTGATCTGCCCGAACGACGCCGAGGCGGCGTGGAGCTGGACGCAGTGGCTGCCGCACGCCCAGACCGGAGCCGGCGCCGCCGCGGCCATCGGCAACACCGACGACACCCGACGTGAGCGGCTGCGGGAGCTCGCGGTCTCCCTCGAGCATCGGATGCGCATCTCGGGGCAGCGCGGCGTCGATGCGCCGAGCGACATCCTCGTCATCGTCGACGGCGTGCGGGAGTTCCGGATGCTTCCCGGCATGGTCCCGCTGCTCGAACACGGTGCCGCCCACGGCATCCACGTCGTGGCGCTCGACACCGACCGATCGCGCCTGCCCGAGGAGGCGAAGAGCGTCGTCGCGATCGACGCGCTCGACCCCGCGGTGGCTCGCGTCGAGACGGGCTCCGACTACCACCCGGTCGTGCTGCTCGACGGGCTCTCGGTTCCCCGATGCGAGGCCATCGCCCGCAGCCTCTGCTCGATCCGGCACGTCAGCGGCGTCGGCGACGACGCGATGCTGCCGACGAGCGTGCGCTACGCCGAGCTGCTCAAGGTCGATCTCGACGACGTCGAGCCGATCGTGCGCCGATGGTCGACGCAGCCCCGCAACACCTTCGTCGTCGTGGGGGCGACCGGTGACGGCGAGTTCGCCATCGACATCTCGCGCGACGGGCCGCACGCGCTCGTCGCCGGCACGACGGGCTCGGGCAAGTCCGAGTTCCTGCAGGCGCTCGTCGTGAGCCTCGCGCTGGCGAA
>JAPSJT010000244.1 GCA_031178045.1 Agromyces sp.
TTCATGAAGGCGACACCGGCCTCATGCACGGACGTCGGCCCGGCGGCGTTGTTCCAGCACTTGGGGCACCCCGGCCCGGTGAGCACCTCGCGCACGGTCGCCGGGTACCGGTCATGGCCGCGTTCGCACCGCCAGTCGTAGCTCGCGCCGATCCGCGTCTCGCGCGCGAGGGCGGCACGATGCGGCGGGGCGACGCGCCCGAGGAGCTCGCTGCGCGATCGGTGCGTCTCGTCGAGCAGCATGCAGAGCGGACACACGCGGCGGAGCGTCACGACGCCCTCCTCCTCGGCGGCGCCGTGCCGGCATGCGAACCTCACGGCGACCACGGCCGCGCCCTTCTTCCCGACATGCCTCCATGGTCGCGCCCCCCTCCGACACTGTCGGCGGCGGCGACGAGAATGAGGAGGTGCAGATCGTCGTCGGCGGGGGAGTGGAGGGCCGCGTCGCGTTCCTCGACCCCGATCGCCCTCGAGAACTCGTCGCCGAGGTCGCCGACCGTGACGTCGCCGAGACCATCCGCGAGCTCGAGGCGACGCGGCATCCGCGCTGGGTGTGGTCCGACACCCGGCGGTGGTACCCGGGACTGCTCGAGGCCGGCGTGCGGGTCGACCGCTGCCACGACCTGCGACTCGGCGCGGCGATCCTCGACCGCTCGACGACGACCGCCGACGCGAGATCGACCGGGCGGTTCGAGCGGCCCTCGTGGCTCGCCATCGGGCCCGCGGAGGCGGGCGGCTCCGCCGAGCCTCCGCCGGCCGCATCCGTGCACACGACGCTCTTCGACCTGACCGACTTCGCCTCGATGCCCTCCGCCCTCGGCATCCCGGCAGCCGTGCCCGGTGCCGTCCGGGCGCCGGATGCCGCGACGCCGGCGGCCACCCTCGACCCCGCGTCGGCGGTCGCAGAGGAGCTGTCGCGGCAGCTCGCACTCGTCGACGCGAGCAATGCGCCGACGGCGCTCCGTCTGCTGCTCGCCGCGGAATCCGCGGGGGCGCTCATCGGGGCGGAGCTCCATGCGGCCGGCCTTCCATGGGATCGCTCGGTGCACGAGGCGCTGCTCGAGGTCGAGCTCGGCGCCAGGCCCGCTCCGGGGCGCAAGCCGAGCCGCATGGAGGCGCTCGCCTCCGAGGTGCGAGCCGCCCTCGATGCGCCATCCGTGAACCTCGACTCGCAGGCCGACGTGCTCCGTGCCCTGCGGCGGGCGGGGGTGCAAGTGGACTCGACGGCGAAGTGGGAGCTCCGCGAACACGATCACCCCGCGATCGAGCCGCTCCTCGCGTACAAGAAGCTCGCGCGACTGATGAGCGCGAACGGCTGGGCGTGGCTCGACGAGTGGATCGTCGATGGCCGGTTCCGGCCCGATTACGTGCCGGGGGGCACGGCGACCGGACGGTGGGCCACGTCGGGTGGCGGCGCCCTGCAGTTGCCGAAGCTCGTGCGCGGCGCCGTCGTCGCGGACCCCGGCTGGACGCTCGTCGTCGCGGATGCCGCGCAACTCGAGCCGCGCGTGCTCGCCGGACTCGCGGGCGACACCGCGATGGCCGCCGCGAGCCGGGGTCGCGACTTCTACCGCGGTCTCGTCGACGCGGGCGTCGTGGCCACGCGTGAGGAGGCGAAGTACGCGATCCTCGGCGCGATGTACGGCGCGACGACCGGAGAGAGCGGGCGGCTCGTGCCGCGACTCGCGCGGGCCTTCCCCCGAGCCATGGCCCTCGTCGATCGAGCAGCGAGCGACGGTGAACGCGGCCTGTCGGTGACGACGCTTCTCGGCCGCTCGTCTCCGCCGCCCTCGGCCGAGTGGCGCGCCGTGCAGGCGCGCGCGAGCGACCCCGAGGCCACCGCCGCCGACGAGCGACGTGCGCGATCGAGTGCCCGCGACTGGGGCCGCTTCACGCGGAACTTCGTCGTGCAGGGCAGCGCGGCCGAGTGGTCGCTGTGCTGGATGGCTGCGCTTCGCGGGCGGCTCCACGTCATCGCCGCCGAGCATGATGCGCCGACGCCGGCATCCCGGTCTGGCCAGGTGTTCGAGCGATCGCCGCATCTCGTGTACTTCCTGCACGACGAGATCATCGTGCACACCCCGCGCGACATGGCCGACGCCGTCGCCGAGGCGGTCCGCGAGGCGGCTGCCAGTGCCGGGCGACTGCTCTTCGGGGACTTCCCGGTGGAGTTCCCGCTCGATCTCGCGATCGTCGAGAGCTACGAGCTGGCCGAGGCCTGAGCCGAGGTCGCGGTGGCCGCCGAGGCGGGCCGCCGACCCCGACGGGGCCGCTCGCTCAGGGGTTCGATCGCGAGCTCGTCCGAGATCTCCGCCGTCCGCAGCCAGTCGAGCATCGCCTCCGCCCGAGCGAGATCAGCGGATGCCGCGAGGCGCGCGAGCGCCGACCCCACGCCCGCCGCACCGCCGCCACCATCGTCAGCAGGCGCATCCGCCACCGCCGCCGTGCTCCCGCCCGTGGCCGCCGCGGCGTCGTCGCGACGCACCAGCCAGCGAGCGCGTTCCTGTTCGACGGTGGCCGCCGCGTCCCAGCCCGGCAGCGAACACGCGATGAGCACGCGATCGAGCGTCTCGTCCCACGCGTCGGCCCCCGCGGCATCCGCTCCGCCGAGCCAGGCCCGCGCCGACTGCTCACCCCTCGTCGTGAGGCGATGCAGGGGGAGTCCGTCCTCGGTCGTGCCTGCCGACTCGACGAAGCCCTGCTTCGTGAGCCGCTCGAGCGTCGCGTACGTCTGGCCGACGTTCACGGCACGTCGACCGCCCGTGCGCAGCGAAAGCCCCCCGTGAAGGGCGAACCCGTACGCCGGACCCATCGTGAGCAGGGCGAGGAGTGCGTCGCGTACGGCCATGGTGCCTCCGAGGACTGAGATCGTTTCACCGAGCATACTGTTCCGGGCGACTCCGGTGACTGACCGGCAGACCGGGGGAGCGCGCCGCATGACCTTGTCTTGGCCCCAGATCCGGGGCATAATCGCCCATGACGGCATGCCGTCGACAATCGAACACTCGCCATCCGGCGTTCCGAGGTCGTAGGGGAAGACGCACCTCGAGGAACGGAGACGGAGATGGCGGAGAAGCTCACGCGGACCGTGCGCGCCGCGCGAGGCGTGCTGTTCGTGCACTCCTCGCCGCGGGCGCTGTGCCCGCATGTCGAATGGGCTGCCGGGCGGGCACTCGGCACGGCCGTGAACTTCGATTGGTCGGAGCAGCCGGTGGCTCGTACGCTCATGCGCGCGGAGTTCTACTGGGAAGGCGAGGCCGGCACGGGCGC
>JAPSJT010000245.1 GCA_031178045.1 Agromyces sp.
GTCTGCAGCCGGCACCGAGTCCGCGTCGAGACGGGCGAGGAGCATGCCGGATGCCGCGTCGAACCCGGCGGCCGTCGCAGGCCAGATTCCCCGCAGCGGTTCGCTCACCACGCGAGCGCCGTGCGCCGTGGCGACCTCGACCGTCGCGTCGGTCGAGCCGTTGTCGACGACGATGATCTCGTCGGCGGGGCGGGACTGCGCCGCGAGGGCGTCGAGGCACGCGGTCAGGAACTCCGCGTCGTCGCGGCACGGGACGATGACCGAGATGGTGCCCATCACGGCGAGTCTAGGCGCCGCTGCTCTGTATGGGACACACTGGCCGGGTGGAGACGATCGTGAAGCAGCGCCCCGACGCGCCCGACGGATTCTTCGAGGCCGAGGCTGCGGGACTCGTCTGGCTCGGCGCCGCGGGCGGCGCTCGCACGGTCGAGGTGCTCGCCGTCTCATCGGGCCGGATCGAGCTCGAGCGCGTGGGGCAGACGGCGCCCGACCGCGCGGCCGCCGCGGCGTTCGGTGCGGCCCTCGCGCGCACGCACGCCGCCGGAGCCCGTTCGTTCGGAGCCCGCCCCGACGGCTGGGAGGGTCCCCTCTTCATCGGCCGTCGGCCGTTGCCCGCGGCCGAGGAGTCCACGTGGGGCCGGTTCTACGCACGCGATCGGGTGCTGCCCTATCTCGAGGTCGCCGAGCGGGCGGGCAACACCACGCCCGACGAGGCTCGGATCGTGCGACGTGCCGCTGCCGCGATCGCCTCGGGCGTCTTCGACGACGGTGAACCGCCGGCGCGCATCCACGGCGACCTCTGGAACGGCAACGTGCTGTGGTCGGCCGAGGGTGTCGTGCTCATCGATCCGGCCGCGCACGGCGGCCATCGCGAGACCGATCTCGCGATGCTCGCGCTCTTCGGCTGCCCCTTCCTCGACGAGGTGCTGGCGGCGTACGATCGGGCCGCGCCCCTGCGCCCCGGCTGGCGCGAGCGGGTACCGCTGCACCAGTTGCATCCGCTCGCCGTGCATGCGGCGGGCCACGGGCGAGGCTACGGCCTGGCGCTCGCGGAGGCCGCCGAGGCGGTGGTGGAGATGGCCGGAGTACGCGGGAATAGTTCGGGCGGGGCATCCGTTCGATAGGAGTGCATGCAAATGCATGGAATGGACACGAAGGCCCAGGAGGGCGAGATGCAGTTCGGAATCTTCACCGTCAGTGACATCACGCAGGACCCGACCACCGGTCGCACGCCGACCGAGGCCGAGCGCATCCAGGCGACGCTGACGATCGCCAAGCACGCCGAGGAGGTCGGGCTCGACGTCTTCGCGCTCGGCGAGCACCACAATCCGCCGTTCTGGTCCTCGTCGCCCACGACCACGCTCGCGTACATCGCCGGGCAGACCTCGACACTGCAGCTGTCCACCGCGACGACGCTCATCACGACCAACGACCCGGTGAAGATCGCCGAGGACTACGCGATGCTCCAGCACGTGTCGGGCGGCCGCGCCGACCTCATGCTCGGCCGCGGCAACACCGGCCCGGTCTACCCCTGGTTCGGCAAGGACATCCGGCAGGGGCTGCCGCTCGGCATCGAGAACTACGAACTGCTGCACCGCCTCTGGCGCGAGGACGTCGTCGACTGGGAGGGCAAGTTCCGCACGCCGCTGCAGGGCTTCACCTCCACGCCGCGACCGCTCGACGGCGTGCCGCCGTTCGTCTGGCACGGCTCCATCCGTACCCCCGAGATCGCCGAGCAGGCCGCGTTCTACGGCGACGGCTTCTTCGCGAACCACATCTTCTGGCCCGCGTCGCACACCCAGCGCATGATCGCGCTGTACCGTCAGCGCTTCGAGCACCACGGCCACGGCACCGCCGCACAGGCGATCGTCGGCCTCGGCGGCCAGGTCTTCATGCGCAAGAACTCGCAGGACGCGGTACGCGATTTCCGTCCGTACTTCGACAATGCTCCCGTCTACGGCCACGGCCCGAGCCTCGAGGACTTCACGCAGCAGACGCCGCTCACGGTCGGCAGCCCGCAGGAGGTCATCGACAAGACGCTCGGCTTCCGCGACTACGTCGGCGACTACCAGCGCCAGCTGTTCCTCATGGACCACGCGGGGTTGCCGTTGAAGACCGTACTCGAGCAGCTCGACCTGCTCGGCGGCGAGGTCGTGCCGGTGCTGCGGCGCGAGTTCGCGAAGGACCGTCCGGCCGAGGTGCCGGATGCGCCGACGCACGCGTCCCTCGTCGCGGCGAAGTACGGCGACGAGGCTCCGCGACAGGCCACGCCGAACCCCAATCGCGGCGACAACCTCACGCTCGGCTCGCCCTACCAGGACACCGTCGCGGTGAAGGACGAGGCGCCGGCGGCGAATCGTTCCGGCTCCGCCTTCGGACCCGCTGCGACCCGGGCGGGGGTGGCGCGATGACCGCCAAGCGCATCGTCGTCGTCTCGGCCGGCCTGTCGACGCCGAGTTCCACGCGGCAGCTCGCCGATCGTCTCGCCGCGGATGCGGTCAGCATCCTCGGCGAGCGCGGGGTCGAGGTCGAGGTGAGCACGTTCGAGCTGCGCGACCTCGCGCACGACATCACGAACCACCTGCTCCTCGGCTTCGCGCCGCCGAAGCTGCAGGAGGCGCTCGATGCGGTCTCGACCGCCGACGGCCTCATCGCGGTCACGCCGATCTTCTCGACGAGCTACGCCGGTCTCTTCAAGTCGTTCATCGACGTGATCGACCCGCAGGCGCTCACCGACCTGCCCGTGCTCATCGGAGCGACCGGGGGTACGCCCCGGCACTCGCTCGCGATCGACTACGCGATCCGGCCGCTGTTCACCTACCTGCACGCGATCCCGGTGACCACGGGCGTGTTCGCGGCGACCGCCGACTGGGGCGGTGGCGGAGACGGGGTGCGATCGTTGCCCGACCGCATCTTCCGCGGCGCCGAGGAGTTCGCCGCGCTCGTCGAGCGCACCGACCGCTCGGCGCTCGTGAACGACCCGTTCGCGCTCGATCGCCCGTTCGGCCACCTCATCGGGGGGCTGGCGGGGGAGTAGGCTCACCGCCCGACTCGTCGAGGCTCGATGCCCGCGCGGCATCGAGCCTCGCGACCGTCCGGTCGACGATGAGCCCGAGCGCCATCGCGACCGGAACGGAGACGGCGACCGCGAGCAGGGGCGACTCGCGCAGGAGGGCGCCGAGGACCGCGCCGATCCCGACGTTGTAGCACGCCCACGCGAGGCCCGCGGCCGCCGACAACGGCAGATAACGACGCAGCGGCACGCCGC
>JAPSJT010000246.1 GCA_031178045.1 Agromyces sp.
TTGAAGGCCTGCTGGAAGTTGATCGCGACCGGGGTGTCGCCGTTGCCGGCGACCTCGTTGATCGTGACGAGGCGCGGGTCCTTCTCCGAGTACTCGTTCGAGGCGAGGTCGGCGCGCGAGACCACGTCGTTGTTCTGCGCGAGCACGCCGACCTGGGCCTCCTCCGACATCATCCAGTTGAGGAAGTTCCATGCCTGGGCGGACTTCTTCGAGTCCTTCGAGATACCGAGGCCGTCGCCGCCGACGAACGTCGACGCACCGCCCTCAGGACCCGGGATGCCCGCGACGCCCACATCGAACGGCGTCGAGGAGAGCAGCGTGGCGGGGTAGAACATCAGGCCCACCTTGCCTTCGGTGAACGCGGCGGTCCACGTGGGGCCGGCCTCGTCGCGCGAGGAGGGCAGCACGGCGCCCGACTCCCACAGGTCGTTCCACGTGTCGTAGACGGCCTTCGCGGTGTCGCTGTTCAGGAGCGATTCGGCGCCGTCCTCGGAGAGCACCTCTTCGCCGTCGGCCCAGATGCTCGGGAACCACGTGAAGACGAGGCATCCGCCGCAGTTCAGGCCGGTCGCCGTGCCGTACGTGTCGGGCTTGCCGAGCGCCTGGATGGCCTTCGCCCACTCGGCGTACTCCTCGAGGTTCGCGGGGCCCGCCTCGGCGTCGAGGCCGGCCTCGGTGGCGAGCTCCTTGTTCCAGAAGAGCATCGAGAGGTCGAGCACGAACGGGAGCACGTGCTCCTTGCCGTCGAGGGTGCCCGCGGAGAGGTGGCCCTCGTTGATCTCGTCCTTGAAGTCGAGGCCGTCGATCTGCGCCGAGATGTCCTGGAAGAGGCCCTGCTCGACCCAGTTGGGCACGTAGACGATGTCGGCGGCGAAGAGGTCGGGGAGCCCGCCCGAGCCGGCTGCCGCGCCGACCTTCGCGACGTAGTCGTCGTTCGGCACGACGGTGAGCTCGACCTGGTTCTCGTGGCTCTCGTTGTAGGCCTCGACGAGGAGCTTCGCCTGCTTCTCGAGCGGCGCGCGGGTCCACAGCGTGAGGGTGCTGCCGTCGTCGACGCCTTCGGGTCCGGCGTCGGCCAGGCTCGAACTCGTCTGCTCGGCGCTGGCACACGCCGACGCGCCGACGAGCATCGCGCCGGCGATGAGGGCGCCGGCGATGCCGCGCAGGCGGCGTTTGGTGCTGCTCATGGTCTCTCCTCTGACTCGTCATTGAGCGGGCCGGAATGGGCCCGGGTGCAATGGGCATTCCGGCCGGGGGTTCGAAAATACCGAAATGCTTTTCGGTACGTTACCCTTGGGGTTCGGGTCGCGTCAAGAGCGTGATCCGGTAACGTTTGCGTCACGGAGGGGGTCGCGATGGTGCGAACTGAGAGTGCCGGTCCGGGCCGAACTGCGACACTCAGCGATGTCGCCCAGTTGGCCGGCGTGTCGATCGCCACCGCATCGAAGGCGATCAACGGTCGTGACGAGGTCGCCCCCGCCACGCGGCGCCGCGTGCTCGAGGCCGCCGAGCAGTTGTCCTTCACTCCGAACCAGCTGGCGCGCAGCCTGCTCGCGGGTCGAACGGGCACCGTGGGCCTGCTCACGAGCGACCTCGAGGGCCGGTTCGTCATCCCGATCCTCATGGGCGCCGAAGACGCGTTCGGTGCCGGCCAGGTCAACGTGTTCCTCTGCGACGCGAGGGGCGACGCCATCCGCGAGCAGCATCACCTCAAGGCGCTCCTCAACCGCCGCGTCGACGGCATCATCGTCGTGGGTCGCCAGACCGACCCGCGACCCTCGCTCGGCACGCTGCCCGTGCCGGTCGTCTACGCGTACGCCCCATCGGATGATCAGAACGACCTCTCGATCACGCCCGACAACCGCGCGGGCGGCCGGCTCGCGGTCGAGCACCTCATCTCGTGCGGCCGCAGTCGCATCGCCCACATCAGCGGCGACCCCGCGTACGCCGCCGCCCGCGACCGGCTGCTCGGGGTGCGCGACGGCCTGCAGGCCGCGGGGCTCGAGCTCGTCGGCGACGCCATGTTCTCGGTGTGGTCCGAGCATTGGGGCCGGGATGCCGCGGCGCTCCTCCTCGCCCAGCACCCCGAGGTCGACGGCATCGTGTGCGGCTCCGACCAGATCGCGCGCGGCGTGCTCGACACGCTGCGCGACCTCGGGCGGAGCGTTCCCGAAGACGTCGCGGTCATCGGCTACGACAACTGGGAGGTGCTCGCGACGAACTCCCGGCCCGAGCTCACGAGCATCGACGCGAACCTCCAGCAGCTCGGCCGCACGGCGGCGAAGCGCGTGTTCACCGCGCTCGACGACGAGCAGCGCTCGGGCACCGAGTACCAGCCCGTGCGGCTCGTGATCCGCGGCTCGACGATCCCCCGGCGCTGACGGCGCCGGCCGCGGGCGTGCCGCGATCGGATCGGACCGGGATTGTCGGGCGGGCGGTCGAGGGCGACCGACAGGCTTGCTGTCGAAAGGGGAAGCCGTGATCGCAGAGCTCAACCGACTCGTCGAGTTCGTCGAGGATCACCTCACCGACGAGATCGACGTCACCGGGCTGGCGAGCAGTCTCGGCACGACGGAGTACCACCTCCGCCGGATGTTCTCGTCGCTGGCCGGCATGCCGCTGTCCGAGTACGTGCGGCGACGCCGCATGGCCCTCGCCGCGGCTGACGTCCTCGGTGAGGGTGACCTGCTGGAGATCGCGGTGCGCTACGGCTACGGCTCGACTGAGGCATTCAGTCGGGCCTTCCGATCGGTGCACGGCGTCGGCCCGGCTGACGTGCGCCGAGACGGCGGCCCCCTTCGTACGCAACCGCAGCTCAGGTTCCGCCTGACCGTAGAAGGGAACACCACGATGGACACCCGAATCGCAGATCGACCCGCGTTCCGACTCGTCGGCCACTCGGCCCGCGTACCGCTCATCCACCACGGCGCCAACCCGCACATCGAGGCGCACATCGCCTCGCTGCCCCAGGCCGAGCACGTCCGTCTCAAGGGCATGAGCAACACCGACCCGGCGGGGCTCCTCCAGGTGAGTGCCGACGTCGACCCCGACTACACGGAGGGAAGCGAGTCGACGTACCTCCACGGCGTCGCCGTCACCGAGACGACAGCGCTGCCCGACGACCTCGACGCCATCGAGGTACCGGCCGGGAGCTGGGCGGTGTTCCGCACGTCGGGGGCGTATCCGGCGGTGCTGCAGTCCACGTGGGCGGCGACCGCAACGGACTGGTTCCCCTCCAACCCGTGGCGG
>JAPSJT010000247.1 GCA_031178045.1 Agromyces sp.
GCTCACGTGACCCAGCTCGGCGACCAGAAGTGCAGCTGGCGGAACTCGGGGGTCACGGCCATGCCGGTCCAGATCGGGTAGTAGAACGCCGAGACGAGCAGCACGAAGCCGAGGAACACGGCGACGGTCGCGATGCCGCGCTCGCGGCGCCATGTCGGGTCGTCGCGCCGGCCGAGGATGAGGGCGATCACCGCGGTGAGGGCGAGCACGGTGTAGGGCTGGAATGCGATCGAGTAGAACTGGAACACCGTGCGGTCGAGGTACATGAGCCACGGCAGGTACCCGGCGGCGAGTCCCGCGAGGATCGCACCGAGCTGCCACTCGCGGTAGCGCACGAGCCGGTAGAGCACGTAGAGGCACGCGAGCGCGGCGGCCCACCAGATGAGCGGGTTGCCGATGCCGATGATCGACTCCCAGCAGGTGTCGGCGCCGCATCCGCCGCTGCCGTCCTCGGTCGCCGAGAAGTACATGTTCGTCGGCTTCACCATGAGGAGCCAGGTGAGCGGATTCGACTGCGACGGGTGATCGCCGTGCACGCCGATGTGGTAGGTGTACGCCGACTGGTGGTAGTGCCAGAGGCTCTGCAGGGCGGGCGGCACCCACTCGAACCAGCCCGTCGCCCGATTGGCAGCCTCGTCGGCCCAGTGCCGGTAGTAGCCCCCGTCGGTGACGAGCCACCCCGTCCACGACGCGAGGTAGACGAGGGCTGCGACGGGAACGAGGAGCAGGAACGTCACCGGCCCCTGCTTCAGCACGGAGCCCGTGAGCCAGAACGGCACGCCCGCCCGTCGTCGCGCGAGTGCGTCGACGATCACGAGGTAGAGGCCGAAGGCCGCGAGGAACCACACGCCCGACCATTTCACCGCGCACGCCGCTCCGAGCGCGGCACCCGCGGCGAGCACCCATGGCCGAGCCCACAGTGCCGGGCCGTAGTGGGGGTCGTAGCCGCTCGCGCGCGCCGCGTCGAGGCGTTGCTCCAGCAGACGCCGGGCGTGCGCGCGGTCGAGGAGCACGAACCAGAAGGCGAGCAGCGCGAAGAGCATGACCCAGTTGTCGAGCAGCGCGACGCGGGACATGACGATCGCGTTCCCGTCGACGGCGAGGAGGAACGCGGCGAGGACGGCGACGAGCGTCGACGGCCAGAGGCGGCGGGCGACGAGCGCGACGAGGAACACCGCGGCGGTGCCCGCGAACGCCGTGCTCGCTCGCCACCAGAAGGCATCGCCCGCGCCGAACGGCAGCATGCCGAGCGCGATCATCCACTTGCCGAGCGGCGGGTGCACGACGTACGAGGGGTCGTCGAGGAAGATCCCCGCGTCGCCGCGGGCGAAATCCTCGTCGGCACCCTCGGGCCAACTCGACTCGTAGCCGTTCTGGAGGAGCGTCCAGGCGTCCTTCACGTAGTACGTCTCGTCGAAGACGATCGCCTGCGGATGGCCGAGGTTCCAGAAGCGCAGCACCGCGGCGATCAGGGCGACGAGGATCGGGCCGCCCCAGTACCAGAGCGCCCGACGACGGGGCGTCGAGAGCACGCGATCCCACCACGCGTCGAGGCGGGTGCCGCGGGCCTCGACTGCGCTGGAGCTCGCGGCAGCCTCGGTCGCAACACTCATGCGCCCCAGAGTAATCGCGCGGGCCGCGGGCGGGCGTGACGACCATGCGCGAGACTTGGAGCCATGATCATCCTCGCGGCCACGCCCATCGGCAACCTCGGCGATGCCTCGGCGCGGCTGCGCGAGGCGCTCGAGGGCGCCGCGGTCGTCGCCTCGGAGGACACCCGGGTGACGCAGCGGCTGCTCGCCGGCCTCGGCATCGCCAATCGCCCGAGGCTCATCGCCCTCCACGAGCACAACGAGCGGCAGAAGGCCCACGAGCTCGTCGAGCTCGCCCGCGGTGCCGACCTCCTCGTACTGAGCGATGCCGGCATGCCGACGGTGTCGGACCCGGGGTTCCCGCTCGTGCAGGCCGCCGTCGCGGGCGGCGTGGAGGTGACGGCGATCCCCGGGCCCTCCGCGGTCATCACGGCGCTCGCAGTGTCGGGGCTGCCCACCGACCGATTCGGTTTCGAGGGCTTCCTGCCGCGCAAGGCCGGCGAGCGGGCCCGACGACTCGCCGAGCTCGCGGGCGACCGGCGAACGCTCGTCTTCTTCGAAGCGCCGTCGCGGCTGGCGGCGAGCCTCGGTGCGCTCGCGGACGCGTTCGGCCCCGAACGCCCCGCCGCGGTCTGCCGTGAGCTCACGAAGCTCCACGAGGAGGTGCGCCGAGGCGGTCTCGCGGAACTCGCGAGCTGGGCCGAGGCGGGCGTACGGGGCGAGATCTGCATCGTCGTCGGCGGTGCGGCAGCCGAGCAGGCGGATGCCGCAGGCGCCCTCGACCGAGTGCTCGCGCTCGCGGCATCCGGCACTCGCCTGAAGGATGCCGCCGCCCTCGTCGCCGCCGAGAGCGGGCTCGGCAAGCGCGATCTCTACCAGGCCGCACTCGGCGCTCGCACGGCACCCGACGCCGCACCCTGAGCGCCGATCGAGCACCGGCTGAGCGTTTCAGCCGTTCGGCCGCCGGAAGGCGGACAATGGTGGTATCCGCTCACGTGGAGGTGCGAGATGGCACGCGAAGTGCGGTTCTCCGGTTTCGGCGGCCCAGAGGTGCTCGAGGTCGTCGAGGTGCCGACTCCCGAACCCGGCGACGGCGAAGTGCTCGTCGAGGTGTTCGCCGCCGGACTGAACCCGGTCGAGAGCGCCATCCGCCGAGGCGACCACCCCGAGCGCTGGCCCGTCGACCTCCCCGCGCGGCAGGGCCGCGACCTCGCGGGCGTCGTCATCGCAACGGGCCCGGGCGCGCAGCGGTTCTCCCGAGGCGACGAGGTCATGGGCTTCGTCGACCACGGCGCGCAGGCCACCCACGTGATCGTGCCCGAGGCCAACCTGCTGGCGCGTCCGCCTGCCCTCTCGTGGGAGGTCGCGGGTTCGCTCTACACGGCCGGCACGACCGCGTGGAACGCCGTCGAGGGGCTCGGGCTCACGCCTCGCGACACCGTCGTGATCACCGCTGCCGCAGGCGGGGTCGGATGCCTCGCCGCGCAGTTCGCCCGCATGCGCGGCGCGACCGTCATCGGCACGAGCGTCGAGACGCGGTTCGACTTCCTGCGCCAGTTCGGCGTCATCCCGACCGAGTACGGGCCGCGGCTCGCCGATCGCGTTCGCGCCCTCACGAGCGACCCCGTGACCGCCTTCCTCGACTTCCTCGGCGGG
>JAPSJT010000248.1 GCA_031178045.1 Agromyces sp.
GCGGCCCTCCAGCGATACAGCCCGGCACTCATGCCCGATCGCACATCGGGCGACGCCGCCGACCCGAGCGACCTCGGCGAGCTGCGGTTCGCCGACGCCGGCGACGTGGAGGAGCCCGACGGGCCCGCGGGTGAGGAACGCACGATCGCGGCGGTCGCCGGAGCGCTCGACCGCGCCCGGGCGGTCATCGCCCTGGGCGGCGACAACTCCGTCACGGTCGCCACCGCGCTCGGCGCGTGGGGCGATGGCCTCGACCGCGCCGGCCTCGTGACGATCGACGCGCACCACGACCTGCGCGACGGCGTCTCGAACGGCTCGCCGGTGCGCCGCCTCGTCGAGGCGGGGCTCGACCCGCGCCGCATCGTGCAGATCGGGATCGCCGACTTCGCGAACTCGGCGGCGTATGCGCGGCGCGCCGCCGAACTCGGCATCACCGTCGTGCACCGCGACGAACTCCACGGCCGGAGTCCCGCCGCCGTGATGGCCGAGGCCGTCGCGATCGCCGGTGCCGCCGGCGGCACCGTGCACCTCGACGTGGACGTCGATGCGTGCGACCGGTCCGTCGCCCCGGCGTGCCCGGCCTCGGTGCCGGGCGGCCTCGCGGCGTGGGAGCTGCGGGCGCTCGTGCGGGCCGCGGCATCCGACGATCGCGTGCGCAGCGCCGACCTCGTCGAGATCGACGCGACCATCGACGCCGCCGATGAACGCACGGTGCGGCTCGCCGCGCTGTGCGTGCTCGAGTTCGCCGCGGGACTCGCGGCGAGGACGGAGCTCTCGTGAAGACGCTGCTGATCGTGCGGCACGCGAAGTCGAGCTGGGGCGACCCCGGACTCGACGATCACGAGCGGCCGCTCAACGCGCGCGGTCTGCGGGATGCGCCCGAGATGGGGCGCCGGCTTCGCGAGCGGGGCGTCGTGCCCGAGGTGATCCGCTCGAGCACCGCGGTGCGCGCGAGGTCGACGGCCGCACTGATCGCCGAGCAGCTCGAGCTGTCGCCCGAGGTCGTCGTGCTCGATGAGCGCCTGTACGGGTCCTCTCCCGAGACGATCATGAGCATCGTGGCCGAGTTCGATCCCGGCGTCACCGTCGCGATGGTCGTCGCGCACGACCCCGGGCTCTCCGAGCTCGCCTTCGAGCTGTCGGGCACGATCGAGCACATGCCGACCTGCGCGATCGCGGAGTTCACGTTCGAGGTCGACGACTGGCCCGCCGCCGTCGGGGCCGAACCCGCCGCCGTGCGCTTCGACGCTCCGCGCTGACCGTCCGGGCATCCGCCGCCCCGGTGGCGACTCGGGCCTGACGCGACGAACGACTCAGTCCGACGTGGATGCCGCGAGCATCCGCTCGACGTACGGGGTCGCCGGGTCGGCGCGCAGCTCGGCGAGCGTTCCGCGTTGCGTCACCGCGCCCGACTCGAGCACGAGCACCGTGTCGGCGAGCGCCGCGGCATCCGCGGGGCTGTGGGTGACGAGCACCGTCGCGCCGCCGAACTCGCGCACGTGGATCGCGAGCTCGGCGCGCATCCCGGCTCGCACCTCGACGTCGAGCGCCGACATCGGCTCGTCGAGCAGCAGCACGTCGGGTTCGGCCGCGAGGGCGCGCGCGAGCGCGACGCGTTGCGCCTGCCCGCCGGAGAGCTCCGCGGGGCGCCGGTCGACGAGGGCCGAGAGTCCGTATCGCTCGAGCCAGGGTTCGGCGGCCGCGCGAGCACGCGCCCGCGATCCGCGCATGCGCGTCGCGAACGCGACGTTGTCGAGCACCGTGAGGTGCGGGAAGAGCACGTAGTCCTGGAAGACGACCCCGATCCGGCGCTGTTCGGGCGGCTGCGCGTCGACACGACGCCCGCCGATGCGCACCTGGCCCGCTGCGAGCGGCAGGAGCCCCGCGATCGCGGCGAGCACGCTCGACTTGCCGGCCCCGTTCGGCCCGATGATCGCGAGCGGATGCCCCGGCGCGACGTCGAACCGGGCGGCGACCTGCGATCGCCCGCGCATGACGCGGACGTCGGCGTGCAGCGCCGGGTGGGCGGGGTCGGCGACCGCTCCCCCCGACGTGCCCGCCGCCTCCGGGCTCATGCTCGCACTCCCGGGACCCAGCGGTCGCGAAGGCTCAGCAGCACGATCACCGAGACGGCGAGGAGCAGCAGCGCGAGCGCGACGGCCTCATCGGGATCGGACTGCATCGCGAGGTAGCTCGCGATCGGCAGGGTGCGAGTGGCACCGGGCAGGGACCCCGCGAAGGTGATGGTCGCGCCGAACTCCCCGAGTGCGCGCGTGAAGCAGAGCACCGCCCCGGCCGCGACACCGGGCGCGACGAGCGGCAGCGTCACGAAGCGGAAGACCTGCCATCGCGAGGCGCCGAGCGTCGCCGCCGCGAGCTCGGTGCGACGATCGGCGCTACGAAGCGCTCCCTCGACCGCGAACACGAGGAACGGCAGTGCGACGAACACCTGCGCGATGACCACCGCGCCCGTCGTGAACGGCAGCGTGATGCCGAACGCCGCTTCGAGCGGGCCGCCGATGAGCCCGCGCCGCCCGAGCAGCAGCAGCAGCGCGATGCCGCCGACGACGGGCGGCAGCACGAGCGGCACCGTGACCGCGGCGCGCAGCAGGCGTCGAGGAAGCGCACGCCACGCCGCCGCTCGCGCGAGCAGCGCCGCGAGCGGCACGCCCAGCACGAGGCACACCGCGGTCGAGACGAGCGCCGTGCCGAACGAGAGCACGAGCGCTTCGAGCACCGAAGCGCGAGCGAGCAGTTCGGGCAGCTCGCTCCAGGGCGCGCGTGCGACGAGCCCGACGATCGGCAGCACGAGGAGCGCGAGAGCGACCGCGGCGACGACCGCCACCGGCCACGCGAGTCGCCCGGCGGCCGGGTCCGACGCCGCCCGCACCTAGGGTGCTCCGAACCCGGCGTCGTCGAGCACGGCGCGCCCGGCCTCGCCGGTGACGAGCTCGACGAACGCCGCCGCCGACGTCGGCGCAGCGGCATCCGTCATCGCGGCGACCGGGTAGCGATTGACGACGGATGCCGCGCCGGCCACGTCGATGCCGTCGACCGCGTCGCCCGCGGCGAGCACATCCGTGCGGTAGACGAGCCCGGCGTCCGCCTCGCCGAGCGCGACCTTCGTGAGCACCGCCGTCACGTCGGACTCGAGGGTGTCGGGCGCAGGCTGCACACGGGCGGCGGCGAGGAGCCGCGTCCCGGCCGCGCCGCACGGCACGGACTCGTCGCAGAG
>JAPSJT010000249.1 GCA_031178045.1 Agromyces sp.
GAAGCGGCACTGAGCGCCCTGCACGCCGCCTTCTCGGCGATGGGCCAGTTGTGCGTGTCGGTCGAGCGCATCTACGTCCATCAGCGCATCGCCGGCCCGTTCCAGCGGGCCCTCGTCGAGCACCTCGCCTCGACGACGCTCGGCTCCGAGCTCGGCTTCGGCCCCGACTTCGGCTCGCTCGCGAGCGCGGCGCAGCTCGCCCGGGTGCAGGCCCATCTCGACGATGCCCTCGCGAAGGGCGCGACCGTGCTCGCCGGCGGCCGAGCGCGTCCCGACGCCGGGCCGTGGTGCTTCGAACCGACGGTGCTCACCGGTGTCACGCCCGACATGAGCGTCTTCGCCGACGAGACCTTCGGCGCGATCGCCTCGCTGTACCTCGTCGGCAGCGACGAAGAGGCGATCTTCGCCGCCAACGCGAGCGACTACGGGCTGAACGCCGCCGTCCTGACCGGCTCGATACGCCGAGGCCGTCGCATCGCCGAGGCCCTGCAGGCCGGGAGCGTGAACATCAACGAGGGATATCGCGGCTCGTTCGCCTCGGTAGCGGCGCCCATGGGGGGCGTGAAGCAATCGGGCCTCGGCCGGCGCAACGGACCTGAGGGTCTGCTGCGCTTCGTCGACCCCGTCACCGTCTCGGCGACGACGGGGCTGCTGCAACTGCCGCGCACGGCACGTGAGTATGAGACCCAGGCGCCGCTGCTGCTCGGCCTCGCCAAGGCGCTCAAGGCGCTTCGGCGCCGCTGAGCGACCCGAACGGTCACGGGCGCGGCCTCGACCGCCCGCGGTCAGGTCGCTTCGGAGTCGAACGGCGCGGCCTCGCCGGCCCCGAGCAGCTCGCGCTTGCGCTTGCGCTGGAGGTACGCCGAGTTCTCGTTCACGCCCGCGCGTGCAACGACGGGTGCCGCCGGCTCCGCGAACGGATCGACATCGCTCAGGGCCTCGCGGATGATGCGGCGGGGGTCGTACTGCCGGGGATCGAGCTTGCGCCAATCGACGTCTTCGAAGTCGGGCCCCATCTCCTCCTTCATCCGGTCCTTGGCTCCGTTGGCCATGTCGCGAAGCGAGCGCACGAGACGTCCGAGCTGGGCCGCGTAGTGCGGCAGCCGTTCGGGCCCGAGCAGGAAGACGGCGATCACCCCGATGATGAGGAGTTTCTCGAACGTCAGACCGAACACCTCTACAGGATAGTGGGCGGCGAGGCGTTCAGATGCTGCGCGCGGGCACCTCTAGGCTTGGGGGTCGAGAGAATTCCCGGGAGCCGCCACGTGTCCGATCGAGACCTGAACTGGAAATACGTCGACGAATCCGTCGTCGAGACCGATGCGATCGCGAAGGCGCGCCAGCAATCCCTCGAGCTCGGGATCGAACCGGTCTCTCCGGCGGTCGGCGCCCAGCTCTCCGTGATCACCGCGGCCGCGCGTGCCGAATCGATCATCGAGGTGGGCACGGGCGTCGGCGTGTCGGGGCTCTGGATGCTGCAGACGGTGCGCTCGGCCATGCTCACCTCGATCGACACCGAGAACGAATACCAGCAGCATGCCCGCGAGCACTTCGCTGAGGCCGGCATCGCGCCCGCTCGGGTGCGACTCATCGCGGGTCGTGCGAGCGAGGTGCTCCCGCGCATGAACGAGAGCTCGTACGACGTCGTCTTCATCGACGCGGATGGCCCGTCGGTCATCGAGTACGTGGAGCACGGGCTTCGCCTGGCGAAGCCCGGCGGCAGCGTGCTCGTCGCCCGGGCGCTGTGGAAGGGCCGCGTGGCCGATCCCGCCCGCCGCGACGACGCCGCGACCGCGTTCCGCGAGCTCATCGCCGAACTCGCAGCCTCCTCAGCCGTAGCAACGGCCGTCTCCCCCGCGGGAGACGGCCTGTTGCAGATCGTGAAGCTGGGCGCCTGACCTCTCGGGTCAGGCGGGGTTCACGACGCCGCCGAGGACGTCGTACAGCTCCTTGGCCTCAGCGTCGTTCACCGAGACGACGAGGCGACCGCCACCCTCGAGCGGAACCCGCACGATGATGAGGCGACCCTCCTTCACAGCCTCCATAGGCCCGTCCCCGGTGCGTGGCTTCATGGCCGCCATTGAGCTACCCCTTTCGTGGCTGGTCCTCCCATTATCCCGTATGCCGAGCGGCGCTGGGAAATCGCCGCGAAGCTGTGGATGACGCTTCCCGGCGCCGCGGTAGGCGGAACGCGGCATCCGCCGACCTCGATTCCCGCGCTCATCAGGGGGGAGTCCAGTCCCGCCCGTCGATCGCCCAGCAGATCATGAGCCAGCCGACCTGGAGCGCCAGGAACAGCACCACCATCGACCAGCGGTACCATCGCGCCCGCGGCAGCGCGAGCGCACCGAGCAGGGGGAAGAGCGGAGCCAGGATCCGAAATGTGCTCGACTGGGGGAAGAACACCGCGAGGAGGTACAGCCCGTAGCTCGCCGACCAGGCGCGGATGTCGAAGCCGAGTCGTCGCATCGCCGGCGAGGCGACGATGAGTGCGAACGCCACGACGAGCGCGATCACGGACAGCGTCCCGAACGGCTGGCCGAGCCACCAGTCGCCCGACTGGAACCAGGCCGTGAACGGCACGAGCTCGACGTAGCCGATGTACGCCGAGCGCCACGCCAGCTCGGTGTCGGTATAGGCGTGGAAATCCCCGGTGACCGCCCAGGCGATGCCGACCCACGCGACGCCGGCGAGCGCCGCGAAGAGGGCGACGGATGCCGCGAGCACCCGCTCGCGGACCGGGAACTCCTCCGCGCCGCGATGCCACCACCGCCACGCCCAGTGCAGCACGAGCGTGAGGGCGAAGGCGAGGGCACCGGGCCTCGTGAACGCCCACACGGCGATGACCGGGAACAGGAGCCAGTAGCGGCGTTCGACGAGGAGGAGGAGCGCGAGCGCGATCCAGAGGAATCCGAGCGACTCGGCATAACCGAACTGCATGATCGGCGCCACCGGCGCGACGCAGAACAGCACGACGGCGAAGAGGGCGCGGTCGGGTGCGAGGAAGCGCGACATGAGGCGATGGAAGACCAGCGCCGCGCCGAGCCCCGCGGCGAGCGAGACGAGCACTGACGCGACGTTCCACGAGGCGCCGAGCGACGTCAGCACGCCGACGATCACGGGGTACACGGGCAGGAACGCCCAGGCGTTCTCGGCGACGTGGCCGGTGTCGGTCAGCGGGAGCTCGGCGGGATACCCGGTGAACCACACGACCTGATACCAGCGCGCGTCCCA
>JAPSJT010000250.1 GCA_031178045.1 Agromyces sp.
TCGGTCGTCACTCCACGTGAGCGCGAACGGGTTGGACGGCGTCACCGGCCCGGGGGGCACCTCCGCAGCCGGCGGAGGTGCGACCGGCGGCTCGACCGAGGTGAGCGGCGACGGCGGCACGGGCGCGGCGGGCGAGGCGGGCGGTGGGACCTGGAGCGAGGAGGGCCCGGCGGACGGGAACGGCGACGGGGCCGACGGAACGGCGTCGTCGTTCACGTCGGGCCCGCCGATCACGGGAAGCGAGCGCGTCGGGGCATCCGGCTCGGAACCCGACTCGGCGAGCGAGAACCAGTCGAGCGATTCCTCACGGCGGGGCGGCACGGGCGGGGCAGCGGCAGGGTCGACAGCCGTCTCAGCGGGCTCGGGTGCGGGTGCGACGGGCGACTCCTCGGTCGCCGGGCCGTCGTTCGCGAGTTGCGCGAGCAGCCAGTCGGCGTCGTCGGAGTCGCGACCGTCGCGGTTCATCAGGCCAATCCCAGGTCGTCGAGCCCGATCGCCGCGAGGTAGGGCACGCCGGCGCCTTCGATGACCTCGCGCGCGCCCGTGGCACGGTCGACGACGACGGCCACGGCGACGACCTCGGCGCCGGCCGCACGCAGCGCCTCGATCGCCTTGAGCGGCGAGCCGCCGGTCGTCGAGGTGTCTTCGAGCACGATGACGCGCTTGCCCGCGACATCGGGGCCCTCGACCTGCTTGCCCCGGCCGTGATCCTTCGGCTCCTTGCGTACGACGAATGCGTCGTACGAGAGGCCGCGCGCCGCTCCCTGGTGCAGGATCGCGGCGGCGATGGGGTCGGCGCCCATCGTGAGACCGCCGACGGCGGCCACGTCGGGGACGTCGGCGATGAGGTCGAGCATGACCTGGCCGATGAGCGGGGCGACCCGGTGGTCGAGGCTCACCTTGCGCAGGTCGACGTAGTACGAGGCCTTCTTGCCGCTCGTGAGCGTGAAGTCGCCGTGGAAGACGGCATCGGCCGAGATGTACTCGATGAGTTGCCGGCGCGCGTCGGTCTGGACGAAGGGCTCGTTGGTCACCCGAATACTCTACGTGCCCGCCGCCTGAGAGGAAGGGGAGATCGGCTCGCCGGCGGTTCCGGAACGGTGGCGCGACCTGCGGAAACGAACGAAGGGCCGCTCCGCGGGGTGTCCCTCCCCCGCGCAGCGGCCCTGCGCCCGGACAGGCCGGGCGGGCGCGACGACCTAGACGGTGCGCGCGAACGTCTCCTTGGGCTGACGGCGGTAGCCGTCGCGAGCGGAGACGACGATCGAGCCGGCGATGCCGGCGACGGAGGCGATGCCGAGGATGGCGAGGAGCGTGAACACGGTGGTTCCTTTCGAAAGTGGCGGCGGATGGTCGAGCGACGGATGCGCCGTTGCACGTGTTCGACTCTTCAATTGAACCGCTCCGCACTCTTCAGCACAAGCGAATAATGCTTCATCGATCTTGTAGTGTTTCTTCATGGATGTTCGCCGTCTCGACCTGCTCAGGGAACTCGCCGAACGCGGCAGCGTGACGGCGGTCGCCGAGGCCACCGGCCGCACGCCGTCGGCGGTGTCGCAGCAGCTGAAGGTGCTCGAACGCGAGGCGGGGATGCCGCTCACGGAGCGGAGCGGGCGAGGTCTCGTGCTCACGAGCGCCGGCCATGCGCTCGCCCGCAGTGCGACGGAGGTCGCGATCGCGCTCGAGCGCGCCTCGGCACTGTGGGACGAGTTCCGCAACCACCCGAGCGGCGAGGTGTCCCTGCTCACGTTCCCCACGGTCGGAGCCGCGCTCCTGCCCGGAGTGATCACCGACCTGTCGCAGGTCGCGGGCCTCGTCGTGCGCTGCACCGACCTCGACCCCGAGCTCGCCGAGTTCCCCGACCTCACCGCCGACTATGACATCGTGCTCGCGCACACGATGCCCGGTGTGCTCCCCTGGGGCGGTCGCGGGCTGAAGGCGATTCCGCTGCTCACCGAGCCCCTCGACATCGGCCTGCCCGCCGACCACCGCCTCGCCGGCCGGTCGTACGTGACGCCCGCCGACCTCGTCGACGACACGTGGCTCGGCGTGCCGCCGGGGTTCCCCTTCGAGCGCATCCTGCACGCGATCGAGCAGGAGGGCGGCAAGCGGGTCGAGGTCAGCCAGAGGTTCAGCGACATGCGCATCATGGAGGCGTTCATCGAGGCGGGGCTCGGCATCGCGTTCGTGCCCCGTTACACGTCGGGCACGGTGTCGTCGGGGGTCGTGCTGAAGCCCATCCGCGGCGTCACCTCGGCGCGGCAGATCGTCGCGCTCGTTCGGCCGGATGTCGCGGAGCGGCTCGCCGTGCGCACGGTGGTCGACGTGCTCGTGACGCGCGCCGCCCGGCTCGAGCAGGCGCACGCCGCCGCGTGAGTCGCCGGTAAACTCCTCCACCATGGGCGATGACGCGATCCTCTTCGACGTAACCGACGGGCTCGCGCACCTCACGCTCAACCGACCGGCGAGGCTCAACGCGGTCGACCCCGACGCGATCCACCGGTGGCGCGACCTCGCGCACGAGATCGCCGAGCGCAGTGACATCGCCGCAGTGCTCTTCGACGCGAACGGCCGGGCCTTCTGCGCCGGGGGCGACGTCGTGGCCATGTCGCAACTCGCCGCCGGTGAGCCCGACGCCGGGCGCATCATCGAGCAGCTCGCCGATGTCATCCATGAAGGTCACCGCGTGCTGCGCGCGAGCACGAAGCCGATCGTCGCCGCGGTGCAGGGCCCGGTCGCGGGCGGCGGGCTCGGATTCATGCTCGTCGCCGATCTCGTCGTGGCATCCGAGCGGGCGACCTTCGCGAGCCGGTACGCGGACGTCGGCCTCACGCCCGACTGCGGGGTGAGCACCCTCCTCCCCGAGGCGGTCGGTGCGCGGCGTGCGCTCGAGCTCACGCTCACCTCGCGCACACTGACCGCCGCCGAAGCGCTCGAATGGGGCCTCGTGAACGAGGTGGTCGCCCCCGAGCATCTCCAGTCGCGAGCGCGCACCATCGCCGCCTCGTGGCTCGACGGCGCCGCCGCGGCGTTCGGGCAGGCGAAGCGTCTCGTGCACGCCGGCGCCACCCGGAGCTTCGAGGAGTCGCTCGACGACGAGGCCCGTACGATCGGCGCGGCCTTCGAGACGCCGTACGCCCGGGCGGCGATCGCCGCCTTCGCCGACCCGACCGCCCGGCGCCCCACCACCTGAGCGCCCCACCCGAGCAA
>JAPSJT010000251.1 GCA_031178045.1 Agromyces sp.
CCGCGGTCGGCGTCGAAGATCCACACCCAGACGTAGGTGCCGGTGACCGCGGGCATCGCCCAGGCGATCATGATGGCGCTGCCCACGACGGTGCGCCAGAGGGGGCCGAGCGAGGCCATGAGCACGGCGACGGCCGTGCCGAGGGCGACCGTGCCCGCCACGGCGAGCACGGCGAAGCCGACGGTGTTCGGAAGGACGACGGTCCAGAGGGTGGGGTCGGTGAAGATCTCGCCGTAGTTCGCGATGCCGATCCAGTTCGGTTCCCCCGACACGATCTCGCGCAGGCCGTAGTCCTGCAGCGAGAAGAGGAACACCCGCACGAGCGGCCAGAGCAGCAGCACGGCGAGCACCGCGAGCGCGGGGCCGAGCAGCAGCCAGGGCCGCGCGCGGGCGAGCGGGTTCTTGCGTTGCACCGGGCCGCCGGCCGCGCGGGGGGACTGCGCCCCCCGCGTGGCCGACGGAACCTGGATCGTCGAGGTCACGTACTCAGTTGCCGTTCATGATCTCGTCCATCTCCGCTGCGGCATCCGTCATGGCCTGTTCGACCGTCTTCTGCCCGGAGAGGATCGCCTGGATGGCGGTGTTGGTGGTCTTCTTCGCCTGCACGGCACCGAACTTCGGCGTGACGGGCGGGGAGGCGCCGCCGTCGACCATCTGCGTGGCGAACGGCGTCACGAGCGGGTCGTCGGAGTTCATCGTCTCCTCGAGGAGCGAGGTCTGGCCCGGGAAGTAGCCCGACTGCTCGCCCCACTTCGCGGCGAACTCGCCGGTCGTCATGAGCTGCATGAACTCCCACGCGAGGTCCTTGTTCTCGGCCGTCTCGAACATCGAGAGGTGCGAGCCGCCGAGCACCGACGGAGCGATGCCACCGTCCTTGCCGGGGATCGGGGTCGCCGCGAACTTGCCCTCGAGCTCGGCGTTCTTCTCGACGATCGCCGACGGCGTCCACGATCCCATGAGCGCCATGGCGATGTTGCCCTGCGAGAAGTTGTCGAGCACGTCGGTCTCCTTCCACGTGGTCGCGCCCGCCGAGGAGAAGCCGTGCTGCAGCGCGAGGTCGGTGTAGAACTTGACGCCCTCCTGCGATTCCTCGCTCGCGAGGCCGGAGGCCCACTCGTCGCCGTCCTTCTCGGAGATCTCGCCGCCCGCGGCCCACACCCACGGGTACACGAGGAACTCGGCGTCGCCCGGAACGGCGAATGCCATCATCTCGGGGTGCGCTGCCTTGATCGCCTCACCTGCGGCGACGATCTCGTCCCAGCTCGTCGGCGCCTCGAGGCCGAGCTCCTCGAAGATGTCGGAGCGGTAGACGAGCGAGCGCACGCCGGCGTACCACGGCATGCCGTAGAGCTCGTCCTCGTAGGTGCCGGACTCGACAAGGCCCTCGACGAGGTCGTCGCTGAGATCGGCTTCGTCGACGTAGTCGCCGATGGGGGCGAGCGCACCGGCGTCGGCGAACTCCGCGGTCCAGGTCGTGCCCGTCTCGGCGACGTCGGGCGTCGTGCCGCCCGCGATCGAGGTGACGAACCGGTCGTGTGCGTCGGCCCACTGCACGAACTCGACGTCGAGCTCGGCACCGGTCTGCTCGGTGAAGGCGTCGCCGACCTCGTCGAAGAACGCCTCGGAGTCGGGGTTCGTGCCCTCCATGATCCAGACGGTGAGCGTCTCGCCCTCCGCGTTCACGTCGCCGCCACCACCCTCGTTCGAGCCGCCGGCGCACGCGGTGAGCCCGAATGCGGCCGTGGCGAGCACGGCGACGGGCAGCAATCGCTTCTTCATGGATGCCTCCTCGTTGGAAAACTCTTCGGCGCTCCGGGCGCCCGGGAATGTGACTCTGGAAGTAGTATTCGTGAGCGATGCAAAGTATGCAAGGAATTTCCGAAATCGTGATGTGGCCGCGATCCGGCACCTCGTTTCCGCGCCACGCCTGCCGGGTGCAGCCGTAGGCTCGGGCCGTGACGAGTCTCGCATCCGCCGCCGAATCCGCACGGGGCGGCGGCCCGGAAAGCGCCGCGTGGGTGCTCGGGATCGATGTCGGCGGCACCGGTTCCCGGGCCGCCCTCGCGCCGCTCCATCCCGGTGCAGCGGATGCCGCCGGCCCGCGGCTGCTCGACGGCGCGCGCGTCGCCGTGGCATCCGCCGGCTCGACCGCGCCCGACGTCGCGGCCGCGTTGATCCGAGCCGCGCGGCTCGAGTGGCCCGACGCCGCCATCGCGGGAGTCGGCGTGGGAGCCACCGGGCTCGCCTCGCTCGTGGGCGCGCCCGACGAGGCCGTCGCGAAGCTCGCCGAGGCGGCGGGCGGCACGGTGCCCGTCGCACTCGCCATCGACGCCGTGACCGCCCATCTCGGCGCGCTCGGCGGGCGCGGGGGCGCGGTCGTCGCCGTCGGCACGGGCGCCATCGCCGTCGGCACCGACCTGCGATCGGAGTTCGTGCGCGTCGGCGGCTGGGGGCACCTCTACGACGACGCCGGGTCGGGCGCATGGATCGGCATCGAGGGACTCCGGGCCGCCATCCGCACGCACGACGGCGTGACGACGGATGCCGCGGCGCTGCTCGCGGCGGCCGTCGCGCGATTCGGTCCGGCGCCCTCGTGGCCCGGGCAGTTGCTCACGCGCGCCGACCGGGCGGGGCTGCTCGCCGGCTTCGCGGCGGAGGTCGCGGGGCTCGCGGCATCCGGCGACCCCGTGGCGTCCGGCATCATGCGACGAGCGGGAGCGGAGGTCGCGGCGACGCTCGCGGCGGCCCTGCGCCCCGGGATCCCCCGCCTCGCGTCGTCGACCGGCGGGGTCTTCCGAGCGGGCGGCGACTTCACCGCCGCGTTCGAGCGCGAGTTCGACCGGCTCGCACCCGGCGCGGAGCTCGCTGCACCCGCCGGCACGCCCCTCGACGGAGCCGTGCGGCTCGCGCGGCTCGCCGCGGCGGGCCAGGCGCCGCCGACGCATCCCCCGTTCGTCTGGTCGACGCCCGCCGCCCGCCGCAACGGTGCCCGACCGGTCGAGTAGCGTGGCGGCATGGCGGAGACCAGTGCCGGCATCCTGCTCTACCGGCGACAGTCCGAGCTCGAGGTGTTCCTCGGGCACATGGGCGGTCCGTTCTGGCGCGGCAAGGACGCCGCAGCCTGGTCGATCCCGAAGGGCACCTTCGTCGAGGGCGAGGAGCAGCCGCTCGCGGCCGCTC
>JAPSJT010000252.1 GCA_031178045.1 Agromyces sp.
CTCGAGCCGCACGAGCTCGAAGACGAGTACTTCATGCTGCGGGTGCGCATCGACGGCGGCCAGCTCACGACCGAGCAGCTGCGGGTCATCGGCGGCATCTCGACCGAGTTCGGCCGCGACACCGCCGACCTCACCGACCGTCAGAACATCCAGCTGCACTGGATCCGCGTCGAGGACGTGCCCGAGATCTGGCGCCGCCTCGAGTCGGTCGGGCTCTCCACGACGGAGGCCTGCGGCGACGTGCCGCGCGTCATCCTCGGCTCACCGGTCGCGGGCATCGCCGCCGACGAGCTCATCGACCCGACGCCGCAGATCGAGGAGATCCAGGCGAAGTACATCGGCGACCCCGAGCTCGCCAACCTCCCTCGCAAGTTCAAGTCGGCCATCACCGGGCATCCGAGCCAGGACGTCGTGCACGAGATCAACGACGTCGCGTTCGTCGCGGTCGAGCACCCCGAGCTCGGCGTCGGCTACGACCTGTGGGTCGGCGGCGGCCTCTCGACGAACGCCCACCTCGCCGTGCGGCTCGGCGCCTTCGTCGCGCCCGAGCAGGTCGCCGCCGTCTGGTACGGCGTCACCGCGATCTTCCGCGACTACGGCTACCGGCGGCTGCGCAACAAGGCGCGGCTGAAGTTCCTCGTCGCCGACTGGGGCGCCGAGAAGTTCCGCGAGGTGCTCGAGACCGAGTACCTCGGGGCGCCGCTGCCCGACGGTCCCGCCGCACCGAAGCCCACCACGCAGGGCGACCACGTCGGCGTGCACCGCCAGAACGACGGCCGCTTCTACATCGGCGTGACCCCGTTCGTCGGACGCATCTCGGGGTCGATCCTCACGAGCCTCGCCGAGCTGCTCGAACGGGTCGGCTCGGGTCGGCTCCGCACCACGCCGCACCAGAAGCTCGTGCTCCTCGACATCGAGGAGCAGCACGTCGAGCGGGTCGTCGCCGAGCTCGACGCCCTCGGCCTGCAGGCCCGGCCGAGCCTCTTCCGTCGCGGCACCATCGCGTGCACGGGCATCGAGTTCTGCAAGCTCGCGATCGTCGAGACGAAGCAGACCGCGACGAACGCCGTGATCGCCCTGGAGGAGCGCCTCGCCGGCATCGAGCTGCCGCACCCCATCAGCCTGCACGTGAACGGATGCCCCAACTCCTGCGCCCGCATCCAGACCGCCGACATCGGACTGAAGGGTCAGCTCCTCCCCGACGGCGACGGCGGGCAGACCCCCGGCTTCCAGGTGCACCTCGGCGGCGGCCTCGCCTCCGTGACGCGCGAGGAGGCAGGCACCGGCCGCACCGTGCGGGGCCTCAAGGTCACGGCCGACGGTCTCGCCGACTACGTCGAGCGCGTCGTGCGCCGCTACCTCGCCGAGCGCGACGCCGCGACCGACGAGACCTTCGCCGAGTGGGCGCACCGGGCCGATGAGGAGGCGCTGCAGTGAGCGCGCGCAACCTCGGCCTGGCGCCCCGCGCCCCGCGACTGCGCAGCCACGACGAGCTTCGCGCCCTCGCCGAGCAGGGCGACGCCGAGCTCCGCAGTCTCGCCGAGGGTGAGGCATCCGCCCACGAGGTCGTCGCCTGGGTCGCCCGCAATTTCGCGACGGATGCCACGGCGGTCGCCTGCTCGATGGCCGACGCCGTGCTTCCGCACGTGGTCGCGCAGTCGCTGCCCGGCGTCGACGTGCTCTTCCTCGACACGGGGTACCACTTCGCGAAGACGCACGAGACGCGCGACCGGGTGGCCTCCGCGCTCGACGTGCGCATCGTCGACGTGCTGCCCGAGCAGACGGTCGCCGAGCAGGACGCAGAGTTCGGCGCCGAGCTCTTCTCGCGCGACCCCGGGCTCTGCTGCGCGCGCCGCAAGGTCGCGCCGCTCCAGCGGGCGCTCACGGGCTACGAGCTCTGGTTCACGGGCGTGCGTCGCGACGAGGCGCCCACCCGCACCAACACCCCGCTCGTCGCGTGGGACGAGCGCAACGGCCTCGTGAAGGTGAACCCGCTCGCCGCCTGGAGCTTCGACGACCTCATCGACTACGCGGGCGCCTTCGGCGTGCCCGTCAACGAGCTGCTGACACAGGGCTACCCCTCGATCGGATGCGAGCCCTGCACGAAGCCCGTCGCCGCGGGCGAGGACCCGAGGTCGGGACGCTGGGCCGGCCTCGACAAGACGGAATGCGGGTTGCACCTATGAGCGCCATCGACACGCTGACGAGCCCCTCGCGACTCGGGACGCTCGACGCCCTCGAGTCGGAGTCGATCCACATCATCCGCGAGGTCGTCGCCGAGTTCGAGCGACCGGTGCTGCTCTTCTCGGGCGGCAAGGACTCGGTCGTCGTGCTGCACCTCGCCGCGAAGGCCTTCTGGCCGGCCAAGGTGCCGTTCCCCGTGCTGCACGTCGACACAGGGCACAACTTCCCCGAGGTCATCGACTTCCGCGACCGCACGGTCGAGCGCCTCGGCCTGCGGCTCGAGGTCGCCGCCGTACAGGACTACCTCGACGACGGCCGCCTGCAGGAGCGCGCCGACGGCACCCGCAACCCCCTGCAGACGCTGCCGCTGCTCGACGCGATCGCCGCGGGCCGCCACGACGCGGTGTTCGGCGGCGCCCGTCGCGACGAGGACAAGGCCCGCGCCAAGGAGCGCATCCTGAGCCTGCGCGACGAGTTCGGGCAGTGGGACCCGCGCAACCAGCGCCCCGAGCTGTGGGACCTCTACAACGGCCGCCACACCGTCGGCCAGCACGTGCGTGCCTTCCCGATCTCCAACTGGACCGAGCTCGACGTGTGGCGGTACATCGAGCGCGAGGGCATCGAGCTGCCGCCGCTCTACTACGCGCACGAGCGCGAGGTGTACCGCCGCGACGGCATGTGGCGCGCGGTCTCCGAGGTGTCGCCGCCCCGCGCCGACGAGCACGTGGAGCGCCGCACCGTGCGGTACCGCACCGTGGGCGACATGAGCTGCACCGGAGCGGTCGAATCGGATGCCGCATCCGTCGCCGACGTCGTGCGCGAGGTCGCCACCTCCACCCTCACCGAGCGCGGCGCGACCCGCGCCGACGACCGCATCTCGGAGGCCGCCATGGAGGACCGCAAGAAGGACGGGTACTTCTGATGAGCGACGCACTCTTCCGCTTCGCGACCGCCGGCTCGGTCGACGACGGCAAGTCGACCCTGGTCGG
>JAPSJT010000253.1 GCA_031178045.1 Agromyces sp.
GGCCTCGGTCGTCGACCTCTACCTGCTCGCCTCCTCGTGCCACATCCTCGGGCCGCACTACTCGAGCTTCCCCGAGCTCGCGCGGCACCTCGCGGGCGACACCGTCGAGCTCGAGACGTCGCGCTCGGATCCGTCGACGCGTTTCGAGGCGCAGTCGGAACTCAGCCTGGGAACGCCGCTGCGGCCCGAGCTTCGAAGCCCGGGCCGCAGCTGACGCGCGCGAGGCGCGAATCGCGAGAGCGGGGTTACTTCAGGAGCGTCTGCACGACCGCCTTGCCGGTCGCCTCCCAGACGTTGCCCGACTGCTGCGGGGTGTTCATCGAGGGCGCGAGGATGCCGCAGCCCGCGAAGCCGCGGTCGGGGCCGAACTCGTTGTTCGCGACGACGAAGTTCGAGATCGGTGCCGGCGTGCGCGCGATGTTCACCGTGCAGCCGCCGTCGTCGAAGTAGTTGTCGGTGATCCGGAGGTCGCCGAGCTGGGCCTTCGAGGTGTTCTGCGTGATCTGGATGGCGGCGTTGTGCGCGTGCTCCATGCGGTTGCCGACGACGGTGATGTTGCGGCCCGCCTCGATCTGCAGCGAGTCGCTGTGGCTCGGCGTGCCGTTCCACAGCGGGTCCTGCTCGTAGTGATCGTTGTCGTGCAGCCACGAGTCGCGGATCTCGACATCGCCGCCGATCACGTGGATCGGGTCGATGACGTTCGAGATGTCGACGCGGAGCGCGGTGAACGCGCTGCCGAAGATGCCGTTGAGGTACGGCGACGGCACGGCGGCGGTGATCTCGGAGTCCTGGATCGTGAACGGCTGGCCCGAGCGAACGTTCGAGACGAGGCCGGCGCTGAAGTCGACGGAACGGCCGAGGATGCGCGAGTTCTTGATGACCACGTCGGGCGCGTTGACGATGACCAGGCCGTGGATCTCGAGTCCGTCGATGACCGCGCCGGGCGTCGTGACGGTGAGGTCGCCGTCATGGCGCTTCAGCTGGGTGCCCTCGGGCACACCGGTCGTCGCGGCGCTCGGGTGCTCGCCCGGCGCCGGAGCGGGGTTCGTCGTGGGCGTCTCGGTCGCGGGCAGCGACTCGACGGTGGCCTTCGCGACGGGGATCGCCGGCGTGGACGCCGAGAGGTATCCCCAGCTCGCGGCGGTGCCGCCGCCGAGGCTGGCCGAGCTCGTGTCGGTGGCGGTGAGCTCGAGCGGGGCGCCGCCGCCGACGGTGACCTTCGCGCGGAGGTTCACGTCGTCGGTTCCCGACGACTGGAGCGTGATGGCGAGCGCCGAGCCGGCGGCCGCCTTGACCGGCGCCGACTTCGTCTCGCTCAGCACGGTCGTCGTGCTCGTGCCGTCGACGATGTTCACGCGACGGATCGAGCTCTGGATGTCTCCGTCGGGGTAGACCCGGGAGTGCACGAGGTAGTACCCGGCAGCCGACTCTCGGATGCGGACGCCCGTGTAGAGGCCGCCGCCGCTCGCGGGCAGCGCTGCAACGGTGGTGGACACCGTGGCGGTGCCGTCCGTCCAGGAACCGGAGGCGGGGTTGAGGTAGGACGAGCCCGGCTGGAGGGTCGTGGCGGCACTCGTCAGCACGGTCGCGGAGGCCGGGGCGGCGACGGCGCTGAGTGCGGCGATCGGGGCGATCGCGAGGGAGGCGGCGAGGATGGTGGCGAGTCTGAGTTTCTTCTTCATTCCTTGGAGTTCTGCGATCATGTCGGCGTGCGGCGGCCGTGACCACCACCTGCCCACTTCGGAGACGACCCGCGCGGGGCGGCGGGCCGACCTGTCGGTTGTTCAGGTGACCGGGGGAGCGTACCCGTCTCAACCTGAGAATTCCGAGAAAGTCTCAGCTGGATCGGCGTGACGCGCCGTCATGCGAAGCGGCTCGCACGGCGGCCCCGACCACGGACATGCCGCGTCAGCGGGCGATGCGCGCGGGCGCGATCGCCCCGAACGCTCCCGAGAACGTTCCCCTGATCGCCGACCAGAGCAGCAGCGGATGCCGCGCCAGCACGCGTCGACTCCCACGTGTGGCGACGCTCCACGCGTACGCGGGCGCGCCGGGCCACCACCGGGCGCCGTTGCGGGAGGCGAGCCGCTTGCGGGCGAAGAGGAGCCGGTTGCGGCAGTTGCAGTACACGTACAGCGGGGACTTGCCGGCGCCGGCCTGGGTGCCGCCGACGTCGTGGATCGCCGTGGCGTCGTCGACGAGCACGAGCCGCCCGCCCGCCTGGCGCCAGCGCCATGACAGGTCGATGTCCTCCCAGTACATGAAGTAGTCGTCGTCGAACCCGCCGACCTTCTCCCACATGTCGAGCGTCACGAGGAAGCAGGCACCGGTCTGCCAGGTGCGGTCGCCGTCGAGTTCGTCGTCCCGAGCGCGCCGCGTCGTCCCGGTGCGGGGATCGAGCACCTGTCCCGAGAACCAGACGATTCCGTCGCTGCGGAGGATGCGGGGTCCGATGAGCGCCGCAGGGTCGTCGGCGCTCGCGGCGAGGAGCCGGCCGACGGATTCGGGATCGATCCTCGCATCGGGGTTGAGGGCGAGCGCATGGGTGCAACCGAGCTCCCGGGCGCGGGCGATCCCGGCATTGACGGCGGCGCCGAAGCCCTGGTTCCGCGGGAGCTCCACGAGGCTCCAGCCGTTCGCCGCGCAGAGGTCGCGCACTCGGCGCGACTCCTCGTCGCTGCTCGGGTTGTCGACGACCACGACCTCGTCGACGACCTCGCCGACGGCGCGACCGGCCAGGTTCGTCGACAGGAGGGCGGAGGAGGCGAAGTTCACCGACACGAGCGCGAGCTTCATGAGCGGGTGCTCCTCGTCGTCGCTGCCTCGGCGCGGACCCGGTTGCGGGTGCCGCGCGCCGCCCTCACCGTCAGCCTCGGGTGGGAGATGGCGAGCGCCCATAGGCGGAAGCCCCGGTAGCGCGGCACGCCGCGACCGGCGAGACGACTGCCGAGCAGCCGGCCGAACAGCGAGATCCGGCGGTTCCGCTGGAGTGGTTGCACGCTCGCGAGTTCCGACATACGGATGGGACGCAGGGCGATCGCGCCGGCGGCGGCCGCGGCGCGCACCGCCTCGAGACCGCGCGGCGTGCGGGCGATGAGCGCGCTCGAGCCGGGGCCCTCGGCGAACACCGGATAGCCGCGTTCATCGCTGCGCCAGAGATCGGCCGC
>JAPSJT010000064.1 GCA_031178045.1 Agromyces sp.
CAAGGTGGGCGAACTCCACCCGGCTCCGCGCGTACCATCGTGCTCTCGAAGGCCTGCGCTGCGGGCGGAAGGAGCGGTCGATGCCCGATCACGACGACGCCGAGGCGCGCGCACGCATCGCTCGGATCGCCGAGCATTCGTTCGGGTTCACCAGCCTGCGTCCCGGGCAGGCGTCGGCCGTGCAGCAGATGCTGGGTGGACGAGACGTCCTCGTCTGCCTTCCGACCGGCGCCGGCAAGTCGGCGGTCTACCAGATCGCCGGTGTCGCGCTCGGTGGGCTGACCGTCGTCGTCTCACCGCTCATCGCGTTGCAGTACGACCAGGTGCGCGCCATCGAGGAGGACGGACGCGCACCGCGCGCCGTCGCGGTCAACTCCGGGCAGACCGGTGCGGAGAACGACGAAGCGTGGACCGCCGCGGAGGACGGCACCGCCGACTTCCTCTTCCTCTCCCCCGAACAGCTCGCCGCGCCGGCGGTGCTCGATCGTCTCACGCAGCTCAGGGTGACGCTGCTGGCGGTCGACGAGGCGCACTGCGTCTCGTCGTGGGGCCACGACTTCCGGCCCGCGTACCTCCAGCTCGGTGAAGCGCGCGAGGCGCTCGGGCGACCGCGAACCGTCGCCCTCACTGCGACGGCGGCACCGCCCGTTCGCGAGGAGATCCTCGATCGCCTCGGGATCCCGGATGCTGCGATCGTCGCCGAGGGCTTCGACCGCCCGAACATCCGCCTCGAAGTGACACGCTTCAGCGATGACCACGAGAAGCGTGCGGCGCTCGTGGGCGACGTGGCGACGGCGCCGAAGCCCGGACTCCTCTACGTGGCGACCCGACGGGCGACCGAGCAGTATCGCGACGAACTGACGAGCCGCGGTGTCCGTGCGGCGGCCTACCATGCGGGCCTCAGCGCGGGCGAGCGTGAGCGCGCACACGAGGGCTTCCTCTCTGGAGAACTCGACGTCGTCGTTGCGACGAGCGCGTTCGGAATGGGCATCGACAAGGGTGACGTACGGTTCGTCTTCCATGCCGAGCCCTCGGAGTCGGTGGACTCCTACTATCAGGAGATCGGCCGCGGCGGTCGCGACGGCGGGCCGGCCACCGCCCGGCTGTACTACCGGCAGGAGGACCTCGGGCTGCGAAGGTTCTTCGCCAGCGGGGTGCCCGATGCGGCGGATCTGGCGGCGGTCTACGCGGCGATCGCCGAGTCGCCTCGGCGGATCAGCCGTCGACGCGTGGCAGAGCGGGTCGGCGCGACGACCAGGGGCGTCGCAGCGCGAGTCGGCGCGCTCATCGATGCGGGACTCGTCACCGCCTCGTCTCGCGGGCTGGAGGCGGCGCTGCAGGTGAGCCCCGATGACGCCGCGGAGGCGGCGCTCGAGCGCCTGCAGGCACGCGAGCGGATCGAGCTGTCCCGTGTCGAGATGATGCGTTCGTACGCCGAGGCGGTCGGATGCCGCCGGCGCTTCCTCCTCGGATACTTCGGTGAGCAGCTCGAGGCGCCCTGCGGCAACTGCGACCTCTGCGCTTCCGGGGCCGACCCCGCCGAACAGCGCGACGAGTTCGAGCAGGACGAGCCGTTCCCTCCCAGCGCGCGCGTCACGCACTCGCAGTGGGGTGCGGGAACGGTGATGAGCATCGAGGAGGACCGGTTGACGGTGTTCTTCGAGAGTGAGGGATACCGGGTGCTGTCGAAGGAGGCGGTCAGCGAGCGTGACCTGCTCGAGCGGATCTGACGCTCGAACCCGCCTGGCGGTCGCCGTCGGCGCGGGAAGCTCGGTCGTGGCGATCCTCGGCTCGTGGGTGCCGTCGCTCTGGGGGGACGAAGCGGCGAGCATCATGTCGGCGCGCCGGGACTGGTCCTCGCTCGGCGGGATGCTCGGCACGGTCGACGCCGTGCACGGCCTGTACTACGCGCTGCTGCACGTCTGGATCGACCTCGTCGGTGCCTCGCCGTTCGCCGTGCGGCTGCCGTCGGGTCTCGCCGTCGGGGCGGCATCCGCCGGGCTCTACCTGCTCGTCCGACGACGAGTCGACCATTCGCTCGCGCTCATCGCCGCCGTCCTGTTCGCCTCGATGCCCCGCGTGACCTTCCTGGCCACGGAGGCGAGGTCGCTCGCATTCGCGACCGCCGCGGCCGTCTGGCTCACCCTGCTGCTGCTGCGGCTGCTCGACAAGCCCGCCCGCTGGGGGTGGTGGGCGCTCTACGCGGTCGGGATGGCGACAGGTGCCTACCTGTTCCTGCACCTCGCACTCCTCCTCGGCGTGCACGCGGTCGTGGTGGTCTCCGAGCTGCATCGCCGACAGACCGCCACGCCGTCCTCGTACGCCGAGGGGCCATCGGCAGAGGCCGGCGCCCCGGCGCGGCGGTTCGCGATCGCCTGGATGACGGCTTCGGCGCTCGCCGCTCCCATCGCGGTCGTCGCGGTGCGCCAGCGGGAGCAGATCGCGTTCCGAGAGCGCCGGGACGAGCTGAGTCCGGAGTCGGTGCTCGTCATGCCGTGGTTCATGTTCGCGCCGCTCGCGGCCGCGGCGTGGGCGCTCATCGCGTACGGCATGGTCGCTGCCGCCGAGCATCGCCGCGACGAAGGGTGGGCCGCACGGCGTCGCCTGCTGGTGCTCGCGAGCGCCTGGGTGGTGATCCCGACCGCGACGCTGCTCGCCGTCACCGCCCTGTACACGCCGGTGTTCACCCCCCGCTACCTCGCGCTCGGTGCACCCGGAGTGGCGATCCTGGCGGCGGTCGGCGTGTCGGCACTGCCACGACGGTGGCCGCGAACGCTCGCGATCACGGCACTCATCGGCCTGGCGATCCCCGCGTACGTGGACCAGCGCACGCCCTACGCGAAGAACGGCGGCACGGACTGGCAGGCGGTTGCGACGGTGGTGGAAGTGGTCGCCGAGCCGGGCGACGGCATCATCTTCGACGAACAGGTTCGACCGTCGAGACGGCCCCGGCTCGCGATGTACACGTACCCCGATGCCTTCCGTGGACTCGTCGATCTGACGCTGGTGCGGCCGCACCACGAAACCAGCGGCCTGTGGGATGTCACGGCGCCGCTCGCCGCCGTCTCGGACCGCCTCGGCGGGATCGAGCGTGTCATCGTCGTCTCGCGGAGCCGGCACGGCGTCGACGCCGACGTCGCCGTGTTGCGACGAGACGGATTCGAACTCGTCGAGCGGCTGACGCTCGCCTCCGACGTCGTGACCGTCTATGAGCGGAACGCGAAACCCCGCGCTTCGGAGGAAGCACGGGGTTCTCTGCTCCCCCACTTGGACTCGAACCAAGAACCTATCGGTTAACAGCCGATTGCTCTGCCAATTGAGCTATGGAGGATCGCTTGTTCAGCAGAGCCACTCTAGCAAAGCAACGGGCCGACTCCCAATTCGAGGCGGCCTCGGAATGCCGGATGCCTCAGTACCCGGCGTCGCGGTCGATGAGCCCCTCGAACCGGCCGTCACCGACGAACGCGCGAGTGTTCCGCATCACACGTTCGGCGAACAGCGGCGCCGTCATCTCGGCGGTGTCGGCCACGTGAGGAGTCACGACGCAGTTCTCGGCCGACCAGAGGGGATGGCCCGTGGGCAGCGGTTCGGGGTCGGTCACGTCGAGCCCCGCCCCGCCGAGCCGACCGGACGAGAGCGCGGTGGAGAGCGCGTCGGTGTCGACGAGCGCACCGCGTGCCACGTTCACGAGCACCGCCCCACGAGGCATCCGCTCCAACTCCTCGGCGCCGATGAGTCGTCGCGTGCGGGAGGTGAGCGCCGCCGCGACGAACACCACCTCGGCACCCGCGAGCGCCTCGCCGAGACGATCGACGGTGACGGTGCGAAAAGCTCCGGGGACCGGCTCGGGCCGACGTCGCACGACGGTGGCTCGCACGTCGAAGACGCTCAGGAGACGAAGGAGCTCTGTGGCGATGCCGCCCGCGCCGATGACGACGACGTCGGCACCGAACAGCGAACGGCCGCGCTCATCGGCCTGCCAACGATCGGCGCGTACCCGACGCGGCAGTTCGCGGAGCACTGAGAGGGCGAGCGTGAGCGCGTGCTCGGCGACGGGCTGCGCGTACGCTCCCTTCGCGCTCGCCCACACCCGGCCGTCCCCGGCGAATCGCTCGAGGACGTCGCTGAACGCATCGACGCCGGCCCATGGCAGTTGCACCCATGCGATCCGGGGGTGCGCGTCGAGGATCGTCGCGAGCTCCTCAGCGCCGGATGCCGCCGTCCACACGATGCCCCGCGTCGCCGCGTCGAGCGGGGCGACGACGCCGCCACCCGCGCGCACGGCGTCGGCGACACCGGGGTCACCGCCGGGCAGCACCGCCACCGGGCCGGAGTCGATGGTACCGAGGTCGGATGCGTCGGCCCCCGCGCCGGGAAGCACCCGATGCCGAGGGCGCGGTGCCGCGGCATCCGTCACAGCGTCGGACCCTCGCGAAGGTCGTCGATGATCGCGTGGCCGTCATCGAGTGCGCCGGCGAGTGCCCGCACGTAGGGGTGCACCGGGTCGTCGAACACCTCGTCGATCGTGCCGAGTGCCGCGAGTTCTCCTCGGTCGAGCACGGCGATGCGATCGGCGGTGCGACGCAGCACCGGAAGGTCATGGCTGATGATGAGCGCCGAGAACGTGTGGTGCTCGCGGAGCTCGCCGATGAGCTGCGCGACGGCGTCGCGCACGGTGAGGTCGATGCCCGCCGTCGGCTCATCCGCGATGAGCACCGATGGCCCGAGCACGAGCGCGCGAGCAAGGGCGACCCGCTGGCGCTGGCCCCCGCTCAGCTCGTACGGGAACTTCTCGAGCAGGCCGAGCGGCAGTCGCACGCCGTCGACCATGGTCGCGACACGCGTCTGGAGCGCACGGCGGTTGTACCGGCGGTCGCGTTCGAGGATCGGTTCGCCCACGATCTCGGCGACCGTGCGGTCGGCCGGCAGGGTGGACGCGGCGTCCTGCGGCAGATAGCCGACATGGAAGCGGTACTCGGGGAGCTTCCGTCGCGGCAGGCCGCGCAACTGCAGCCCGAGCACGGTCGCCTCTCCTCCGGTGATCACCGGCCGCACGTCGCTCTGCCGGGGGTCGAGGGCGACCCCCGACAGCACCTTCGCGAGGGTGCTCTTGCCGCTGCCTGCACTGCCGAGCAGGCCCATCACCTCGCCCGGCGCGATCGTGAACGTCACCCCGTGCAATGCGACGTGCGCCGCGCTCGCACCGTGCGCCGGGTACTCGAGGGTCAGATCGCTGAGCACGATCGGGAAGCCGTGCGCAGCTCCCCGCATCAGCTCGCCTCCCTGAGCCGGCGCAGCTCCTCTCGCCGGGCCGCCTGGGCCACCGGGTCCGGCACCGGGAGCGAGGCCAGCAGGCGCTGCGTGTACGGGTCGGTCGGGGCGCCGAGCACCTCGGCACCCGTGCCCTCCTCGACGAGCGATCCGCGGTAGAGCACCGCGATGCGGTCGGCGAGCAGATCCACGACCGCGAGGTCGTGGCTGATGAAGAGCGACGCGAAGCCGAACTCGCGCTGCAGCTCTCGGAACAGCTCGAGCACGCGAGCCTGCACCGAGACGTCGAGCGCCGACGTCGGCTCGTCGGCGATGAGCAGCTCGGGCTCGAGTGCGAGAGCGCGAGCCAGGCTCGCGCGCTGCCGCTGCCCGCCGCTCAGCTCGTGCGGGTACCGGTCGCCGTAGGCTCGCGGCAACTGCACCGCCTCGAGGAGTTCGTCGACCCGGCCCCGCGCCTCCGCCGCGCTCTCGGCGCGGCCGTGGATGATGAGGGGCTCCGCGACGCACTCGGCGATCGTCAGGAGCGGGTTGAAACTCGACGCCGGATCCTGGAACACGAAGCCGATGCGGCTGCGCACCGGGCGGAACTGCCGCTCCCGGATGCCGAGCATCTCCTTCCCGAGCACCGAGAGCGAGCCACCGCTCACTCGCGTGAGGCCGGCGATCGCCCGTCCGATCGTGGTCTTGCCCGACCCGCTCTCACCGACGAGCCCGAGCACCTCCCCCGGGCGGATGACGAAATCGACCCCGTCGACGGCACGGAAGCCCGGGCGCCCGAACCGGCCGGGATACTCGATCTCGAGACCTCGCGCCTCGACGACGGGAGGCTGCTGCTTCCAGTCCGCCGGGCGCGCGGCGGCGCGTTCGAGCGCCCTCGCCGTGCCGTGGCCCACGTACGGCACGGCGGCCAGCAGCGCCTTCGTGTACTCGGCCTGCGGCGCGGCGAACAGCGTCGTGGCATCCGCCTCCTCGACGACCTTGCCCTGGTACATGACGGCGACGCGGTCGGCGAGGTCGGCGACTACGCCCATATTGTGCGTGATGAGCACGATGCCCATGCCGAACTCGTCGCGGCAGCGACGCAGCAGGTCGAGGATCTCAGCCTGCACCGTGACGTCGAGCGCCGTGGTCGGCTCATCGGCCACGATGAGTCCGGGATCGAGCACGAGCGCCATCGCGATGACGATGCGCTGCTTCTGTCCGCCCGAGAACTGGTGCGGGTAGTGGTCGATGCGCGTCTCGGGATCGGGGATGCCGACGCGGCCGAGGATCTCGATGGCCTTGGCGCGCGCCTCCTTCTTCGACAGCTCGGAGTGCGCCCGCAGGCCCTCGATGATCTGCCAGCCGACGGTGTACACGGGGTTCAGGGCGGTGGACGGCTCCTGGAAGACCATGGCGACATCCGTGCCGCGAACGCTCCGCAGCGCCTGCTTCGACAGGGAGATGACGTCCTTCTCGGAGGTGCCCGCCTTGTTCGAGAGGAGCACCGCGCCGCTCGCCGTGGCGGTCTCGGGCAGGAGCCCGAGGATCGTCTTCGCCGTGACCGTCTTGCCGCTGCCCGACTCGCCGACGATCGCGAGCACCTCGCCCCGTTGGACGGACAACGAGACCCCGTCGACGGCCTTCACTGCCCCCGCATCCGTGGAGAACGAGACGCCCAGGTTCTCGATGTTCACGACGGTGCTCATGACTTGACCTCGATCCCGTGCTCGTCGAATGACTCCCCGTCTTCGAGGCCGCGCAAGCCGCCCGGTCCCGCCGTGAGCGTGCCGCCGGGGACCACAGAGGTCTCGGCCACCTCGCCGGCCGACTGGGCGACCCGTCGTCGTCCGCGCAGGCGCGGATCGGCGAGGTCGTTGAGGCTCTCGCCGACGAGGGTGATCCCCAGCACCACGAGCACGATCGCGAGGCCGGGGAACAGGGCCGTCCACCAGATTCCGCTCGAGACGTCTGACAACGCCTTGTTCAGGTCGTAGCCCCATTCGGCGGCAGCGGTCGGCTCGATGCCGAATCCGAGGAAGCCGAGGCCGGCGAGCGTCAGGATCGCCTCGGAGGAGTTCAGGGTGAAGATGAGCGGCAGGGTGCGCGTCGCGTTACGGAGCACGTGGCGGAACATGATGCGGCCGCTGGACGCGCCGAGCACCTTCGCGGACTCGACGAAGGCCTCCGCCTTGATGCGCACCGTCTCGGCTCGGATCACGCGGAAGTACTGCGGGATGAAGACCACCGTGATCGAGATCGCCGCCGCGAACACGCCGCCCCAGAGGTTCGACTGCCCCTTCGAGATGACGATCGACATCACGATCGCGAGCAGCAGCGACGGGAACGCGTAGATCGCGTCGCAGACGACGACGAGGACGCGGTCGAGCCAGCCGCCGAGGTACCCCGAGATGAGGCCGAGGATGACGCCGGCGAAGATCGACAGGATCACGGCGATGACGATCACGAGTATCGCGGTCTGCGCGCCCCAGATCGTGCGGGAGAGCACGTCGTAGCCGCCGACGGTGGTGCCGAACGGGTGTGCTCCCGACGGCGGCTGCTGGCTGCCGAACGGACCGTCGGCGTCACGGAGCTGCGCGAAGCCGTACGGTGCGATGATCGGGGCGAACACGGCGATGAACACGAAGATGCCGGTGAGTACCAGACCCGCGACGAGCATGCCGCGCTGGAGGCCCATGCTCTGACGGAGCTGGTGCACGACGGGGATGCGATCGCGGAGGAGCCGCTTCGGCGCAGTGACGGTGTCGGCGGCCATGTCAGTACCTCACCCTCGGGTCGATGAGCGCCGCGATGATGTCGACGACGAAGTTCGTGACCGCGACGATGACCGCGAGCAGGGCGACGATGCCCTGCACGGCCACGAAGTCGCGGGCCTGGAGGTACTCCGAGAGCTGGAAGCCGAGCCCCTTCCACTCGAAGGTCGTCTCCGTGAGCACGGCGCCGCCGAGGAGGAGGGCGATCTGGAGGCCGATCACGGTGATGATCGGGATGAGCGCCGGACGGTACGCGTGCTTGCGAACGAGCCGCAACTCGCTGACGCCGCGAGACCGGGCCGCGTCGACGTAGTCGGTGGAGAGCGTGCCGATGACGTTCGTGCGCACGAGGCGCAGGAAGACGCCGGCCGTGAGCAGGCCGAGCGCGATCGCGGGCAGCACGGCATGTGCAAGCACGTCGCCGAGCACCGCCGGGTCGCCCGTCATGATCGCGTCGATCGTGTAGATGCCGGTCTCGTTCGGCAGCACCTCCATCTGGATCTGCGCGCCGGTCGAGGCACGACCCGCCACGGGCAGTGCCTTCAGCCAGACCGCGAACACGAGCTTCAGCAGGAGGCCCGCGAAGAACACCGGCGTGGCGTAGCAGAGGATCGCGAAGACGCGGAGCACGGCGTCCTGACCCTTGTCGCGGAAGTACGCGGCCACGAGGCCGAGCGGGATGCCGATCACGAAGGCGACGATGAGGGAATAGAAGACGAGCTCGAGCGTCGCCGTCCCGTACGTCAGCAGGATCTCGGTGACCTGGCGGTTGTCGGTGATGGTCGTACCGAAGTTGCCGCTGAAGATCTGCCCGAGGTACTCCAGATACTGCACGATGAGGGGTCGGTCATAGCCCGCCTCGGCGATGCGCTCCTGGAGCTGATCGGCCGGAAGCCGGCCGCCGAGGGCCGCGGTGATCGGATCGCCCGTGGACCGCATCAGCACGAAGACGAGGGTCACGAGGATGAACACCGTGGGGATGATGAGCAGCGCGCGCACGAGGATGTAGCGGCCCAGGCCGCCGCCCGGAGCCTTCCGCGGCCGTGTGGTGCGTGGTGGCGCGCCCGTGGCGGGCGTCGTCGTTGAGGTCAATGTTCGCCAATCGGGTGGGGGCTCGAATGCGGGTGGCCCGCTCCGGAGAGCGGGCCACCCGTTCCTTGCGTAGAAGTGACTCTACCGTTCGGTCGGCTCAGCCCTTCGACAGTGCCGCGAAGCGGAACTTGAAGGAGGCGTCGAGCGTGTCCTCCGCACCGGAGACATCGGTGCCGACGACCGCGACCTGCGCACCCTGCAGGTACGGCACGGTCGACAGGTCGGCCGCCACCTTCTGCTGGATCTCCTCGATCAGGCCGACACGAGCCTCAGGGTCGGTCTCCGAGGCCTGCTGGATGATCAGGTCGTTGACCTCCTGGTTCTCATAGTGGTTCCCGAGGAAGTTCTCGATCAGGAAGAACGGCGTGATGTAGTTGTCGGCGTCGGAGTAGTCGGGGAACCAGCCGAGCTGGTACGCCGGGTAGACGTCGGCAGTGCGGTCCTCGGAGTACTGCACCCACTCGGTCGTCTGCAGGTTCACCGTGAACAGGCCGGTGGACTCGAGCTGGTCCTTGATGAGCGCGTACTCATCGGCCGACGAGGGTCCGTAGTGGTCGTTCGAGTACTGCAGGTTGAGCTCGACGGGCGTGGTGACGCCGGCTGCGGCGAGACGCTCGGCGGCCTTGTCGGAGTCGGGCGCGCCCGCTCCGTCGCCGTACAGCTCCTTCAGCGGCTCGATCGCGCCGGCGAGGCCTGCCGGGACGTAGGAGTACAGGGGCGTGTAGGTGCCCTTGTAGACCTGCTCCGACAGCTCGTCGCGGTCGATCAGGTCGGCCACGGCCTGCCGCACCGCGAGTGCCTTCGCGGGGTCGGCCTCAGGGGTCGCTGCGCCGAAGGGCTGCGTGTCGAAGTTGAAGACGATGTAGCGGATCTCACCACCGGGGCCCTCGACCACCTTCACGTCGTCGTTGCCCTTGAGGTCTTCGATGTCGGTCGAGGAGAGGCTCCGGTGCGCGACGTCGATGTTGCCCTCCTGCACGTCGAGCTTCATGTTCGAGGACTCGGCGTAGTACTTGAGGTTCACCGTCTCGGTCTTCGGCGCGGCGAGCAGACCCTGGTAGTCGGGGTTCGCCTTGAACGACACGAGGTTGTTGAAGTCGTAGCTCGTGATGACGTACGGGCCCGCGAACGCGTTCGCCTCGACGATCTCGTCGTCGGGCGTGAGCTCGTCGGCCGCGAACACCTCGTCGTCGACGATCGCGCCGGGGAAGCTCGTCAGGATGAGCGGGAAGACCTGGTCGTTCTCGGCCTTCAGGTGGAAGACGACCGTCGTCGGGTCGGGTGCCTCGACCGAGTCGAGGTTGTACAGCAGGCTCGAAGGCCCGTTGGGGTCGGCGATCGCGAGCTGGCGGTCGAACGTGAACTTCACGTCGGCCGAGTCGAGGTCGTTGCCGTTGGCCCACTTGAGACCCTCGGGCAGGGTGACCGTGTACTCGGTCGGCGCGGTGAACTCCGCGGACTCCGCGAGGTCGGGCACCACTTCGGTGCTCTGGTAGTCGGTGTTCAGCAGGTACGGGAAGACCTGCGTCTGCACGGCCAGGGAGCCGTTGTCGTACGAACCGGCGGGGTCGAGCGTGGTGACCTTGTCGGTGGTTCCGACGGTCAGCGTGCCGCCGCCCGCGTCGCCGCCGGTGTCGCCGCCGGCCGAGCAGCCGGCGAGGGCGAGGGCTGCGACCGAGAGCCCGGCTGCCGCGACGAGGGCGCGTCGCCGGTTCGTGGATGCGGATGTCATATCCGTCTACCTCTTCCTGTCAGGACTGAAACGCACAGCGGAGACCCGCGCCGCGTTGTCGTATCCCCCAGACCTAGCACACGGGCCCGGAAATCTTGCAGGGTCGATCGCTCAGACGGAGGAATGTTTACCGAAGTGCAACCTTCGGCGCAAGCGATGCGCGTGGGAGCGGCATCCGACGACGGATGCAGCTCAATCCTCTCGGAGCGCGCGGCGTTCGGCTTCGAGGTCGACGAGCGCGCGTTGCAATGCCGTATAGGTCGCCGCGTCGGTTCGGTCGGTGCGCTGGAGCCGTCCGAGGAGCTCGGACTTCTGGCGCAGGAGCTCTCGATCGATGAGCGCGCTCACCACACCGCGGACGTACGTCGTGAGCTCGGCCTCGCTGCGTTGCGGCACGGGAGCGACGGCGAGTTGACGCACGACGCCCGCGAAGGGCGCGGGGACTTCGTCGACGACGCGGTCGGCGCGCACACTCGCGTCGCTCGAGGCGAGCACGGAGGCGATGCCGTCGCGTACGACCGCAAGCGAGGGATTGCCGAAGCGGCTGTCGACGGCGTGCCGCAGGAGGTCCATGCCGACCGCGTCGGGGTACTGGAGCATCGCCTGCAGCGCATCGCGTTCGAGCCGGGTGGACGGGTCGTTCGGGAGGTCGGCGATCGAGAACGGGCGGGACGGGGCATCCGTCGTGCTCGGATCGGACGACGCGGTGGGAGCGTCGTCGACGCTGCCCGTACGAGTGCCGGATCCGGCTGCGGCGCGATCGCCGGAGCCGTTGCCTCTCGCCCGCCCGGCCGAGGAACGGACCGCTCGCGTGACCTCGGCGAGCTCCATGCCGAGCATCCGCGCCAGCTCCCGCGTGTATCCGGGCCGCAGGGCCGGGTCGCGGATGTCGGCGACGACGGGCGCCGCAGCGCGCAACGCCGCGACGCGCCCCTCGACGGTCTCGAGGTCGTACCGCGAGAGCGTGTGCCGGATGACGAACTCGAACATCGGCGTCTTCGTCTCGACGAGTGCCCGCACCGCCGCGTCGCCGCGGGCCAGCCGCAGGTCACATGGGTCGAGCCCGTCGGGCGCCACGGCCACGAACGTCTGCGCGGCGAACCGCTGCTCTTCGGCGAACGCGCGCATCGCCGCCTGCTGTCCGGCGGCGTCGCCATCGAAGGTGAACACGACCTCGCCGACGCTGGAGTCATCGCCGAGCACCCGACGCAGCACCTTGATGTGTTCGACTCCGAACGACGTGCCGCTCGTCGCGATCGCGGTCGTCACTCCGGCGAGGTGGCACGCCATCACATCGGTGTATCCCTCGACGAGCACCACACGGTGCGTCTTCGCGATGTCGCGCTTGGCGAGATCGAGGCCGTAGAGCACCTGCGCCTTGTGGTAGATCGCGGTCTCTGGGGTGTTCAGGTACTTGGGGCCCTGGTCGTCGTCGAGCAGTCGTCGTGCGCCGAAGCCGACGGTCTGGCCCGTCACGTCGCGGATCGGCCATACCAGCCGGCCTCGGAAGCGGTCGTAGACGCCGCGGTCGCCCTGGGAGACGAGTCCGGCTGCCGCGAGCTCGTCGGTCGAGAAGCCCCGGCCCTTGAGATGGTTCGTGAGCGCATCCCAGCTCTTCGGCGCGAAGCCGACCCCGAACCGGCGTGCCGCCTCGGCGTCGAACCCGCGCTCGCCGAGGAAGCGCCGACCGACCTCGGCATCGGGGGCGCCGAGCCGTTCGATGAAGTACTCGGCGGCGGCCTGGTTCGCGGCGAGCAGTCTCGCCCGATTGCCGTGGTCGGATGCCTGGCCGCCGTCTTCGTAGTGGAGCTCGAATCCGAGACGACCAGCGAGGCGCTCGACCGCCTCGCTGAACGAGACGTGGTCCATGCGCTGGAGGAACGTGTACACGTCGCCCGATTCGCCGCAACCGAAGCAGTGGTAGTACCCGAGTCCGGGGCGCACGTGGAAGCTCGGGCTGCGCTCGTCGTGGAACGGGCACAGGCCCTTCATGGAGCCCACGCCGGCCGACTTCAGGCTCACGTGCTCGCCGACGATGTCGGCGATGTTCGTGCGAGCCTTCACCTCTTCGACATCGCTCTGTCGAATCCGGCCCGCCATGGCTCTCATCCTAGTTCGCCGGAAGGCCGACCCGGCCGGCCGAGCGCCGACGCATCGCGCGACGCACCCGACCGGGTCATCGCTGCACGAGGCGCTCGTACCATGCGAGCGCCGACTGGTCGGTGAGACTCGCGACCTGATCGACGACGACGCGCCTGCGAGCCGCATCGTCGCTCGCCGCGCGCCAGTCCTCGGCGAAGCCCGGGTCGAGGTGGCGATCGCCTCCCTCGTACAGCACGTCGGCGAGCGAGGTGAGCACCTGACGCTGCTGCGCGTAGATCGGCTGACGCGTGTTGCGCGACATGACGAAGGCGGCCACGATCCCCTTCAGCACCGCGATCTCGGCCTGGATCTCCCGCGGCACGACCACGTCGGCGTCGAATCGGATGAGGCTCGCGAGCGGGAAGGCCGAGCGCGTCGCGTCGGTGGCGGCGTGCGCGAACCGCCCGATGAGCTGG
>JAPSJT010000254.1 GCA_031178045.1 Agromyces sp.
ACTCAGAGGGCGCTCGGCTCCGCAAGTGCCTGCCGGCGTACCGCGCCCGGCGTCTGCCCGATGGTGCGGGCGAACGCACGGGTGAAGGCGGCCTCGGACTGGTAGCCGAGTTCGGCAGCGAGCTGTGCGACCGTGGGGTGGTCATCGCGCAACCGGCCCGCCGCCAGGTTCATCCGCCAGCGAGTGAGGTAGGCCATCGGCGCCTCGCCCACCAGACCCGTGAAGCGCGCGCTGAACGCCGACCTCGACATCGTGGCTGCGCGGGCGAGCTGCTCGAGGCTCCAGTCGCGGCCGGGTTCGGTGTGCATCGCCTCGAGGGCGCGGCCGACACGCTCATCCTGCAGCGCGAGCAGCCAGCCGTCGCGGGCGGTCGGATCGTGCGTGAGCCAGGCGCGGATGGCCTGCACGACGAGGATGTCGGAGAGCCGGGTGGCGACCGCCTCGGCGCCGGGCTGGGCGTGGGTGAGCTCGTCGGCCATGAGCCGCAGCGTGTCGCGGACCGATGACGCCATCACTGGCGCATCGCCGCGGACCGTCAGCACCCGCGGAAGACCGCGCACGAGCTCGCGGGCGGCGGGGTCGTCGAATGCGACGATCCCGCAGATCAGCTGCGTCGCCCGCCCGCCGCCGCCGTGCCGGAGCACCGAATAGTGCGGGCCCAGGTACTGCTGCGGGAGCAGGTCGACCCGGGGTGCCGGACCCGCGTCAGGCGCGCTCATGATCTCGTGCCCGCGCCCGTGCGGCACGAGCGCGAGGTCGCCGGGGCGCAGCTCGACGGGATCCGCCCCGTCGACGCGAAGCCAGCACGAACCCACGGTCGGAACGTGGAAGCTCACCGAGTCGGCGATCGCCGGCATCTCGAGCGCCCACGGCTCGGTGAGCTCTGACCGGCAGTAGAAGACGCCGCGCATGCGCAGCGTCTGCAACACCCGGGCGACGCGGTCTCGGCCTTCCCACGGGGGTGCGACATCCATGCCTCGATCCTGCCGCATGCGCCGCTCGTTCGTCTTGGCCAACAGGACGAACGGGCAAGAACCTCGGATGAACCGGCATGGTTGCGCCGCGCGAACCTCCGTACCGTCGGATCAACGAAGCACACACCGATGACAGGAGAGACACATGTATGCCGTAGCCGGAGCAAGCGGACGCGTGGGATCCGCCACAGCACGACACCTGCTGGCCGAGGGGGCCGAGGTTCGAGTCCTCGTCCGAGATGCGACCCGTGCCGAGCAATGGACACGGCGGGGCGCGGAGGCCCGCGTCGTCGATCTCGGTGATCGGGCCGCCTTGGGTGAGGCGATCACCGGATGCGACGGTCTCTTCGTGCTCCTGCCCTTCGATCTCACGGTCGACGATCTTGACGCGTACGCCGACGCGATCACGGCCTCGGTCGCTGGTGCGGTCGCCGACAGCGGGGTTCCGCACGTCGTCATGCTGTCCGCCGGCGGCGCCGACCTCGCCGAGGGAACCGGCCTCATCACGGGGCTGCACGGAATGGAGCAGGCGCTGTTGTCGACGGGCGTCGTGCTGACCGCACTTCGGTCGGGTCACTTCCAGGAGAAGGTCAGCGACCTCATCGAGTCGGCGCGAGCCGGCGTGTACCCGGTCTTCGCCGCGTCGGCCGACGTCGCAGTTCCGATGGTGGCCACCAGCGATCTCGGTGCGACCGCCGCGGCCGCGCTGTTGTCACCGGATGCCACGAGTGCATCGATCGACGTGCGCGGGCCCGCGTACTCCGAACGCGAGGTCGCCGGTGTGCTCGGGGCGGCGCTCGGACGCGAGCTCGATGTCGTCGTGCTTCCCGAGGACGCGTGGGCTCCAGCGCTGGTCGACGCCGGCTTCAGTCCGCATGTGGCCGAGAGCCTCGCACACCTCTACCGAGCGGATGGACGCGGGCTACTCGCGCCACGCGGGGATCGTGCGATCGACGTGGCCACGCCGATCGAGTCCACGATCGCCGGCCTCATCGCGGCCTGATCGACTCGGGAGGCCATGATGAATGGGATTTCGGAGGCGGTGCTCGTCGCCGCGACCGTCGGCAACGGGCTCCTCGCCGGGCTGTTCTTCGCCTTCAGCTGCGGTGTGGTGCCAGGCCTGCGCCGCGTCGACGACCGTTCGTACGTGACGGTATTCCGCGCCGTCAACCGGGGCATCGTCAACGGGCTGTTCCTCCTCGTGTTCTTCGGCGCACCGATCTTGACCGTGGCCGCCACGGCACTGCACCTCGACGTTTCCCATCGGGAGGCGCTGCCGTGGCTGGTCGCGGGTCTCCTGCTCGGTCTGCTCTCCTCCGCGATGACCGTCGTCGTCAACGTGCCGCTCAACAACCGGCTCGGCACTGCTCCCGTCGACGGTGATGCCCAGCTGAGGCAGGCCCGCGGCAGTTTCGAGACGCGATGGAACCGATCGAACCACGTGCGAACCGCGGCGAGCACCGCCGCGCTGGTCGTTCTCGCCATCGGTCTTGGCGTCTGACGCCCGTGGCGAGGAATCGGCATACGCTGTGGATATCGCCGACCGAAGGATTCGCCGTGTCTCCCCACAACGAGTACTCCTCTCACGAGGACATTCCCGGCCAGAATGAGCCGACCGTCCCAGAGCTCGAAGTCGACCAGACCGTCGCGCCGCGCCCTGAGGAAGAGATCGCCGACGTCCTGCGGGCGAAGCCCGACGTCGAAGACCACAGCCAGCATCCCGAGTGACGACACTCCGGGAGTCGGCGCGAAGGTGCTCGACTGGTCGCGCTCGCACGCACCGTCATCGTCGTCTGCAGGACCATCCAGCGCCAGACACCATCGGAGAACGAGCGCTGAGCAACGGCCGATCCGCTGCCGGCGGTGTGGCAGGCTGCTGGCATGCCATCTCCGCAAGCGTTGAGTGAGCCCGATCGTCGCCAGGTTGCAGCGTGGGCAGCAGATTGTGCTGAGCGAGTGCTTGCCCTGTTCGAAGCGGAGGCTCCGGCAGATGGTCGACCACGCGATGCCATCTCTCGAACACGCGCATTCGCTCGCGGGGAACTCGATGCCGCCGGGGAGATACGCCGACGGTTCGTTGCTGGTCGAGCCGCACACGCAGTGAGTTCTCCTGAGGCGGTGGCTGCCGCCCGGGCTGCTGCGCAAGCCGCCGGCGTCGCTCACATGGGCGCTCACGCTCTCGG
>JAPSJT010000065.1 GCA_031178045.1 Agromyces sp.
CTCGGCGGGCCCGACACCCAGATGATGGGCAACGTGATCGAGGCGAACTTCCTCGTGCTGCTGAACTACCCGACCGCCGCGGCACTGTCGATCATCCTCATGGCGGCGATCCTCGTGCTCGTCGGCGTGTATGTGAAGCGCTCGGGAACGGAGGACCTGCTGTGAGCGGTGAAGCCCAGGCCGCGGCCGTGCTCGGCGGCCTCGCGGAGAGCGAGCAGCAGGAGGTGCGCGAGCCGACTCCATCGCCGAGGCGTCGTCGTCTCGGCCTCGGGGACTGGCTTCTGCCGGCGTACGCGATCGTCGCGTTCGTGTTCCTGCTCATCCCCATCGTCTACACCTTCGTCTTCTCGTTCAACGACTCGATCAAGTCCAACATCTCGTGGCGCGGCTTCACGTTCGACAAGTGGCTGAACGTCTGCAATGTCGAGGGCGGTGCGGTGTGCCAGGCGTTCGGGAACAGCGTCGCGATCGGCCTCGCGGCGACCCTCATCGCCACCACGCTGGGCACGATGATCGCCATCGCGCTCGTGCGCTACCGGTTCCGTGCGCGCTCGGCGATCAGCCTCCTGCTGTTCCTGCCGATGGCGACGCCGGAGGTCGTGCTCGGCGCCGGTCTCGCCGCGCAGTTCCTCGCGGTCGGCGTGCCCAAAGACATGACGACGATCATCCTCGCGCACTCGATGTTCTGCATCAGCTTCGTCGTCGTCACGGTCAAGGCGCGCGTGGCGAGCCTCGACCCCGCCCTCGAGGAGGCGGGCCGTGATCTCTACGCGTCGCCGGCGCAGGTGTTCTGGCGGGTCACCTTCCCGCTGCTCACGCCCGGCATCCTCGCGGCCGCCCTGTTGTCGTTCGCGTTGAGCTTCGACGACTTCATCATCACGAACTTCAACTCGGGCTCGGTCTCGACGTTCCCGAAGTACGTGTACATCTCCGCCTCGCGCGGCATCCCGGCCGAGGCGAACGTCATCGCGTCGGCGGTGTTCCTCTTCGCACTCGTGCTCGTCATCGCGACCCAGGTGTCGCGCGCCGCCCGAACGAAGCGGCTCGCGAACATGGGGTAGCGGCGGGCTCGCTCGATCGTGACGTCCGATGCCCCGGGACGAAACCGCCGGGGCATCCGACGGCTCGGGGATTCACCTGCAGCGGGTGTTCAGGTCGTCGCGCGCACCTGACCGACGCGTCGCTCACCGCCCATGACCCAGAGGTCGAGCTCGGTCTGCACCGCGTCGATCGCCGCGTGCTCGACGGCGCCGGCGTCGGCGAGCAGCCGGAGGGCGATGATCGCCGACGCCCGCGACGACCCGTCGAGCACCTTCAGTGCGGTCGTCGTACCGTTCGGGGCGGTCATGACCATGACGCCCTCGGCGCCGACCTTCGCGAAGACGCCGAGCCGTTCCATCGCGATGGTGTCGGGCTGACCGGGGCCGCCCACCGCCCACGGATGGGCCCGTGCCGCCTCGGTGAGCGCCGCCGCTTCACGGAAGAGCGCGAACGGCGACGTCGGTGCGGCGGTCGTGATCTTCTGGATGCCTCGGGCGAGCGCGTGCAGGCTGATGGCGTGCACGGGCGCGCCGCATCCGTCGACCGCCGTGGCGGCCGGCCGCTCTCCGGTGAACCGCTCGAGCACGTCGAGGATCCGCTTCTGCAACGGGTGCTCGGGATCGAGGTATCCCTCGAGCGGCCAGCCGTTCGCGACGCAGGCGAGGAGCATGGCCGCGTGTTTGCCCGAGCAGTTCATGTACACGCGCTCACGCGTGCCGCCGCTGCGGATGAGCTCGTCTCTCGCGACCTGGTCGCTCGGCGCTGCGGGCGGGCAGCCCAACGCCGAGACGGGCAGCGGCACCCGATCGAGCAGTCCGCGCACGAGCGCGACATGGCCGGCGGTGCCCGAGTGGCTCGCGGTCGCGATCGCCGCATCCTCGCCGCGAAGCGTGACTCCGGAGGTCATCACGGCGACGGCCTGGAACGGCTTCAGGCAGGACCGGGGGAAGATCGGGGAGCCCACGTCGCCGAGGGCGCGCAGCACCTCGCCGTCGGGGGAGAGCACGACGGCAGAGCCGGCGTGCCTGGACTCGATGAAACCACTGCGTTCGACCACGGCGAGTTCGACGGCGTCGCTGATGGGGAAGGTACCGGTCACCGGGGTCACCCGAGCGACGCGAAGCCGTCGTCGAGCACTCGGAGGCCGTCTTCGATGAGGGCGTCGCTCACGGCGAGACTCGGGAGGAAGCGGAGGACGTTGCCCCACGTGCCGGCGCTCAGGAAGAGCACGCCGTGTTGCGCGGCGTAGGAGACGAGCGCGCTCACCGCATCGGGATTCGGGATCTTCGTCGTGTCGCCGGTGCCGGGCTGGACGAGTTCGATGGCGATCATCGCACCCTTGCCACGGATCTCGCCGATCGTGTCGTAGCGGTCCTTCAGGCGTTCCAGCCCGGTCGTGAGCGTCGCCTCGATGCGCTCGGCCTCAGCGAGCAGCCCGTTCTGCTCGATCGACTCGAAGACGGCGACGGCCGCCGCGCAGGCGACCGGATTGCCGCCGAACGTGCCGCCGAGGCCGCCGGGGTGCGAGGCGTCCATGATCTCTGCCCGTCCGGTGACCGCGGCGAGGGGGAGACCGCCCGCGATGCCCTTCGCGGAGAGCACGAGATCGGGCTCCCATCCGAAGTGCTCGCTCGCGTAGTACCGCCCGGTGCGCGCCATCCCCGACTGGATCTCGTCGGCGATCATGACGACGCCGTGCTCGGTGCACCAGGTCTGGAGCGTCGGGAGGTATCCGTCGGCGGGGACCATGAAGCCGCCCTCGCCCTGGATCGGCTCGACGACGAGGCAGGCGAGGTCGCTGGGCCCGACGACCTTCTCGAGGTACGAGATCGTGCGCGCCGCGGCATCCTCGCCGGACAACCCGTCGCGGTAGGGGTAGGAATTCGGGGCGTGGTACACGTCGCCGGCGAAGGGGCCGTACCCGGTGGCGTACGGGTGCGCCTTGTAGTTCATCGCCATGGTGAGGTTCGTGCGGCCGTGGTACGCGTGATCGAGCACCGCGACGGCGCGGCGGCCGGTGTGCTTGCGGGCGATCTTCACGCCGTTCTCGACGGCCTCGGCGCCGGAGTTGACGAGCACGCTCTTCTTCGCGAAGCGGCCGGGCGTGTGCTCGGCGAGCAGTTCGGCGACCCGCACGTACTCCTCGTAGGGCGTGATCGTGAACAGCGTGTGCACGACGTCCTGCAGCTGGCTCGCCGCGGCCTGCACCACCCGCTCCTCGGTGTGGCCGACGGTCGTGACGCCGATGCCGGCGCCGAAGTCGATGAACCGGTTGCCGTCGACGTCGACGAGGATGGCGCCGTTCGCCCGCTCGATGTAGACCGGCAGGGCCGAGGAGACGCCGGCGGAGACGACCTTCGCCCGCCTCGCGTGCAGTTCCTCCGACCGCGGACCCGGGATGGCGGTCACGACCTGTCGCTCCTGGGGCACGGAGTACACCGGAGCGGCCATGGTCTCAGCGGGAGTCTGGGTGTCAGTCATGATCTCCCAAGCCTAACGCCGTCGCGCTGCGCGGCTGTGGCGACCCGAGGCGACGAAGGGAGGCAGAATCGGATGACGCAGGCGAAGGGATGGGAGGCACGGTGCTCGGCGAACACCACTACGCGATCGAGGTCGAATGGCAGGGCGATCGCGGGGAGGGCACCTCCCACTACCGTGCGTACGGCCGGCAGCATCTCGTGCGCGCCGCGGGCAAGACGCATCCGATCGAGGGATCGAGCGATCGCGCGTTCCACGGCGACCGTGACCGCTGGAATCCCGAGGAACTGCTCCTCGCCGCGCTCAGCGAGTGCCACATGCTCTCGTACCTGCACGTCGCCACGCGGCACGGGGTCATCGTGCGCGGGTACACGGATGCCGCGACCGGCACGATGATCGAGGACGGCCGCGGCGGCGGGTCCTTCCGCGAGGTCACGCTTCGCCCGCGGGTGGTGGTGGCGGAGCCGTCGATGCTCGCGCTCGCCGAGGAGATCCATGCCGAGGCCGCGGAGAAGTGCTTCATCGCGGCATCCGTCAACTTCCCCGTGCGCCACGCGCCGGTCGCCGTCGTCGGCTGAACGCGGTCAGCGACCGGGAACGGCGGGAATCGTCGGACTCGGAGCGGGGCACGGGTGACCGCCGACGAGGCGGGAGCACGGCGGGAAGAACGGGGGCAGGCGCTCCGCCTCGGGATCGCCGAACCAGCGGTGCCAGATACGCCAGAAGTTGAGATTGCCGAAGGCGGAGCACGCATCGCCGGTGTCGGGATCGGCGAGCGTCGTGTCGCTCGGCTGGTACGGCGTGTAGTTGTAGAGGTTCGCCGTGGCCTGGTTGCGGATCTCGACCGGCGACGAGCCGCACGCGGCGTCGGGGTGGTAGCCGATCGCGACGGTGCCGACCCGGTACTGCCGATCCGGTTCCTCGGTGTACTGCCGGAACTGCCAGGCGGCGTTGTAGACCTGATTGAAGAAGCCGAAGTACTTGGCGTCGCAATCGGCTGTGTCGGGGCATCCGTAGCCGGTCGCGCGCTCGTATCCGGACACGGTCGGCCGGGTCAGCAGCGACTGCTCCTTCTGCAGCAGCACGAGGAGGGTGCGCGGGCTGATTCCGCAGGCGACGGCCGCCTTGGCGATGATGCGGCTCGCGCGCTCGCCGACGCCGCCGCGGTATTCGGCGCAATGCGAACCGCCGACGGCGGGCTGCGTCGTCGTGGTCTGCGCGTAATCGGCGAGACAGCGAACGCCCTCGTCGGCGCGGCACGAGACGGACTCGAGGAACTGCTGGATCTGCTGCTCGTCCATCGCGCCGCTGTCGAAGAAGGAGTCGTCGCTCACGATGTGCCCGGGGTCGAACTGGGTCGCAGGCGGCTCGGGCAGGGTCGTGTCGACGCGGGTGACCGCTGGTGCTCCGGTGTCGGGGGCGGGCGCCGAGCAGGCGGCGAACGAGACGACGACGAGCGCGGCCGCAGTGGTGCGGGCGACGACCTCGGCGATGCTCATCGAGCCGACGATACCGGGCCGACGACGGGGCTGGCTGGGAATCGGGTCAGATCCGCTCGCGTGGGGCGACGCGATCGGCCAGCTTGGCGAGCGCTCCGGCGGGCGGCGTCTCGTTGTAGCGGCCGGCGAGCTCCTGCCCGGTCAGCTCGTGGATGGCCGCCATGATCTCGTCGGTCGCCGCTCGGCGGGCACGCCCGGACGATGCCGAGCCGTGCCGGCTGAGGTCGAGCGGCGCGCCGAAGCGAACGGTCACGGGACGCACGCGAGGAAGCTTCGCCCCGACCGGCTGGATCTCCTCCGTGCCGGTGAGCCCGACGGGCACCACCGTGGCGCCCGTCTCGAGCGCCAGCCACGCGACGCCGGTGCGACCGCGGTACAGCCGACCGTCGAGCGATCGGGTGCCCTCGGGGTAGAGCGCGAACGCGGCGCCCGACTCGAGGATGCGCCGGCCCTGGTCGAGGGCCTCCTGTGCCTGCGCTCCGGCACCGCGCTCGACGCTCACGGCGCCGATCGCGGAGAAGAACGTGCGCGAGACCCAGCCGGAGAGCCCGGTGCCCGTGAAGTAGTGCGACTTCGCCAGGAACTGCACGGGCCGCGGCGAGGCGAGCGGGATGACGATGCTGTCGACGAACGAGAGGTGGTTGCTCGCGAAGATGACGGGCCCGCGCTTCGGCACGGACTCGGCGCCGGTGATGGTGGGGCGGTAGACGAGCCGGACGAGCGGTCGGAGGATTCCCCTCACGATGGGGTACAGCGGCCCCTGTCGGACGGTCGAGGGCGCGGCACCGGGCTCGAACTCGCTCACCATCCGACCTTAAGGCCGTCGGCATGCCGGGCCGGGCATATGGCGGACGACCGAGCGGATGCCGTGAGCGGGCGGATGTCGCCGTGATACGCGAGGATGGTGGCGTGGACCCGGCGACCGAGGCGGAGCTCATCGAGCTCGAAGAGGCGGGCGCGCGCGTGCGTGTCGTGGGCGGTGCGCGGCGCACGCCTCCGCCCGACGCCGTGCTTCGAGAGCTCATCGCGAACGGCACCGGCGTGCCCGCCGACGACGTCGAGCTCGTGCACGAGTGCGCCGTCTGCGGAGCGCGGCACGGCCGTGTCTCGGTCGCCTATCCGCTCACGCGGTCGGGGGCGCCGTGGTTCGCCGATGTCGCCGTCTCGGGGGAGTCGGTCGTCGCGGCGGCCGGCACGCGGCATCCGCTGGGCGTCGGCATCGAGGTGGCGACACTCGACTCCGGCGCCGTGATCGACGAGGCGGCATTCCATCCGAGCGAACGGGCGGCCCTCGACGAGCTCGACCCCGCTCGCCGTGCGCTCGTCCGTGCGACGCTCTGGGCACGCAAGACCGCGCTCCTGCGGGCCGTCGGGCACACCGAGTTCATCGAGCCCGCGCGGCTGGCGCTCTCCGTGCCCGGGACCGACGGTGGCGTCGGACGCATCGTGCGGAGCATCCCCGAGTTCGGCTCGGAGTGGCGTCGGGTGCGCTTCCACGACGTGCCGGTGCCGGGCAACCGCGCGGCATCCGTCGCCGTGATCGGCTGAACCGACGCCACCACGCGGCCCTACAGTGGGAACGTGCGCAGCGTCATCATCCTCGGCTCATCGGGATCCATCGGCACCCAGGCGCTCGACGTCATCCGCGCGAACCCGAGGCGGTTCGAGGTCGTCGGCCTCGCCGTCGGCTCGAACCGCGCCCTCCTCGAGCAGCAGGCGGCGGAGTTCCACGTCGAGCACACCGCCGTCGGCATCGACGAGGCCGTGCAGCTCGTGCGCGACGTCGACGCGGATGTCGTGCTGAACGGCATCACCGGATCGGTCGGGCTCGCGCCCACGATCGCCGTGCTCGAGCGGGGCGCGACGCTCGCCCTCGCGAACAAGGAGTCCCTCATCGTGGGCGGCGATCTGGTGCAGCGGCTCGCGGCGCCCGGACAGATCGTGCCCGTCGACTCCGAGCATTCGGCGATCGCCCAGGCGCTGCGCTCCGGCACCCCCGACGAGGTGCGCCGGCTCGTGCTCACTGCATCGGGCGGACCCTTCCGCGGTCGTCGGCGCGAGGAACTCGTCGCCGTGACGCCGGCCCAGGCGCTCGCGCATCCGACCTGGGACATGGGACTCGTCGTCACGACGAACTCGGCGACGCTCGTGAACAAGGGACTCGAGGTCATCGAGGCGCACCTGCTCTTCGACGTCGAGTACGACCGCATCGACGTCGTCGTGCATCCGCAGTCGATCGTGCACTCGATGGTCGAGTTCGTCGACGGATCGACGATCGCGCAGGCATCGCCGCCCGACATGCGTCTCCCGATCTCGCTCGGGCTCGACTGGCCGCATCGCGTGGCCGCGGTCGGACGCCCGCTCGACTGGTCGACGGCCACGAGCTGGACGTTCGAACCCCTCGACGAGGCCGCGTTCCCCGCCGTCGCGCTCGCGAAGCAGGTGGGCCGGGCCGGCGGCGAGTATCCCGCGGTGTTCAATGCCGCCAACGAGGAGGCGGTCGCGGCGTTCCACACCGGTCGGATCGGCTTCCTCGACATCGTCGACACGGTGCGGGCCGTCGTCGAGGGCCACGAGGCATCCGCCGGCGAGCTCACGGTCGAGTCGCTCGCCGAGGCCGAGCGTCACGCGCGTCGCGCCGCACAGGAGCGCATCGCCGCGGCGTGATCGGGCACAGCGGACCCAAAGCCTTCAGCAGTAGTCTGAGCCGGTGGATTCCGTGCTCGCCTTCGTCATCGGCGTCGTCATCGTCGTGATCGGCCTCGCCGTGTCGATCGGCCTGCACGAGATCGGGCACCTCGTACCGGCCAAGCTGTTCGGTGTCAAGGTGACGCAGTACATGATCGGCTTCGGGCCGACGCTCTGGTCGAAGCGCCGCGGCGAGACCGAGTACGGCGTGAAGGCCATCCCGCTCGGCGGGTACATCGCGATGATCGGCATGTTCCCGCCGGCGAAGGGCGAGCGCGCGCACGAGGACAGCACGGGCTTCTTCCGCGGCCTCGTGCAGGACGCGCGCGACTCGAGCGCCGAGACGATCACGCCGGGCGACGAAAACCGCGCGTTCTACCGGCTGCCCGTCTGGAAGCGCATCATCGTCATGTTCGGCGGTCCGCTCATGAACCTCGTGCTCGCGATCGCGCTCTTCGCGGTGCTGCTCATGGGCTTCGGCGTCGCGCAGCCCTCGACGACGATCGGCTCCGTCTCGGCATGCGCGCTGCCCGCCACGAGCGAGCGCCAGACCTGCGAAGCGGGCGACCCCGAGGCTCCCGGCGCTGCGGCCGGCATCAAGCCCGGGGACCGCATCGTCTCGGTCGCCGGCGAGCCGATCGACACGTGGAACGAGTCCACCGGCATCATCCGCGAGCACCCCGACGAGGCCATCCAGCTCGTCGTCGAACGCGACGGCGAGGAGCTCACGCTCTCGGTGACGCCGATGCTCAGCGAACGGTACGTCACCGACGAGAACGGCACCGTCGTGACGGATGCCGCAGGGGAGCCGGTCACGACCCAGGCCGGCTTCGTCGGCATCAGCCCGGCGTCAGAGACGGTGCAGCAGCCGGTCACCGCCGTGCTGCCCGCCGTCGGCGAGAACGTCTCCGCGGTCGCCGGCATCATCCTGAATCTGCCGCAGCGCGTGATCGATGTCGCGAACGCGGCCTTCGGGCCCGAGGAGCGCGACCCGAACGGTCCCATGTCGGTCGTCGGCGTCGGCCGACTCGCCGGTGAGATCGCCAGCCTCGACGAGATCCCGCTCGCCTCGAAGGCCGCCGGCATCGTCGGCATGCTCGCCTCGCTCAACATCGCGCTGTTCGTCTTCAACCTCATCCCGCTGCTGCCGCTCGACGGCGGGCACATCGCCGGGGCGCTCTGGGAGGCCATCCGCCGGGGATTCGCGAAGCTCTTCCGCCGACCCGACCCGGGGCCCGTCGATCTCGCCAAGCTCATGCCGCTCACATTGGCGGTGGTGGTCGTCTTCGGCGGCCTCAGCGCCCTGCTCATCTACGCGGACATCGTGAAGCCGGTGCAGCTGTTCTGAGTTCGCCGGGCGAGCGACGCTACTCCCGCGGGAGTAGGCGGTGAGCCTCCGGTCGCGGGATCCGGTGACCGTGCCACGGCGATACGATCGTGCAATGCCCGCCACCCAGTGGGGCGGCCCGCCCCACTGGGACGGGCGACCCGAGCGCTTCCGGCCGCCTGCTGCCGTCGTGCTGCTCGCCCCGGTCGTCATCAGCCTGGTTGCCCAGGTTCCCGCCGCGATCGGCATCGCCGTGTGGTCGCGAGCCGGCTGGCCGGCGGGGCTCCTCGCGGTCGCGCTCGCCGCGGCGGGCCCGCTCGCCCTGCTCGCCTCCCGACGGCATCCGGGGCCGACGGTCGCCGTCGTCGCGCTCGCGGCGCTCGCCGACCTCCTCCTCGGACCCGAGTTCGGGCCCCCGTACGTCGCCCTCGCGTTCGCGATCGTGCTCGCGGTCGCGAGGGGCGCCGTCGTCTGGGCGGTCGTGTCCGTCGTGGTCGCCTGGCTCGCGGCGCTCGTGGTCGGCGCATTCACCGGGCTCTCGTGGCATCCGTTCCGGATCGCCCTCGCGACCCTCGCGCTCGCCGCGTGCTTCGGCATCGGCTCGTTCGTCCGAGTGCGGCGCGAGCGGGCCGCAACCTTCCAGGCGGAGATCGCGCGCCGGCGGCAGAGCGCCGAGCAGCGTGAACGCGTGCGGATCGCTCGCGAGCTGCACGACGTCATCGGGCACGCGCTCTCGCAGATCAACGTGCAGGCGAGCGTCGGCCTCCACCTCATGGACCGTGACGCCGAGCACGCACGGTCGGCCCTCGGCAACATCAAGGAGACCTCGAAGGCGGCGCTGGAGGAGGTGCGGAGCGTGCTCGGCGTGATCCGCAGCGACGGCGACGCGCCCCTCGCGCCCCAGGCGGAACTCGCCGAGCTTCCGCGGCTGGTCGCCGGCGTGCGATCCCCGGGATTCGCCGCCGAACTCATCGATCGGCTCGACGAGGTCCCGGGTCGCGCCGTGCAGTTCGCGGCCTACCGGATCGCGCAGGAGGCGCTCACCAATATCGTGCGCCACTCGGGCGCGACGCGAGCGATCGTGACGGTCGAGCGACTCGGCGACGAGCTGCTGCTCACCGTCGACGACGACGGACGCGGCGTCGACGGGAGACCCGAGGGCGGCGGCATCCTCGGCATGCGCGAGCGAGCATCCCTGCTCGGCGGCTCGGTCGGGGTGGAACCGTCGCCTCGGGGCGGAACCCGGGTGACCGCCCGGTTGCCGTGGGGAGCCACCTCGTGATCCGCGTCGCGCTGGCCGACGATCAGGTGCTCGTCCGGGCCGGTTTCCGCTCGCTCCTCGCCGCGGAGGACGACCTCGAGGTCGTCGGCGAGGCCTCGAACGGGGAGGAGCTGCTCAGCCTCGTGCGCCGCGAGCCCGTCGACGTCGTGCTCATGGACGTGCGGATGCCGGGGACCGACGGCCTGTGGGCGACGGAGCAGATCGCGGCCGACCCGGCGCTCGCGGCCGTTCGCGTCGTCATCGTCACGACGTTCGAGCTCGACGAGTACGTGGCCCGCGCGGTGCGGGCCGGTGCGAGCGGCTTCCTCGTGAAGGACACGGAGCCCGAGGACCTCCTCCGCGCCGTGCGGGTCGTCGCAGCCGGCGAAGCGCTGCTCTCCCCGGGGGTGACGAAGCGGCTGCTCGAGCGCATGGCCGTCGGCCTCCGCGACGCACCCGACGTGGAACGGCTCTCGACGCTCACCGAGCGCGAACGCGAGGTGCTGCGCCTCGTCGGGCTGGGCCTCACCAACGACGAGATCGCGTCGCGCCTCGTGCTGAGTCCCCTCACCGCGAAGACCCACGTGTCGCGCATCATGGCGAAGCTCCATGCCCGTGATCGCGTGCACCTCGTCGTCGTCGCGTACGAGTCGGGGCTGGTGTCGCCGGGCTGGCAGGAGTAGCGGGCGCTCTCCGCCTGCTTCCGGGGGAGCACCCCAAGTGACTCCACCCGGCGGATTCGCCGCGGACCACGCCGCCTGGAGACTCGACTCGACGGCCCGATCCGCGGGTCGCACGATCAAGGGAACACGCCATGCTCACCACTCTCGCCACCACCGCGGTGGCCACCCATGCCGGCCCGTGGGCGGCCGGGTACGGATGGGCCTTCGTCCTCATCCCGGTCTTCTGGATCCTCGTCATCGGGCTCGTGGTCTTCCTCGTCAGCCGTCGCCGTCATGCATGGATGGCCGGCGGGCCCGAAGGCTTCGGCCCGCCGTGGATGCGCGCCGGCGGCAGCGCCGAGTCGACGCTCGCCGAGCGGTTCGCCAAGGGCGACATCGACGAGACCGAGTACCGGGCTCGCCTCGAGGTACTGCGGTCGAACCGGCCGAACGCGTAGCGAGCGACCGGTGACACGGCGAGGGGCGGATGCCGCGGCATCCGCCCCTCGTCCGTGTGTCGCCTAGCGCGACAGCGCGCGCTCGAGGGCGGCCGCCTGATGACGATGGCCGACGGTCTCGTAGCCGACCACGACGACGAACGGGGACGCCGCGGTGATGAGGATGCCGACCCCGAAGCTCGCGCCGGCCTGCACCGCGAGGACCGCGAGCACGAGCATCGCCATGCTGCCGATGAACAGCCAGATGTGGAACGGGTCGAACTGCCGCAGCAGGAGCGAGTAGATCGTGAACAGCGCGACCATGAAGACACCGACCGGTACGACGACGGTGAGCAGTGCCTGCTCGAGGTCGATGTGCGCGACGCCCTCGATCTCGTACGCCGCGACGTGCAGGCCGGCGCCGGTGCCCGCGAGGGCGAAGAAGATGAAGTAGTGGGCGTACCCCCACACGAAGCCGCGCTCGCGATACCGCTGCAGCACCTTGCCCGACGGCATCGTGAAGTACACCCACCAGAGTCCGAAGGCGAGTGCCGTGCCGCCGAACGCGACGAGCACGGTCTCGAGGGTCCAGCCCTGTTCCTCGATGACCGCCGAGATCGCGAGAATGGTGCCGAGGATGATCTCGCCGAGCGTGATGATGACGAGCAGTCCGTACCGCTCGGCGATGTGGTGCGCGTGCCATGGCGTGCCGCCGGTGCGGCTGTGCTCGGCGATGTACGGACCGGCGAGCTCGAGCACGACGAGGGCCGCGGTGAAGGCGAGCGTCGGAGCGAGCGGGAGGTTCACGAAGATGAGCACGATCCAGCCCAGCTGCACGGCCGACACGCAGACGACGTACGTGAGAGCCGTGCGCCGTCGGACGGCGTCGTGGCGGGCGATGCGCAGCCAGAGTGCGACCGTCGCCACGCGCATGACCACGTATCCGGCGACGACCACGCCGTTGTCGACGTACTCGCCCTCGTCGAGCGAGTGGAACAGGTCGGGAAGGCCGAGCGCCAGGATGAGCAGGCCGAGCATCTCGACCATGGTCGCGACGCGGAAGAAGACGTCGTCGTTGTCATAGGCGGACGCGAGCCACGAGTAGTTGATCCAGGCCCACCAGATCGCGAACACCGCGAAGGCGAACCCGCCGATCGCCGGTCCCCAGTGGCCGAGTTCGAGCAGGTGCGCGGCCTGCGCGCCGGCCTGGCTGAAGGCCACCACGAACACCAGGTCGAAGAGCAGTTCGAGCGGCGTGGCACCCCGGTGCGGTTCGTTGGGGTCGCGACCGGTCATGCGCCGCAGGCGGTGGTCGAGCGGAGCCCGGGTGGACACTTCGGTGGGCGCGTGCCGGGCCGGACTTTCGCTCATCGTGCATCCCTTTCACGGCGCACCGGTGGCGCCCATCGCATCATGCTGCCACAGGCGCCGTCGCGTTCGCGCGGCTACCGTGAGAGCAGGAGCGCCTCACCCTGGCCGCCGCCGCCGCACAGCGCGACGGCGGCACGACCGCTGCCCCGCCGCGCGAGCTCGAGGGCCGCGTGCAGCGCGAGTCGCGCACCGGACGCCCCGATCGGATGCCCCAGTGCGATGGCGCCGCCGTGGATGTTCACGGTGTCGGCCGAGAGGTCGAGGTCGCGCATCGACTGGAGCGAGACCGCGGCGAACGCCTCGTTGATCTCGACGAGGTCGAGGTCGGATGCCGCGAGACCTGCCCGTTCGAGCGCCGCCGCGATGGCGTTCGACGGCTGCGAGTGCAGCGAGTTGTCGGGCCCGGCGACCTGTCCGGAGGCGCCGATGACGGCGAGCCACTGCAGCCCGCGGGACTCGGCCCACT
>JAPSJT010000255.1 GCA_031178045.1 Agromyces sp.
CGGCGCGAGAAGTCCTCGCTGCGGTCCAGCGGGCCGTCCGTCCGGCCATAACGCAGTCCCGCCGGGCTCGAATCGAGGGGCACGTAGTGGAACGCCGCGACGATCCCGTTCCGGCGCAGGTGCGCGATGAGCTCGGTCTGATCGTCCCAGCCGGGCACGAGGAGATAGAACAGGTGCGCCGCATGGATGCCGCCGGGCGGGTCCATGAGCGTGACGCCGTGCTCGGCCGCCCACTCCGCCAACGATGCCGCATAGCGATCCCAGATCCGGTGGCGCGCCGCCTGGATCTCGTCGAACGACGCGAGCTGCGCATCGAGCACAGCGGCATTGAGCTCGCTCGGCAGGTAGCTCGATCCCCACGCGACCCAGCGGTACTTGTCGACCGCTCCCCGGAGGAACTGCGAGCGATTCGTGCCCTTCTCGCGCATGATCTCGGCTCGGGAGACGTGCCGATCGTCGTTGATGACGAGCGCGCCGCCCTCTCCGGAGTGCACGTTCTTGGTGTCGTGGAAACTCTGGACGCCGAGGTCGCCGATCCGGCCGAGCACACCGAGCTCGGTGCGCACGCCGAGGCCGTGCGCGTTGTCCTCGATCACGGCGATCCCGGTGTCGGCAGCGAGGGCGAGGATGGCGGCCATGTCGACGGGAGTGCCGCCGTAGTGCATCACCGACACGGCACGGGTGGCAGGGGTCACCGCACGAGCGACGTGCTCGGGATCGATGTTCCCGGTCTCGGGGTCGATGTCCACGAAGACGATCCGCGCCCCCGTCATCGCCACCGCCGTCGCCGCGGACGAGAAGGTGTAGCTCGGCAGGATCACCTCGTCGCCCTCGCCGAAGTCGAGCAGGCGACTCGCCATCTCGAGCGCGTGCGTGCCCGAGGTGGTGAGCAGGATGTCGCCGCCGCCGAGGAGCTCGCGGAGCCTCGCGCTCGCGGAGCGGGTGAACGGACCGTCGCCGTGCGCGTGGTCGGAACCGAGGACCTGGGCCAGCCGCTCGATCGAGGCGGGAGCGAGAAACGGGCGCGAGAACGGAACGAGCTCCGCCTCGGCCTCCATGGCTCCCCCTTGCCTCGCGATCCGGCCCATGGACCGCCGCACGCGGAGTCTATCGGACTCGTTCCTCCGCTTGGCGGCGCGCGGCCCGTGTCGCGGGCCGGACCTCGCGCCTGTCCCCCGAGTGGGCGACATCGTCGGACCGGCCCCGGTAGGGTGAGACGGGTCCCCGGCCGCCCGAGAGGAGCTCTGTGACCACCACCCTCCGCGTCGTCGTCGACCAGATCGTCGCGCCCGTCCCAGGCCCAGTCGGACGGTACACGCGCGACCTCTCGAGAGCGATCGTGGAGGCCGCTCCGAAGGGCTGCCAGGTCGAGGGCATCGTCTCCTCGTCGCTTCCCGACGACTACGAGCGGGTACTCCGGGAGGTCCCCGGACTGTCGGGCCTGTACAAATCGAGCCTCGCACGGCGCGAGCTCGCGGCGGCGTGGCAACTCGGCATCACGACATCCCCCGGGGGCGGCATGATCCACGGCACGAGTCTCTTCGCGCCGCTTCGCAAGCATGATCGCGAGCGGGGCGACCAGACGGTCGTGACGGTGCACGACGTGCTCGCGTGGACGCATCCCGAGGCCCTGTCGGCGGCATCCGTCGCCTGGCAGAAGGGGATGATGAAGCGCGCGCGCAAGCATGCGGACGCCATCGTCGTGCCGACGCACGCCCTCGCCGAGCGCCTTCAGCAGGTGGCCGAGTTCGGCGACCGGGTACGGGTCATCGGCACCGCGCCGCGCTCAGGCCTCGTCGTCGGCACCGATGCCGATCGGCGCGCCGAGCGGCTCGGCCTGCCGGTCGAGTACCTCGTCGTGCCCGGCACCCTCGAGCCGCGCAAGGGCCTCGTCGACGTGTTCGCCGCGCTCGGCCGGCAGGGCGTCCCCGAGGTCCCCGTCGTCGTGCTCGGTCCCGAGACCTGGGGCGATCAGCACGTCGCCGTGGTCGCCGAAGAGAACGGGGTGGATGCCGCGCGCATCCGCCATTTCGACGACCTCGACGCACCCGATCTCGCGGTCGTCATCGCCAGAGCTCTCGCGTTCGTCGCACCGAGTCACGACGAGGGCTCCGGCACGTCGCTCGTCGAGGCCTTCAGCCTCGGCACTCCCGTCGTGCACTCCGATGCCCCGGCCTTCCGCGAGGTCTCGGCCGGCGCAGGCCTCGCCGTGCCGATCGATGCCGGCGGCGCCGACTACGCCGACGGTCTCGCGGAGGCGATCACGTCGGTCGTCAGCGATCGCACGCTGGCCGAGCGCCTCTCGATCGCCGGGCACGACCGGAGCCGTGCGTTCAGTTGGCGTGACGCCGGCGACCGGGTGTGGCAGCTGCACGCCGACCTCTGATCGGCCGACCGAGCCGTCGCTGTCAGCCCTCGGTCGACTCCGGCTCGGGCGGGAACACCGCAGCGGAGACGATCTCCCGGATGTAGGCGTAGTCGGGATCTTCGGGGTCGACCCCGTTGTCGGGCACCAGCGGAACGTCGACGATGGGCAGCTCCTTCGTCTTCGACGCGAGGTTCACGAAGTAGCCGAGCATGCCCTGCGGGACGTCGGTCTTCACGACCTGCGAGCCGGCGGCCGCGATCTCCTGGAACTTCGAGAGCACGTTCGCCGCGTTGAACTGCGCGAGCACCGCCTCTTGGAGCTGGAGCTGCCTGGCCATGCGGTCGTAGTCGCTGGTGCCGTGACGCGAGCGGGCGTACCAGAGCGCGTGGTAGCCGTCGAGGTGCTGCTCTCCCGCCGGAATCCATTCGGCGACGGTCGTGAACGTCTCGTCGGCATGGATCGGCACGTCCTCGGGAACGTTGATGGTGACGCCTCCGAGCGCATCGATGAGCTGCTGGAAGCCGGCCATGTCGATGAGCACGTAGTACTGGATCGGCAGGCCCGTGATGCCCTCCGCGGCATCCCGCATCGCCTCGATGCCGGGCTCGGATCCCTGCGCGACCGCGTCGGGGTACATCTCGGGGCTCTTCAGCTCGACCTCGGTGTAGATCGAGTTGAGCATGCAGACGTCGACCTCGCAGCCGTCGATCGCCCCGTACCCCTCGGGGTAGA
>JAPSJT010000256.1 GCA_031178045.1 Agromyces sp.
CCGCGCTGGTTCCGCTCGGGAACCGCGCACTACGACGAGGTCGCCGTGGCCATCGCACGCGAGTTGGGTGAGCGGGTCGTCGGATTCACCGTCAATGGAGACGGCGGCGCGACCTACGACGCCGACACGGTCGAGAGCGAGACCCGGAGGCTCGCCCCGGGCGGGATCGTGCTCGCCCACATGAATCAGCCGGATTCCGGAACGGCGGCGGGACTCGCCGCCGCCACGATGTCGCTCATCGGCGAGGGCTACCGATTCTCCCTCCTCGACGGATCGTTCTCACGGGAGAGCTGAGCGCGCTTCGTCGTTCACGCTGCCGATGAGTTCGCGCCGGCGAGCCGCATCGTCTCGCCCGCTCGCGCTGCGAACGCGGTGGCGCTCGCGCCGATCGTGCGGCGCATGACCTCGACCGCCGCGGTCGGGGCGACATCCGCCGGACGAGCCACGCTGATCGTGCGCTCGAGCCTCGGTTCATCGAGCCGCACCGATCGAAGGCCGGGCCGATCGATGAGCACCATGGCCGGCACGATCGCGACGCCGAGCCCGCGCTCCACGAACCGCAGCACGGCGTCCATCTCGGCGCCCTCGAGCACGACCTCGGGCGTGAGGCCCGCCGCGCGGAACGCGGCATCCGTCGTGCTGCGCAGGTCGTACGTCGAGCTGAACACGATCTGCGGCAGGGCGGCGACCTCGTCGATGCCGATGGTCGCGCGAGTCGTGACCGGCGGCGCCGTCGCCGACGAGACGACCACGAGCTCCTCGACGAGCAACGGCGTCACGGTGAAGCGGCCGGTCGACGTGGCGTCCGACGTCGTGACCAGCGCGAGGTCGAGCTCGCCGCTCGCGAGCTCGTCGAGCAGTCGCCTCGACCCCTGCTCCGAGAGGTGCAGTTCGATGGCCGGATGCTCCGCGTGGAACGCGCTGAGCACCTCGGCGACGAGGCTGATGCAGAGGGTCGGGGTGGCGCCGAGCCTCACCCGGCCGCGTTCGAGCCCCGCGATCTCGGCGAGTTCGCGGCGCACCGACTCCGCATCCGCGAGCATGCGCCGCGCGAGCGGCAGCAGCGATTCCCCCGCCGCGGTCAGGGTGCTGCCGCCGCGCGACCGGTGGAACAGCTCGGCGCCGAGGTCGTGCTCGAGCGCAGCGATCTGCCGGCTGAGCGACGGCTGTGCCAGGTAGAGCTCCTCGGCGGCACGGGTGAAGTTGCCGAAGCGAGCCACCTCGACGAAGCTGCGCAGTTGTTCGAGGTTCATATCCATAGCGTACGCGCATGTTGACGACGATTTATATGCATTGGAGTAATCGACCCCCGCTGCCTAGCGTGGAAGTATGAGCACCTCGGCAAGCACCACAACAGAGCGCCAGATCTCCACGACCGTCCTCGTGATCGGCACCGGAGGATCGGGCCTGCGCGCCGCCATCGAGCTCGCCGAGGCGGGCGTCGACGTGCTCGCGCTCGGCAAGCGGCCGAAGTCCGACGCACACACCTCACTCGCGGCAGGCGGCATCAACGCCGCCCTCTCGACCATGGACCCCGGCGACAGCTGGCAGCAGCACGCCGCGGACACGCTGAAGGAGAGCTACCTGCTCGCCAACCCGCACACGGTCGAGATCGTGACCTCCGGCGCGGCCCGCGGCATCGAAGACCTCGAGCGCTACGGCATGCCCTTCGCCCGCGAGGAGGACGGCCGCATCTCGCAGCGCTTCTTCGGCGCGCATACGTACCGTCGCACCGCGTTCGCCGGCGACTACACCGGGCTCGAGATCCAGCGCACCCTCATCAATCGGGCGGCGCAGCTCAACGTGCCGATCCTCGACACCGTCTACGTCACGCGCATCCTCGTCAACGACGACGGCGCCGTGTTCGGCGCCTACGGCTTCGACCTCGAAGACGGCACCCGGTACCTCATCCACGCCGACGCGGTCATCCTCGCCGCCGGAGGCCACAACCGCATCTGGCGACGCACCTCGTCGCGACGAGACGAGAACACGGGCGACTCGTGGCGACTCGCCGTCGAGGCCGGCGGCCGGGTTCGCGACCCCGAGCTCGTGCAGTTCCATCCGTCGGGCATCATCGAGCCCGAGAACGCCGCCGGCACGCTCATCTCCGAGGCCGCGCGTGGGGAGGGTGGCATCCTCACCAACGGCCTCGGCGAGCGCTTCATGGCGAAGTACGACCCCGAGCGCATGGAGCTCTCCACTCGCGATCGCGTCGCGCTCGCTGCCTACACCGAGATCAAGGAGGGCCGCGGAACCCCCAATGGCGGTGTCTGGCTGGATGTCTCGCACCTGCCCCGTGAGACGATCATGCGGCGCCTCCCCCGCGTGTACCAGACCATGCTCGAACTGCAGATGCTCGACATCACGAAGCAGCCGATCGAGATCGCACCCACCGCGCACTATTCGATGGGCGGCGTCTGGGTGCGACCCGAAGACCACGGCACGGATGTCCCGGGCCTCTACGCGATCGGGGAGGCATCCTCGGGGCTGCACGGAGCGAATCGCCTCGGCGGCAACTCGCTCATCGAGCTGCTCGTCTTCGGCCGCATCGTCGGACAGGCCGCGGCGTCGTACTCGGCGTCGCTCGAGGCCCAGAAGCGTTCTGCCGCCGCGGTGGAGGCGGCGCGCTCCGAGATCGCGGGCCTGCTCGCATCCGACGGCTCCGAGAACGTGCGCGCCCTGCAGCGCGCCATTCGCGACACGATGACCGAGCACGCCGGCGTCGTTCGCGACGAGGCCGGCCTCCTCGCCGGGCTCGCCGAGCTCGACGCGATCGAGGCGCGCATCGCCGACATCGGCGTGCACCCCGACATCGCCGGCTACCAGGACCTGGCCCACGCCTTCGACCTGAAGTCGGCCGCCCTCGCCGCCCGTGCCACTCTCGAGGCCGCGCTCGAACGGCGCGAGACCCGCGGATGCCACAACCGCAGCGACTACCCGTCGCTGGATGAGTCGTTGCAGGTGAACCTGGTCTGGTCGCCCTCGACCGGCGTGACCCGCGAGGAGATCCCCCCGATCCCCTCCGAGATCGCGGCGCTCATGCGCGACGTCTCCACGGCGGGCAAGCTCGTCGAGTAGCCGGG
>JAPSJT010000257.1 GCA_031178045.1 Agromyces sp.
CGCTCGATGAGCAGGTACCAGTCGTCGCGATCGGGCTGCTCGTCGACCTGCAGCTGCCAGGTCAGCCGGAGCCCGGCCAGGCCGCCGCTCCGCGACACGATGACGTCCATCCTCGGATGGTACTCCCGCGCCCGCTGCACCGGCAGTTCCTCTCGGAGGACCGTCGGCCGAGCCAGTGTGCGCCTACGAGCTCGGCGGCACCTCGAGCCCGACCGACGCCCAGCCACCGGCGATCGCCCGCGCCTCGCGCGAGGTGCGGCCGTAGCGCTCGTCGGCGGCGCGGACGATCTCGCGCGCGAACTCGCGGAAGCCGGTCTCGGGGGTGAGCCGACCAGACGTGAGCACCTCGTACCAGACCCGGCCGGCGACCTCCCAGGCGAAGCCGCCGAGCTCGATCGCCGCGAGGGCGAAGGCCCGGTTCGGGATGCCGGAGTTCAAATGCACTCCGCCGTTGTCGTCGTCGGTCTCGATGTAGCGGTCGAAATGCCCCGGCTGGGGGTCGACTCCGAGCACGTCGTCGTCGTAGGCGGTGCCGGGCTCCTTCATCGAACGGATGGCACGGCCCTCCACCGCGTCGGTGAACACGCCCTCGCCGATGAGCCACGTCGCGGACTCGGCGTCCTGGCCCATCGAGTACTGCTCGACGAGCGCGCCGAACACGTCGGAGATGTGCTCGTTGAGCGCACCGGACTGCCCCTGGTAACGCAGCCTCGCGGTGCGTTCGGTGACGCCGTGCGCCACCTCGTGGCCGATGACGCTGAGCGAGCTCGTGAAGCCCCGGAACACCTCGCCGTCGCCGTCGCCGAACACCATGCGCTCGCCGTCCCAGAAGGCGTTGTCGTAACGGTCGCCGTAGTGCACGGTCGCCTCGAGCGGCATGCCGGCATCGTCGATCGAGTCGCGCGCGAACACGCGGCCGAAGAGCTCGAAGGTGTCGCCGAGGCCGTCGTAGGCCTCGTCGACCGCCTGGTCGCCCGTGTCGGGCTGTCCTTCCCGGCGCACGAGGCGGCCGGGCAGCGTGTCGGCGCCCTCGGCGTCGGAGATGCGCCGGTCGGGCTGTGGCGCCGTTCCCGGCGCAGCGGCGGGCCGCTCGTCGCGCGCCGGGCGTTCGGGCGCCATGAAGGAGGGGAGGTCGCCGGCCGCTCGCCACTCCCGGAGCGGCACGTCGCGTCGCAGCGACCGTCGCGCGGCGGCGGCCGCGGCGCTGAACCGCGGGTCGTCGGCGTTCGCGATGCGCGCGAGCAGGTACGGCGGCACGATCGCCGTGTGCGGCGACGGATGGGTGTAGGGCCGAGGCATCCGCGTCATGCACCGATCGTGGCATGTCCCGCCGACAGCGGTGCGTCTCCGGCTGGGCGCGCCGCGCGCCGTGGCGTCGACTTGCCGCGGCGAACGGCGGTTGCGATGCTGGGGACGTGTCCGCCGCTCCTGCAGAGGCCTCGATCGAGGTCCGAACCCATCCCGTCGCTCTCGTGCCGGCGGTGCTCGTCTGCGGCGCAGCCGTGCTGCTCTTCGGCTTCCAGCTCCGTCTCGCCGGATACGGACTGCTCCTCGTGGGCCTCGTCATCGCGTGGCTCGTCGACCGCTCGGGCCGCACGAGCCGGCTCCTCCCCGACCTGGCGCTCATCGCCCTCGGTCAGGCGATCATCTCGACGATGTCGCTCGAGGCCGACATCAGCTACCCGAACATGGTGCGCTTCGCGGTCGTGCTCGGCAGTGCGGTGCTCGTGCCCTACCTCATCTCGCGGTTCGTCTACCGCGAGCACGTGATCCGCTTCCCGTGGCGCACGGGCAAGCGGTGGACGCGCGTGCAGTGGGGCTACCTGCTGCTCGTCCTCTTCCTCGGCTGGGCCATCCTGCCCTTCTACTTCATCACCTCGGGCGTGTACACGAACTGGCCCACGGTCACGCAGCCCGACGAGATCGCCCGTCTCTTCGTCGGCGTCAACGCCGTGGGCACCTGGGACGAGCTCTTCTTCATCTGCACCGTGTTCGCCCTGCTCCGTCGTCACTTCCCGACGTGGCAGGCGAACCTGCTGCAGTCGATCGTCTTCGTGTCGTTCCTGTGGGAACTCGGCTACCAGAGTTGGGGACCGCTGCTCACGATCCCCTTCGCGCTGCTGCAGGGCTACACGTTCAAGCTCACGAAATCGCTCACGTACGTGCTCGTCGTGCACCTGCTCTTCGACGCGATCGTCTTCGCCGTCATCGTCTACGCGCACAACGGCTGGCCGGCGATCTTCCTCCTGGCGCCGTAGTCGCGCGCCTACTTCAGCTGTCCGCGCACCTCACCCGGAGGGTTCTCCGTCGTGTGCACGTTGACGTAGTACGCCGACGGGTCGGCCTCGATGCCGGCGAGCACGTCGGACGGCGGGGTGGCGCAGCCTTCCGTCTCGAAGCTGGTGGCACCGGTCACGACGGTCAGGGGCACGACGACCGGGCCGGCGACGTTGCGCTCTCCGAGGTGGATGTGCGCGGCGACGGCGCCCGATGAGAGGCCGGTGACCTCGAGCTCCCAGCAGAGCTGGTCGCCCTCGATCTCATACGAGAAGGTGCCGTGCGCGCCGCCGACCGTCGGCCTCGGCGTCTCCTGGCCGGTGTTCAACGGAATGGCGGGCGAGTCGGGCGGGGCCGCCAGCGCGGCTGCGGCGCCGCCGAAGGCGAGCGCGGCAGTGGTGGCGAGCATGAGCGCGGTGATCCGCGCCCGCTTGGTCGTGATCATGATGGTTGCTCACTTCCCTCGGGTCACTCGGCACGCTACGCCGCCGCCGGGGAGTGCACAAGGTCACCCTTCGACGGATGCACCGTGCTCGCGCAGCCACTCGAGCAGCACGGCTGCATGGTTGGCGTGCTCGTCACGGGCGCCGAACAGCAACGTCACGCGTTCGTGCTGCTCGCCCTTCGCGAGCAGCGTCCGCGCGGCGTCGTTCTCGTCGAGCTCCGTCCGATAGCGGTTCGCGAACTCGTCGAATCGTTCGGGCGCGTGGTGCCATTCGGTGCGGAGGTCTGGAGAGGGCGCGACCTCCTTCGCCCACTCGTCGAGTTCGGCCCGTTCCTTCGAAACGCC
>JAPSJT010000258.1 GCA_031178045.1 Agromyces sp.
CGGCGGCACGCCGTCCGATCCGAGTGACGACGAGTTCGTGGCGTTCCTCGGCAACGAGCTGAACGGCCGCTTCGACACCGCCGAACGCGACTTCTGCGCCGACCTCGAGGAGTTCATCGGCTGAGCTCGGTCCGCCGGCCCGAGGTTCAACCGCGCCTCACGGCCGGACGGATGCCCCGGAGCGCCTCCGCGCGCCTCCGCGCGCCTCCGCACGACGAACCGCAGGAGATTCCCGTACATGTGCTCACCACAGGGCACATGCGGGCGATTCTCCTGCGTTCGCCAGCCTCACCCGGGGCATCGAGCGTCCAGGCGGCCGCCATGGAACCATGTCGTGGAAGAAGAAATTCGCGCGGATGTCGATCCGAGCGGTCCCCGTTCGACGCCAGAGTGAGGCGGGCACTCGGCCCGTGACGATCAAGGAGAGAATGACGATGAAGTACATGCTGATCATGCGCTCGAACGATGCGGCGGTCGAGGCGTACAAGGACCTCGACTTCAACGAGGTCATCGCGGCGATGGGCGCCTACAACGAATCGCTCATGAAGGCCGGCGTGCTGCTCGCGGGCGAGGGGCTCACCGAGGCGCAGGAGGGTTTCGTCGTCGACTTCGACGCCACCCCGCCCGTCGTCACCGACGGCCCCTACGGCGAGACGAAGGAGCTCTTCAACGGCTTCTGGATCATCGAGGTCTCGAGCCGCGAGGAGGCCGCGGAGTGGGCGAAGCGCTGCCCGCTCGGTCCCGGCGCCAAGCTCGAGGTGCGACGGGTGAGCGAGCTCGAGGACTTCCCGCAGGACAACGAGTGGATCCAGAAGGAAGCCGGCTGGCGTGAGGAGCTCCAGCGCAAGGCCGAGGGCCCGTTCGGCTGATGACCGAGACGGATGCCGCGGGGGCGGTCGGGCCGGCGCACGACGCCGACGCCGACCGCGCCCGGCGCGCCGTCGCCGCCGTCTGGCGCATCGAGTCGGCCCGCATCGTCGCGACGCTCACCCGCTTCGTGGGCGACGTCGGCCAGGCCGAGGACCTCGCCCAGGAGGCGATGCTCGAGGCGCTCTCGCAGTGGCCGACCGAGGGCGTTCCGAACAACCCCGGCGCGTGGCTGACGGCGGTCGCCAAGCGCCGGGCGATCGACGGATGGCGCCGGCGGGAGCGGCTCGACGAGCGGTACGCCGCGATGGCCCGTGATCTCGAGCGCGACGGCGAGGCGGCATCCGACCAGTTCTTCGACCCAGACACGATCGACGACGACGTGCTGCGCCTCGTCTTCGTGGCGTGCCACCCGGTGCTCTCGCGGGAGGCGCAGATCGCCCTCACGCTGCGGATCGTCGGCGGCCTCGCGAGCGAGGAGATCGCACGGGCGTTCCTCGTGCCGGTCGCCACGGTGCAGCAGCGCATCGTGCGGGCCAAGAAGACGCTCGCCGCCGCGAAGGTGCCGTTCGAGGTGCCCGAGCCGCACGAGTACGCCGAACGCCTCGGCTCCGTGCTGAGCGTGCTCTACCTCATCTTCAACGAGGGCTACCTTCCCGCGTCGGGTTCGGAGTGGGTGCGGCCGGATGTCTCGATCGAGGCGCTGCGGCTCGCGCGAATGGTCGCCGAGCTGATGCCGCGAGAGCCCGAGGCGCATGGCCTCGTGGCGCTGATGGAGTTCACGGCCGCTCGCTTCGCGGCACGGACCACCCGCGACGGCACGCCCATCCCCCTCGACCGGCAGGACCGATCGCGCTGGGATCGAGCGCAGATCGCTCGCGGTCGAGCTGCGCTCGCTCGTGCCGACCGCGTCGGCCGGGGTCGGGCGTCGTACGCGCTGCAGGCGGCGATCGCCGAATGCCACGCGATCGCGCCGACCGTCGACGACACCGACTGGGCGCAGATCGTGGTGCTCTACGAGGCGCTCGGCCGTATCGCGCCGTCGCCAGTCGTCGAGCTGAACCGCGCCGTCGCCGTCGCGATGTCGACCGGCCCGGTGAGCGCGTTGCGCATCGTCGACGAGCTCGAGCGCGGCGGCAGGCTCGCGGGGTACCCGGCGCTTCCCGCGGTGCGCGGCGAGCTGCTCGCCCGTCTCGGTCGCATCGAGGAGGCGCGCGGTGAGCTGCATGCCGCCGCGAGGCTCACGGGCAATGAACGCGAACGCGCGGCGCTGCTCGCCAAGGCCGCGTCGCTCTGAGCGAGGCATTCGAAGCTCCGGCGAGCTCGGGTGCTATCCGTCCGCGGACCCAGCGGACGGCGCGGGTTCCGCGGACGGCGCGGACGCTGCGGCGCGGCGCACCGCGCGGCGCTCGCGCGCACCCTCGACGAGGAAGTACAGCACCGGCAGCACGATGAGCGTCAGCGCGGTCGACGACACGAGCCCGCCGATCACGACGAGCGCGAGCGGCTGCGAGATGAAGCCGCCGTGGCCCGTGATGCCGAGCGCCAGCGGCAGCAACGCGAAGATCGTCGCGAGCGCTGTCATGAGGATCGGTCGCAGACGTCGGGATGCTCCGTGCACGAGCGCGTCGCGCACGTTCATGCCGCGGTCGCGGTACTGGTTCACGAGGTCCACGAGCACGATCGCGTTCGTCACGACGATGCCGACGAGCATGAGCACGCCGACCAGCGAGGCGACGCCGAGCGGGATTCCCGTGGCGACCTGCAACGCGATCGCGCCGGTCGCCGCGAACGGCACCGACACGAGCAGGAGCAGGGGCTGCAGCAGCGAGCGGAACGTCGCGACCATCACGATGTAGACGATGAGGATCGCCGCGAGCAGTGCGAGGCCGAGCTGCGAGAACGACTCCTGCTGGTCGGCCGACACCCCGCCGATCGACGCCGTCGCGCCGGCGGGCAGCTCGGCGCGGGCGATCGCCGCGGCGACCTCGGCGCTCGCGGTGCCGAGGTCGTCGTCGTTCGGAGTGGCCGAGACGGTCGCGCTGCGCAGGCCCTGCACGGTCGTCACGGTCGACGGGCCGTCGACTTCGGCGACGGTCGCGAGGGTGTCGAGGCGCGCGGGGCCGGTGGGCGTCGGCACCTCGAGCGCCGAGAGCTCCTCG
>JAPSJT010000259.1 GCA_031178045.1 Agromyces sp.
ATCTTCCGCGTCGACAACCCGCACACGAAGCCGCTCGCGTTCTGGGAGCGACTCATCGGCACGGTGAACGCCGAGGACCCAGGGGTGGTCTTCCTCGCCGAGGCGTTCACCCGTCCGGCGATGATGCAGGCGCTCGCGATGGTCGGGTTCCAGCAGTCGTACTCGTACTTCACCTGGCGCAACACCAAGGAGGAGCTCGAGGAGTTCCTCACCTCGGTGTCGCAGGAGACGGCCGATTTCATGCGACCGAACCTCTTCGTGAACACGCCCGACATCCTCACCGAGTACCTCCAGTTCGGCGGGCCCGCAGCATTCACGGTGCGCGCGACGATCGCGGCGACGGCCGCGCCGACGTGGGGCGTCTACTCGGGCTTCGAGCTCTTCGAGTCGGTTGCACGACCCGGCGCCGAGGAGGCCATCGACAACGAGAAGTACGAGTACAAGCCGCGTGACTTCGCGACCGCCGAGCGCGAGGGACGATCGCTCGCCCTCTACCTCGGAATCCTCAACGCCATTCGCGCGGCGCATCCGGCACTCGGACAGTTGCGCAACATCCGCTTCCACGCCAGCGAGGACGACTCCGTGCTGGTGTACTCGAAGCACCTCGACGGGCGATTCACCGCCGACGGCGTCGCGGACACCGTCATCGTCGTCGTCAACGTCGACCCGCATTCCGTTCGCGAGACGACCGTGCGTCTCGACCTCGGGGCCCTCGGGCTCGACCCGGACGAGCGCTTCGAGGTGGAGGATCTCGTGACGGGCGACCGCTGGGAGTGGGGCGAGGCGAACTACGTGCGGCTCGACGCCTTCACGAGACCGGCGCACATCCTGCACGTCGTGAGGAGTCGGAATGCCTGATCGGATGCCGCCCACCGGCCCCGTCGTCGGCGACGAGGTGCTCGCCGCGATCGCTGCGGGGAGCCATCCCGACCCGCACTCGGTGCTCGGGCAGCATCCGGCCGACGTCGGCGGCGAGCCCGGAGGCCGCCGCACCGTCGTGCGCACGCGCCGCCCGCTCGCCGACACCGTGGATGCGGTCTTCGCGGACGGCACGACTCTGCCGCTCCAGCACATCGGGCACGGCATCTGGGCGGGATCGGGCGACCTCGCGCCCGGCGACTACCTCATTCGTGCCCGCTACGGCGACGACGAGTGGACGAGCGACGACCCCTACCGGTTCGCGCCCTCGATCGGCGAGCTCGACCTGCACCTCATCGGCGAGGGCCGGCACGAGGAGCTGTGGCGGGTGCTCGGTGCCCATCATCGCGAGCACTGGGGCGTCGACGGCGCGGTGCGCGGCACGTCGTTCACCGTGTGGGCACCGCGTGCCAGGGCCGTGCGGGTGGTCGGCGACTTCAATCGGTGGGACGGCGCGAGCCATGCGATGCGCAGCATGGGCGGCTCGGGCATCTGGGAGCTCTTCATCCCCGAGCTCGAGCCCGGCACGATCTACAAGTTCCAGTTGCTCACGCAGTCGGGCGAATGGGTGATGAAGGCGGATCCGATGGCGCGCGCGGCGGAGATCGCCCCCGGGACCGCCTCGGTCGTGAGCGAGAGCTCCCACCAGTGGGGCGATGGCGCGTGGATGTCGCGGCGGGCGGAGTCGAACGCCCACGAGCTCCCGATGAGCATCTACGAGCTGCACCTCGGATCGTGGCGTCCGGGTCGCGGCTATCGCGACGTCGCCGACGAGCTCATCGAGTACCTCGACTGGCTCGGCTACACGCATGTCGAGTTCATGCCGCTGGCGGAGCATCCGTTCGGCGGCTCATGGGGGTACCAGGTCACCGGCTACTTCGCGATCACCTCGCGGTTCGGCAGCCCCGATGACCTGAAGTACCTCATCGACCGGCTGCACCAGGCTGGTATCGGCGTCATCATGGATTGGGTCCCGGGTCATTTCCCGAAGGACGACTGGGCCCTTGCACGCTTCGACGGCGAGCCGCTCTACGAGCATCCCGACCCGCGACGCGGCGAGCAGAAGGAGTGGGGCACCTACGTCTTCGACTACGGGAACCCCCGGGTGCGCAACTTCCTCGTCGCGAACGCGCTCTTCTGGCTCGAGGAGATGCACGTCGACGGGCTGCGCGTCGACGCGGTCGCCTCGATGCTCTACCTCGACTATTCACGTGCCGACGGCGAATGGCTGCCGAACCAGTACGGCGGACGGGAGCACCTCGAGGCGATCGGCTTCCTGCAGGAGGCCACCGCGACCGCCTACAAGCGCAACCCCGGCGTCGTCATGATCGCAGAGGAGTCGACGAGCTGGCCGGGAGTGACCGCACCGACGTCGTCGGGTGGTCTCGGCTTCGGGTTCAAGTGGAACATGGGCTGGATGCACGACACCCTGCAGTACATCGCCAAGGATCCGATGTACCGCGCGCACCACCACCACGATCTGACGTTCTCGTTCCTCTACGCCTTCAGCGAGCACTTCGTGCTGCCGATCAGCCATGACGAGGTCGTGCACGGCAAGGGGTCGCTCCTGCGCAAGATGCCCGGCGACCACTGGCAGCAGCTCGCGAACATGCGCGCGTACCTGTCGTACATGTGGGCGCATCCCGGCAAGCAGCTCCTGTTCATGGGCCAGGAGTTCGGACAGCTCTCGGAGTGGAGCGAGGAGCGCGGCCTCGACTGGTGGATCCTCGACCAGCCCACCCACCGCCAGCTCGCCGAGTTCGTGGGCGAGCTGAACCGGACGTACCGCTCGACCGCGGCGCTGTGGCAGCTCGACGACGACTCGGCGGGCTTCGAATGGGTCGAGGGCGGCGCCGCCGCCGAGAACGTCATCGCGTTCCTCCGTTACGACCGTGAGCGGCGTCCGCTGCTCTGCGTCGTGAACTTCGCCGGCCGCCCCCACGAGGGCTTCCGTCTCGGACTTCCGTCCGCCGGTCGCTGGCGTGAAGTGCTGAACTCGGATGCCGCGCAGTTCGGCGGGTCGGGCGTCGGCAACCTCGGCGGGGTCGACGCGACCGACACCCCCTGGTCGGGTCGCCCCGCGTCCGGCGTCTTCAC
>JAPSJT010000066.1 GCA_031178045.1 Agromyces sp.
ATCCGCCGGTCGACGCCCGTCGTGTCCGTCGCGTCCATCGCCTCGGTGACCGCACCGCTCACCGAGGAGATGCGAGCGAACGCGCGGGTCATCGTCGACGTCGGGCGGGCGCTCGGCGTGCCCGACGCGGGCATCGTCGTCGCGCTCGCGGCCGCAGCGCAGGAGTCGGGCCTGCGGAACGTGGACCACGGCGACCGTGACTCGCTCGGGCTCTTCCAGCAGCGGCCGAGTCAGGGATGGGGCACGGTCGAGGAGGTCCTCGATCCGGTGCGCGCGGCCGCCGCGTTCTACGGCGGCCCGATGAACCCGAACGCCGGACGTACGCTCGGCCTCCTCGACATCGACGGCTGGGAATCGATGAGCGTGACGCAGGCGGCGCAGGCCGTTCAGCGGTCGGCCTACCCCGACCATTACGCGAAGTGGGAGGCGCAAGCTCGCGCCTGGCTCTCCGAGCTCGGCTGACCGCCGGTGGCGAAGGCGGGCCGGCGCGGCATCCGTCGATCACGAAGGCATTGCGATCTGCGCGTTGCACGGCGTTTAGTCGGGTTCCGGCATGCACCTCTTCGTACACTCGAACGGTGACCACCACGCCCACCGACCCGATGATCGGCCGTCTCGTCGACGGCCGTTATCAGGTGCGCTCGCGGATCGCCCGCGGCGGCATGGCGACGGTGTACCTCGCCACCGACCTCCGACTCGAGCGTCGCGTCGCGATCAAGGTCATGCACGGCCATCTCGCCGACGACAACACGTTCAAGACTCGATTCGTGCAGGAGGCGCGTTCGGCCGCGCGACTGGCGCATCCGAACGTCGTCAACGTCTTCGACCAAGGTCAGGACAGCGACATGGCGTACCTCGTCATGGAGTACCTGCCCGGCATCACCCTGCGCGAGCTCCTGAAGGACTACAAGAAGCTGACCCCGGAGCAGACCGTCGACATCATGGATGCCGTGCTGTCGGGTCTCGCCGCGGCGCACAATGCCGGCATCGTGCACCGCGACCTCAAGCCCGAGAACGTGCTGCTCGCCGACGACGGCCGGATCAAGCTCGGCGACTTCGGCCTCGCGCGCGCCGCCAGTGCGAACACCGCGACCGGCCAGGCACTGCTCGGCACGATCGCGTACCTCTCCCCCGAGCTCGTCACGCGCGGCGTCGCCGACGCTCGCAGTGACATCTACGCCGTCGGCATCATGATGTACGAGATGCTCACGGGCGAGCAGCCCTATGTCGGCGAGGCGCCGATGGCCATCGCCTACCAGCACGCGAACGACACCGTGCCGACTCCGAGCTCGAAGAACCCCGCGGTGCCCGCGGAGCTCGACGAGCTCGTGCTCTGGGCGACCGCCCGCAATCCCGAGGAGCGCCCCCACGACGCTCGTGAGATGCTCGAGCGGCTCCGCGAGGTGGAGCCGGCGATCCGCGCGCCGCGAGCCTCGGCGCGGGTCGCGACGCAGGCGACGATGGTGCTGCCCGATCGCGCGATGCCGCTCGGGGGCGCGACCGCCGAGACGACCGTGCTCGGGGGCGCCGCACCGGTCATCGCGACGGCCACGCTCGACGCCTCCGATCGTGACGGGGCCGGAGAGGACACGACCGCCCTCGTGTCGGCGACCGCCCGGCGCAAGCGCCGCGGTTACTGGGTATTCGCACTCATCCTCCTGCTCACCGGGCTGGCGGCCGGCACCGGGTGGTACTTCGGAGCCGGCCCCGGCGCACTCGTCCAGGTTCCCGACGTGTCGACGCAACTGCCCGAGAACGCCCGCGCCGTCCTCGAGGAGGCCGGGTTCGAGGTCGTCTCGGGAGAACGGCACGATCCGCTCATCCCCGCCGGGCAGGTCTCGGGCACCGACCCCGAAGGCGGAACGCAGGCTCGCCGCGGCAGCGAGGTGACGATGCTCGTCTCGCTCGGACCGCAGAACCTGCCGGTTCCCGACGTCATCGGTCGAGCCGAGGTCGACGCCCGGGCCGCCCTCGCCTCGTTCACCGTGGCCGAGCAGAACGTGCAGCAGTACTCAGGCGACGTTCCCGCCGAACACGTCATCGCCCTGCTCGACGCGGCGGGCAATCCCGTCGGCGCCGAATACCCAGAGCTCGGCGCGCTCACACTGGTCGTGTCCGTCGGCCCGATTCCCGATGTCACCGGACTGCCGGTCGGCGAGGCCGAGGCCGCCATCAGCGATGCCGGCCTCCAGTTCAGCTACGCCGACGCGGAGTTCAGCGATGAGGTGCCCGCCGACCATGTCATCTCGGCAGGCCCGGCGAGCGAACCGGTGCATCCCGGTGACACGATCGTGATCACCGCGTCGAAGGGCCCCGACCTCGTCGAGGTGCCGAACGTCATCACCGGGCAGACGGTCGCGCAGGCGCGCGAGCAGCTCGAGGCGCTCGGTTTCACGGTGTCCTCGAACGTACCGGCGTTCCTCGAGGGAGCGGTGGTCGCCTCGGTGCAGAGTCCCGCTGCGGGCGAGCGCCTGAAGCGCGGCTCCGAGGTCACGGTCAACTTCGGCTGAGCCGCTTCGGCGTGGCGCTGCGATCACGGGCCCGCGCACGCGTGCGGGGCATCCGGATGAGGATGCCCCGCATGCGCACACGAGTTCAGCGGGCCGCGAGCTCCTCGGCTACGAGGAAGGCGAGCTCGAGGGACTGCATGTGGTTCAGGCGAGGATCGCAGAGCGACTCGTACCTGGTCGCGAGGGTCGCCTCGTCGATGTGCTCGGAGCCGCCGAGGCACTCGGTGACGTCGTCGCCCGTGAGCTCGACGTGGATGCCACCGGGGAACGTGCCCGCCGCCCGGTGCGCCTCGAAGAAGCCCTTGACCTCGTCGACGACGTCGTCGAAGCGACGCGTCTTGTAGCCGGTCGGCGTCGTGATGCCGTTGCCGTGCATGGGGTCGGTGACCCACAGCGGATTGGCGTCGCTGTGCTTGATCGCCTCGAGCAGGGGCGGCAGGGCATCGCGGATCTTGCCTGCGCCCATGCGCGTGATGAACGTGAGCCGACCCGGCTCGCGGTTCGGGTCGAGCTTCTCGACGAGCTCGAGCATCGTCTCGGGCGTCGTCGACGGCCCGAGCTTCACTCCGATCGGGTTGCGCACGCGCGAGAGGAAGTCCACGTGGGCACCGTCGAGGTCGCGGGTGCGCTCACCGATCCAGATGAAGTGCGCCGAGGTGTCGTACGGCGTGCCGGTGCGCGAGTCGATGCGCGTCATGGGCCGCTCGTAGTCCATGAGCAGGCCCTCGTGTCCGGTGTAGAACTCCGTGTGCTTCAACGCCTCGAAGTCGGCGCCGCAGGCATGCATGAACTTGATCGCCCGGTCGATCTCACGCGCGAGCGACTCGTACCTCGCGTTCGCCGGGTTCGCGGCGAAGCCCTGGTTCCACGAGTGCACCTGGCGGAGGTCGGCGAACCCGCCCTGCGTGAACGCGCGGATGAGGTTCAGGGTGGACGCAGCGGTGTGGTAGCCGCGCACGAGGCGTGCCGGGTCGGCCGTGCGCGACTCGAGCGTGAAGTCGTAGCCGTTCACGATGTCGCCGCGGTAGGCGGGCAGCGTGACGTCGCCGCGCGTCTCGGTGTCGCTCGAGCGCGGCTTCGCGAACTGCCCGGCCATGCGACCCATCTTCACGACCGGCATCGAGGCGCCGTACGTCAGCACGACCGCCATCTGCAGCACGGTCTTCACCCGGTTGCGGATCTGGTCGGCCGTCGCACCCGCGAACGTCTCAGCGCAGTCGCCGCCCTGCAGCAGGAAGGCCTCGCCGCGCGAGGCGGCGGCGAGTCGGGTGCGCAGCATGTCGACCTCGCCGGCGAAGACGAGCGGCGGCAGGGTGGCCAGTTCGGCGGATGCCGCGTGCGCGGCCTCGGGGTCGGGCCACTGGGGTTGCTGCTTGATGGGCAGCGTGCGCCAATAGTCGAGGCCGTCGATCACGGAGGGATCTGCATTGACGACGGGCTCGACGAGCTGTACCACGGGATGTCCTGAAGGTTCGGGCGCATGGCGCCGGGAATGGGAACGCGGCGCCGCACGTCGCGCCGCCGCAGATCGAGCCTACCCCGATCGGGAGGCGCGTTGCTCCCTCACCGAGCTCGCGTAGACGTCGACGTAGTCCTGACCGCTGAGGGCTCGCAGCTCGTAGACGAGCTCGTCCGTCACGGAGCGCAACACGAAGCGATCGCCCTCCATCCCATCGAACCGGGTGAAGTCGAGGGGCTCGCCGATGATGATGCCGATGCGGCGCACCTTCGGCAGCCGGGTGCCGATCGGCATGACCTTCTCGGTGCCGATCATGGCGACGGGGATGACGGGCACCCCGGCCTCGAGCACCATGCGCGCGACTCCGGTGCGTCCACGGTAGAGCCTCGCGTCGGGGCTGCGGGTGCCCTCGGGGTAGATGCCGAGGATGCCGCCCGCGCCGAGCACGCGCAGACCCGTCTCGAGCGATGCCTCGGACGCCTTTCCACCCGAGCGGTCGATCGGAAGCTGGCCGGCCGCTTGGAAGAAGACGCGCGTCGCCCAGCCCTTGAGCCCCTTTCCGGTGAAGTACTCGCTCTTCGCGAGGAACACCACGGGTCGGTCGACGACGAGCGGGAGGAAGATGGAGTCGATGAAGGACAGGTGATTGGACGCGAGCACGACGGCGCCGCTCTTCGGCACGTTCTCGAGCCCGACGACCCAGGGACGGAAGATCGCGAGCAGGATCGGTCCGACGACGATGTGCTTCATGATCCAGTAGAACATCGTGCTCCGTTCCCCAGGCGAGAAATCGATTCAGCCTAACGCCGGGCGGCTCAGGCGTGCTCAGCCACCCAGACCCGTGCCAGATCGGCGGCGCCCACGACGCCGGCATCGTTCACGAGCTCCGCGATGACGAAGTCCGGCTCGGGGTGGTAGCCGCGAGCCGGGAGGTGCTCGAAATACGCCTCGCGGATCGGCGTCAGCAGCAGCTCGCCCGCCACCGCGACTCCCCCGCCGAAGACGAATCGCTGCGGGTCGAGCACGGCCGAGAGGGAGGCCGCCGCCTGTCCGAGCCAGTGCCCGAGCTGTCGCAGCGCGGCCACCGCCCCGGGATCCTCGGCCTCGATGAGCGCGCCCACGAGTCGACCGTCGAGTGCACCGTGCTCGTCCCGAGCGCGCGAGAGGGCCTGGCCGATTCCGCCGGCGTCGGCGATCTCGTTCGCCATGCGCAGGAGCGCCCGGCCCGAACCGTACTGCTCGAGGCATCCGTGCTGGCCGCAGCCGCACGCGATGCCGTTCGGGACCACCCGGAGGTGGCCGAGCTCGGCACCGGCGCCGAAGCCGCCCCGGAACAGGCGGTCGCTCGCCACGATCGCGCCGCCGACCCCGGTGCCGATCGTGAGCATGACCATGTCGCTCACGAGGCGCCCCGCGCCGAACCGGAATTCCGCCCAGCCGGCTGCGTTCGCATCGTTGTCGACGACCACCGTCGTACCGACCCGGGCCTCGAGCTTCTCGCGGAACGGCTCGTTGCGCCAGTCGATGTTCGGCGCGTAGTACACGGTCGACTGGGCCGCGTCGATGAACCCGGCAGCGGCCACGCCGACTGCGGCGATCTCGTCGTGGGCGGAGAGCGAGCCGATCATGCGCACGACCGCGTCTTCGAGAAGTTCCGCGTCGCCGGCCGGTGTCGGCACTCGCTCGCTGCGCACGATCGCGCCGAGCTCGTCGACGACCGCCCCCGCGATCTTCGTTCCGCCGATGTCGATGCCGATCGCATGCACGATGGAGCTGCCTTTCGAGGAGGGTGGGGCCGAATCGTGCCGAGACCCTCGGGGCCGCACGAGCAACGACTAGAGTGTAATGGACCCCAACGTCCGAGGTCGCGCCCGAACCGCACGCCCTCCCTCCGGTGCCGAAGGAGCTACCGTGATCGAATTCGAGACCCCTGTCGTCGTCGCTCCCGACCCCGACGCCAACACCACCGACCTCCTCGTCGACCGAGTGGCGGCGACGCCCGACTCGGTGCTGTTCTCGCTGCCGACCGGTGACGGAGGGTGGTCGCCGGTGACCACCCGCGAGTTCTACGACCAGGTCATCGCCCTCGCCAAGGGCCTCGTCGCGGCCGGAATCCAGCCGGGCGACAAGATCGGGCTCATGTGCAAGACCCGCTACGAGTGGACGCTCATCGACTTCGCGACCTGGTTCGCCGGCGCGGTGCTCGTCCCGATCTACGAGACGAGCTCGCCGGCGCAGGTGCGCTGGAACCTGAGCGACTCCGGCGCGATCGGAATCATCCTCGAGACGGCCGATCACTTCGCCCGGTTCGACGAGGTGCACCCCGAGCTTCCCGCCATCCGCAGCGTCTGGCAGATCGACCTCGGCGACCTCGACAAGCTCGTCGCAGCGGGCGCCGATGTGCCCGACGACGAGATCGAGCGCCGACGCAACCTCGCGGTGGGCAGCGACATCGCAACGCTCATCTACACCTCGGGGTCGACCGGGAAGCCGAAGGGCTGCGTGCTCACCCATTCGAACTTCGTCGAGCTCTCTCGCAACGCCGCGGTCGCCCTCGAAGAGGTCGTGCTCGATCCCAACGGCGCGTCGACGCTCCTCTTCATCACGACCGCCCACGTCTTCGCCCGGTTCATCGCGGTGCTGTCGGTGCACGCCGGCGTTCGAGTCGGGCACCAGCCCGACACGAAGCAACTCCTCCCCTCGCTCGGCAGCTTCAAGCCCACGTTCCTCCTCGCAGTGCCTCGCGTCTTCGAGAAGGTGTACAACGTCTCCGAGCAGAAGGCGGAGGCCGGAGGCAAGGGCAAGATCTTCCGCGCCGCCGCAGACACCGCGGTCGCCTACTCGACGGCGATGGAGTCCGGCAGGATCCCGTTCGGCCTCAAGGTGAAGTTCGCCCTGTTCGACCGACTCGTCTTCTCGAAGCTCCGGGCGGCCATGGGCGGCAACGTGAAGTACGCGGTCTCGGGCTCGGCCCCGCTCGGGCCGCGCCTCGGGCACTTCTACCACGCGCTCGGCATCACGATCCTCGAGGGCTACGGCCTCACCGAGACGACGGCGCCCGCCACGGTGAATCTCGCCACGAAGTCGAAGATCGGTACGGTCGGGCCGGCGCTCCCCGGCGTCGCCGTGCGCATCGCCGACGACGGCGAGATCCACGTGAAGGGCATCGACGTCTTCAAGGAGTACTGGAAGAATCCCGAGGCGACCGCCGAGTCGTTCGACGGCGAGTGGTTCAAGACCGGCGACCTCGGCTCGTTCGATGACGACGGCTTCCTCTCGATCACGGGCCGCAAGAAGGAGATCATCGTCACGGCCGGCGGCAAGAACGTGGCCCCCGCCGCACTCGAGGACCCGATCCGCGCGAACCCGCTCATCGGTCAGGTCGTCGTCGTCGGTGACAAGAAGCCGTTCATCTCGGCGCTCATCACCCTCGACCCCGAGATGCTCCCGGTCTGGCTCAACAACAACAACGAGGACGCGGGCATGAGCATCGACGAGGCGGCCACGAATCCCGCCGTGCTCGCCGAGGTGCAGCGGGCCATCGATGCGGCGAACGAGAACGTCTCGCGCGCCGAGTCCATCCGCAAGTTCACGATCCTGCCGACCGAGCTCACCGAGGCGAGCGGGCACCTCACGCCGAAGCTCAGCATCAAGCGCAACGTGATCCTCGACGACTTCGCCGACCAGATCGAAGCGATGTACTCGGGGGCTCCGGCGACCGAGGGGCACTCGATCGTGCACTGACCCCGCCCGAACCGACGAGGGCCCCGCGGCATCCGCGGGGCCCTCCTCGTTGCGGCGCTCAGAACCAGTCGGACTCGCGCACGGCCCGCATGGCGGCGCGACGTTCGTCCTTCTCGAGTCGGTCCAGGTAGAGGATGCCGTCGAGGTGATCGGTCTCGTGCTGCAGGGCCTGGGCCATGAGCCCGGTGCCCGACAGTTCGATCTCGTTGCCGTCGAGGTCGAGTCCGCGCACGCGTGCGAAGGGGTGCCGGGGCGTCTTGTGCCACAGTCCCGGAACCGAGAGGCATCCTTCGTCGACGAGCTCGAGGTCTCCGGATGTCTCGACGAGCACGGGATTCAGGATGTATCCGACCTCGCCATCGACGTTGTAGCTGAATGCTCGCAGGTTCACACCGATCTGGGCGGCAGCGACCCCGGCACGACCCGGGAGCTTCACGCTGTCGATGAGGTCGGCGACGAGCGCGCGCACGCCATCGTCGATCTGTTCGACGGGGGCGGAGACGGTCTTCAGGACGGGGTCGCCGAACAGGCGAATGGGACGTTCCGGCAATTGCGCTCCGATCAGTGCCCGCGTTCAGCGGGCAGGCCTTCCACCACGAGGGCGGCGAGTTCGCGGGCAGCGAGCTGCGTCACGGGGCGCAGCTCCTGCCAGTTCACCACGGACCCGGCTGCGAGCTGCGGGTCGTAGGGAATTCGGACGATCTCGCGCACTCGGGACTGGAAGTGCGCCTCGATCTCGTCGACCTTGACGAGATGCGTGCCCTGGGTCGCGAGGTTGATCGCGACGATGGCGTTGCGCACGAGATCCCCGTAGCCATTCGCCTCGAGCCACGTGAGGGTCTCGGAGGCGAGCCGCGCCTCGTCGACGCTGCCGCCCGAGACGACCACGATCGAGTCGGCGTGCTGGAGGGTCGCCCGCATCACCGAATGCACGATGCCGGTGCCGCAGTCGGTGAGCACGAGCGAGTAGTACCGGGCGGCCAGGCCGGCGACGACGTTGTAGTCGTTGTCGTCGAAGGCCTCGGACAGCGACGGGTCGGTGTCGGAGGCGAGGATGTCGAGGCGCGTGGCGTCGCGCGAGACGAACGCCGAGAAGTCGGTGTAGCCGCTGATCGACGGCGCCCTGTTGACGACGTCGCGCACCGTCTCACGCGTCTGGCGCTCGACGCGCTCGGCGAGGGTGCCGCGGTCGGGATTCGCGTCGATCGCGATGATGCGGTCGTCGCGGGCGTCGGCGAGCGCCATGCCGAGGAGCGTCGTGATGGTCGTCTTGCCCACTCCGCCCTTGCGCGTGAGCACGGGCACGAAGCGCGCGCCACCCTCGAAGCGCTTCTGGATGCGCGCGCTCAGCGCCTTGTGGGCTCGGACCTTGGCCGAATCGCCGAGGTTCACGAGATGCAGGGACGCCTCGTACACGAAACGGTTCAGCGCGCCCTGCGGGGCCGGACGCGTGGTGCGATTGAGGTCGATCAGCCGATCCGCGGTGAGCGACTCGGAGGTCTCGGGCACCTCTGCCGGGCGGCGCTCGTCGTCGGCCACGTCGACGACCGCCACGTGACTGCCGACGTCGCCGTTGGCGCGCTCGGCGCGGTGCTTCGACGCGTCGGCGGCCAGCAGGGCGCTGTAGGGCGACGCGTCACGTCGAGAGGCCCCCCGATAACCCGCGGTGCCGAGCGCGGGGCCGATGAGTTCGACCGAGGTGGTCGACGGGCCCGCGCCGACGACGGAGCCCGGGTTCACCGCGACGTCGTCGATCGCCACAGCCACCTCGTCTTCGGGCATCTCGGGGGTCGGCGGCGGCGGCAGGTCGACGCGGATGTTCAGGTTCTCGGGGAGACGGGCTGCGTGCGCACCGGTGGTGGGCGGAAGGTCGCCGTGCCCGGTCGATGCCGTTCCACGGCGGGTCGCGCGCTCCGACGGGATCTCTTCGTTGCTGCGGTCGTCAGCCACGGATTCCCCTCCTCACCAGTGCGAACACACCGACAGCCTAGCGCGGACGCACCACCACGAGCAGGTCGCCCGCCTCCACCTGCTGGGTCTTCGGGATCGCGACGCGCTCGACCACGCCGGCGATGGGCGACGTGATGGCGGCCTCCATCTTCATGGCCTCGATCGAAGCGACCGCCTGTCCGGCTGCCACCTCGGCTCCCGCTTCGGCCGAGAGCGTGACGACTCCCGAGAAGGGTGCGGCGATCTGGCCCGGCTGCGAGGCATCCGCCTTCTCGGCGGCACGGCTCTCGACGGCGATGCTGCGGTCGCGCACGAAGACAGGACGCAACTGGCCGTTGAGGATCGTCATGACGGTGCGCATGCCCTTGTCATCGGCCTCACCGATCGCCTCGAGCCCGGCATAGAGCCGGACGCCCTTGTCGATCTCGACGACGTGCTCGGAGCCCTGGCGGAGCCCGTAGAGATAGTCGGCGGTGTCGACGACCGAGAGGTCGCCGAAGAGCTCGCGGATCTGCTCGAACTGGCGCGTCGGCGCCGGGAAGAGCAGGGCGTTGAGGGTCGCCCGTCGCGTGCGGCTGTCGGCCTCGAGCGCCTCACGCTGCTCTGGAGTGAGCTCGGCCACTCCGATGCGCACATCCTTGCCGGCGAGCACCTTCGTGCGGAACGGCTCGGGCCAGCCGCCCGGCAGGTCGCCCAGCTCGCCCGCCATGAAGCCGACGACCGAGTCGGGCACGTCGTACTTCTCGGGGTTGGCGGCGAAGTCGGCGGGGTCGGCCTTCACCGCAGCGAGGTGCAGGGCGAGGTCGCCCACGACCTTCGATGACGGCGTCACCTTCGGCACCCGGCCGAGGATCTTGTTCGCCGCCGCGTACATGTCCTCGATGAGCTCGAAATCGTCGGCGAGGCCGAGGGCGATGGCCTGCTGGCGCAGGTTCGAGAGCTGGCCGCCGGGGATCTCGTGGTGGTACACGCGGCCGGTGGGACCGGGAAGACCCGACTCGAACGGCTTGTAGAGCCGGCGAACGGCCTCCCAGTACGGCTCCAGGTCGGCGACGGCCTGCAGCGAGATGCCCGTGTCCCGCTCGGTGTGGGCGAGCGCCGCGACGAGCGACGAAGCCGACGGCTGGCTCGTCGTACCGGCCATCGGCGCACTCGCCACGTCGACCGCGTCGACGCCCGCGCGACTGGCGGCGAGGAGCGTCGCGAGCTGCCCGCCGGCGGTGTCGTGGGTGTGGAGGTGCACCGGCACGTCGAAACGCTCCCTGAGCGCCGAGACGAGCCGCTCGGCCGCGGCGGGTCGGAGGAGCCCCGCCATGTCCTTGATGGCGAGCACATGGGCGCCGGCCGCGACGATCTCCTCGGCGAGGCCGAGGTAGTAGTCGAGCGTGTAGAGGTCTTCGGCCGGGTCGAGCAGGTCGCCCGTGTAGCACAGCGCCACCTCGGCGATCGCGTGGCCCGTGTCGATCACCGCGTCGATCGCCGGGCGCATCTGCGAGACATCGTTCAGCGCATCGAAGATGCGGAAGATGTCGACGCCGGTCGACGCGGCCTCGCGGATGAACGCGTCGGTCACCTCCGTCGGGTACGGCGTGTAGCCGACCGTGTTGCGCCCGCGGAGCAGCATCTGGATGTTGACGTTCGGCAGCGCCTCTCGCAGTGCCGCGAGCCGCTCCCAGGGGTCTTCGCCGAGGAATCGCAGTGCGACGTCGTAGGTCGCGCCGCCCCATGCCTCGACCGAGAGGAGCTCGGGGGTCATCCGCGCGACGTACGGGGCGACGGCGACGAGGTCCTTCGTGCGCACGCGCGTCGCCAGGAGCGACTGATGCGCGTCGCGGAAGGTCGTCTCGGTGACGGCGAGCGGCGTCTGGGCGCGCAGGGCCGCGGCGAAGCCCTGCGGGCCGAGCTCGAGCAGGCGCTGCCGCGAGCCCGAGGGCGCGGGCTGCGTCAGGTCGATCGAGGGCAGCTTCTCGACGGGGCTGACGCTGATCGGGGCCGGACCGTTCGGCTGGTTGACCGTGACATCGGCCAGCCAGTTGAGGATCTTGGTGCCGCGGTCCTTCGACACACGGCCGCGCAGCAGCTGCGGGCGCTCGTCGATGAAGGACGTGCTGAGGTCGCCGGCGACGAACGCGGGGTCTTCCAGCACCGCCTGGAGGAAGGGGATGTTCGTCGAGACGCCGCGGATGCGGAACTCGGCCAGTGCTCGCTTGGCGCGGGCGACGGCGGCCGGGTAGTCGCGGCCGCGGCACGTGAGCTTCGCGAGCATCGAGTCGAAGTGCGGGCTGATCTGTGCACCCGGGTTGATCGTGCCGCCGTCGAGGCGGATGCCTGCGCCACCGGGCGAGCGGTACGTGGTGATCTTCCCGGTGTCGGGGCGGAAGCCGGCAGTGGGGTCCTCGGTGGTGATGCGGCACTGCAGGGCCGCGCCGCGCAAGCGGATCTCGTCTTGGCGGAGTCCGAGATCGGCGAGCGACTCCCCCGCCGCGATGCGCATCTGGGAGACGACGAGGTCGACGTCGGTCACCTCTTCGGTGACCGTGTGCTCGACCTGGATGCGCGGGTTCATCTCGATGAACACGTGCTGGCCGGCCCGCTCGCCCGCGGTATCGAGCAGGAACTCGACCGTGCCCGCGTTCACGTAGCCGATCGAACGCGCGAACGCGATGGCGTCGCGGTAGAGCGACTGGCGCACCTCGTCGGAGAGGTTCGGCGCGGGCGCGATCTCGATGACCTTCTGGTGGCGTCGCTGCACCGAGCAGTCGCGCTCGAAGAGGTGCACCGTCTCGCCCGAGGCATCCGCGAGCACCTGCACCTCGATGTGACGCGGACGGAGCACCGCCTGCTCGAGGAACATCGTCGGGTCGCCGAAGGCGCTGTCGGCCTCGCGCATCGCCTCTTCCAGGGCGGGGCGCAGCTCGTCCTTCGAGTTCACGCGGCGCATGCCGCGGCCGCCGCCGCCGGCGACGGCCTTCGCGAAGATCGGGAAGCCGACCTCGTCGGCCTGGGCGACGAGCGCCTCGATATCGCGCGACGGAGGCGTCGACTTCAGAACGGGCACCCCGGCGGCGATCGCGTGCTCCTTGGCGGTCACCTTGTTGCCCGCCATCTCGAGCACCTGCTTCGGCGGGCCGATGAACGTGATGCCGGCCT
>JAPSJT010000260.1 GCA_031178045.1 Agromyces sp.
ACCGAGCCGACGAGGATCACGAGCGACGCGGCCGAGCACTTCTGGCCGGCGTGGCCGAAGGCGCTCTTCACGACGTCGGATGCCGCGAGGTCGAGGTCGGCCGACGGCGTCACGATGATCGCGTTCTTGCCGCTCGTCTCGGCGAGCAGCGGCAGGTCGTTGCGGAACGAGCGGAACAGCTTCGCGGTCTCGTACGCCCCGGTCAGGATGACGCGGTCGACCGCAGGATGCGAGACGAGCTCCTTGCCGAGCTCCCGCTCGCCGATGTCGACGAGGGCGAGGAGCTCGCGGGGGATGCCCGCCTCCCACAGGGCCTCGACCATGACCGCACCGGTGCGCTGCGCGAGGTGGGCCGGCTTGATGATGACCCCCGAGCCGGCGGCGAGCGCGGCGAGCACCCCACCCGCGGGGATCGCGACGGGGAAGTTCCAGGGCGGGGTGACGACCGTGAGCTTCGACGGCACGAACACCGCGCCCTGCACGTGGTCGAGCTCGCGGGCCCGTTCGGCGTAGTAGTGCGCGAAGTCGATCGCCTCGCTCACCTCGGGGTCGGCCTCGGCGATCGTCTTGCCGGTCTCGGCGGCCATGACCTCGATGAGGCGGTCGCGGTTCGCGGCGAGCGCGATGCCCGCACGATGCAGCACGGCGGCGCGCTCGGCGCCCGGGAGCTCGCCCCAGGCGCGTCCGCGCGCGGCGACGGTCTGGATGAGGTGCTCGAGGGTCGCGGCGTCGTCGATGCGGGCGGCGGCGATCGTGTCGATGCCGAGCCGCGAGTCGGGCACGCGCGCGAGGATGCGCCGGCCCCATTCGCGGTTCGCGGCGAGCGCGGGGTCGGTGTCGGGCTCGTTGCGGAAGCCCGGCGTGGCACCGGGCGCGGATGTCGCGGGGTCGACGGATGCCGCGGCCTCCGCCGGCTCGACGAGTCCGTCGCCGCCCGAGCCTCGCGTGATGCCGAGCACGACGCTCGTGAGCGACTGGTCGTCGTGGTGGGTGCCGGGCGCCGGGGCATCCGTCACCGCCATCGCCTCGGCGAACGACGCATCGGTCCACTCGGTGCGGCGGTTCTGGGTGCGGTTCGGGGTCGGCACGGTGTCGGGGTCGGCCTCGAGGGCGGCGAGCGATCGTTCGAAGCGGGCACGCTCCCGCTCGAACAGCGCCTCGTTCGAGGCGAGCTCGAACACCGCCGACATGAAGTTCTCGTGGCTGGCGTTCTCCTCGAGTCGACGGATCAGGTACGCGATCGCGACGTCGAACTCGCTCGGGTTCACGACGGGCGTGTAGAGGAGCAGGTTGCCGACGTCGGCGCGCACCGCCTCAGCCTGCCCCGTCGCCATGCCGAGCAGCATCTCGAACTCGACGCGCGACTCGACCCCGCGCTCTCGCGCGGTGAGCCACGCGTGCGCGACGTCGAAGAGGTTGTGGCCCGCGACGCCGAGCTTCACGGCGTCGACGTGCTCGGGCGTCATCGCCCAGTGCAGCACGCGCTTGTAGTTGGTGTCGGAGTCCTGCTTGGTGTCGTACGTCGCGAGCGGCCAGTCGTGGATCGCCGCGTCGACGTGCTCCATGGCGAGGTTCGCGCCCTTCACGACGCGCACCTTGATGGGCGCCCCACCGTTGCGGCGACGCTCGGTCGCCCACGCGGTGAGCTCCTGCATGGCACCGAGCGCGTCGGGCAGGTAGGTCTGCAGCACGATGCCCGCCTCGAGGCCTCGCAGGTGCGGCTGGTCGAGCAGGGTCGTGAAGACCGCGATCGTCAGGTCGAGGTCGCGGTACTCCTCCATGTCGAGGTTGATGAACTTGGGCCGGCCGTTCGCCTCGCTTTGCGCGGCGAGCTCGTAGAGCGGCGTGAGCTTGGCCACGACCTTCTGCACGGCCTCGTCGAACGACCACATCGAGAGCTGGCTCACGACGCTCGACACCTTGATCGACACGTAGTCGACGTCGTCGCGCGCGAGGAACTCGTAGGTGCCGCGCAGGCGTCGGTCGGCTTCGGCCTCGCCGAGCACGGCCTCGCCGAGGAGGTTGAGGTTCAGCCGGTTGCCCGACTCGCGCAGCTTCGCGATCGCCGGGCCGAGCTTCGCGGGCGTGGCGTCGAGCACGAGGTGCCCGACCATCGCCCGCAGCACTCGCCGCGCGATCGGGATGACGATCCAGGGGAAGCCGGGCGCCATCACGCCGCCCACCCGGATCGCCGCCCTCAGGTACCAGGGCAGGAACTTCGGGGTCAGCTTCGCGACCTGCTCGAGGTTGCGACCGGCGACGCCGAGGTCTTCGGGGCGCATGACGCCGTCGACGAAGCCGACGGTGAAGGCGAGGCCGTCGGGGTCCTTCAGTACGCCGGCGAGTCGCTCGGCGGCCGGATCGACGGGGTGGTCGGCGCTCTCGGCGAGCCAGCGACGCACGAGGGCGACGACGTGATCGGTGCGCTGCCTGGCGTCGGTGGCGGCATTCATGGTCACGAGGCTAGTGTCCTTCGCTTCGGGCGCACCGGGGCTTCGCGCGCCTGTCGAGATCAGTATGCGACGACGCATCCGTTCGGTACAGCGAATGAATCCGACGGATACTGTTCAGTGAACCCGATTGTTCGAGGGATGCCGGAGGCCCGCGATGCTCGATGTGCGACGGCTGCGGCTGCTCGTGGAGTTGAGCCAGCGCGGCACGCTCGCGGCCGTGGCCGAGGCGCTCTCGTACAGCCCCTCCTCGGTGTCGCAGCAGCTCAGCCTGCTCGAGCGCGAGGCGGGCGTGCCGTTGCTCGTGCAGGTCGGCCGGCGCGTGCAGCTCACGCCGCAGGCGGAGGTGCTCGTCGGGCACGCGCGTGCCGTGCTCGATCGGCTCGAGGAGGCCGAATCCGAGGTGGCGCGATCGCTCACGACCGTGGGCGGCACGGTGCGGATCGCGGTGTTCCAGTCGGCGGCGCACGCGGTGGTGCCGCAGGCGCTGAGCCTGCTGCGCGCCGAGCACCCGGCGCTGCGCGTCGAGGTGACCGAGCGCGAGCCCGAGCTCG
>JAPSJT010000067.1:0-5315 GCA_031178045.1 Agromyces sp.
TCGAGCAGATCATGGACCCCGAGCGCTATCCCGTGTCGGGGCGCGTCGGCGCAGCCGCCGGAGCGGAGTACGGCTCGGCCGCCGACCCGGAACGCGCGTTCGAGTTCGGCCTCGCCAGGGTGATCGATGGCATCGAGGCGTACGTCCGCTCGGTGGGCGGAAGCACGGATCGCCCCGGTCGCGACGAGCCGGCTGAGCCGGCAGCGCGCGACGAAGGCCGAGCCTAGTCGGCGGGCGGCTTCAGGATCGCGCCCGACGCGAGCCCGACGAGCACGCCGGCCGGCAGCCAGAGCCAGAAGCCCGTCCAGAGGCTCACGCCGACGCCGACGATGAGGCCCACCACGAGGCCCACGATGAGCTGGCGGCGGCGGGCGGGTGACATCGGTTCGGCGGCCATGCTCCCAGACTAGGCGGGGTTCGAGTCGTGGGCGGGCAGACGGTACTCGCGCACGTGGGCCACCTCGAAGACGAGCGGATGCCGCGACGTGTCGCGCGGGGCATCCGACGGCAGCTCGTAGACATCGAGCATGAGCTGCACGGGGTAGTCGATCGACTGGTGCACGGTCTTCACGAGACGGCCGTCGACGAAGAAGCGCAAGCGGTCGGGGAGCCATTCGACGGCGTAGTCGTGGAACTCGGTGAGATCGCCCTCGACGCGGACCTGCTCGAAGTCGGCCCTCAGCCGCGGATCGTTCTGCGGCTTCACGCCCACGCCGACGAGCCCACCCTGATCGTCGAGGTCGCGACCGAAGATCTCGAAGACGCAGATCTCACCGCAGTCGTCGGGGTCGCGTTCGAAGCCGATCGGCCAGAGCGCGACCATCGCGTCGGGGTGTCGGATGCCGCGGACCCGCGCTTCGATCACGCCGAAATGCGGCAGCCACAGGCGCCGCTCGGGCTGTTCCTCACGCACGACGAGCCCCGTGCGGAACCGGTGCTGGCCCACCGGGCTGCCGAGCGACCCCGAGAACTGGCCGGTCTGCAGGTGCGAGACCCGCACCGCGCCGTCGAGCTCGGGAGACCAGGGCGGAGTGTCGGCGTCGATGCGCAGCTTCAGGGAGCCGCCCGAGACCTCGTAGCGAGCACGGGTCGCGGCGCGTGACGCCCAGTGGGGGGTGTAGTGCGGAAGCCAGCGGCTCGTATCGAGCGCGTCGCCCTCGAACTGCTCGTCGACCGCGAGTTCGAAGCCACCGAGGTCGAGTCGATCGTCGGCGGTCACAGCAGGCCGAGCGCGCGCACGGCCTCGCGCTCGTCGACGAGCTCGGCGACGGACGCGTCGATGCGGTGCCGCGCGAAGGCGTCGAGCGAGAGGCCCTGCACGACGCGCCACTGCCCGTCGACCGACTCGACGGGGAACGAGGAGACGAGACCCTCCGGTACGCCGTACGACCCGTCGGAGACGACCGCCGCGCTCGTCCAGCCGGAACTCGTCCCGCGCACCCAGTCGCGCACATGGTCGATCGTCGCGCTCGCCGCCGAGGCCACCGACGATGAGCCGCGCACCTCGATGATCTCGGCGCCGCGCTTCGCGACGCGCGGGATGAAGTGGTCGACGAGCCAGGCGCGTGTCGCCTCGGTGCCGCCGAGGCGGGCCGCGAGCAGGGCCGGCACGGACTGACCCGCCGCGGTGGCGTGCTCGACGTCGGGGAACTGCGTCGCCGAGTGGTTGCCCCAGATCGTGACGTCGCGGATCTCGCCGACGGGCGTGCCGACCGCCGCGGAGAGCTGTGCGAGAGCGCGATTGTGGTCGAGCCGGGTGAGCGCGGTGAACCGGTCGGCCGGCACATCGGGGGCGTGGGCGGCGGCGATGAGGGCGTTCGTGTTCGCCGGGTTGCCGACCACGACGACACGCACGTCGTCGGCGGCGTGCGCATTGATCGCGGCACCCTGCGGACCGAAGATGCCGCCGTTCGCGGCGAGCAGGTCGCCGCGCTCCATGCCCGCGGTGCGTGGCCGGGCGCCGACGAGCAACGCCACATTCGAACCCGAGAACGCGGCGCGCGCATCGTCGAACACGTCGACGTGCGCGAGCAGTGGGAACGCGGAGTCGTGCAACTCGAGGGCTGCGCCCTCGGCCGCGCGGACGCCCTGGGGGATCTCGAGCAGGTGCAGGCGAACGCGGGTGTCGGACCCGAGCATCTCACCCGCAGCGATGCGGAACAGCAGCGCGTAGCCGATCTGCCCGCCGGCTCCGGTGATGGTGATCGTGACCGGCTTGACGCTCATGGTGCGAGCCTACGCCCGGCGACCGACGCGGTCACCAGCGCGCGGATGCGGGCCCGCGATGCCGGACCGCGCGGCGGCGCGGCGCGGCATCCGCTCGGGGCATCCCCTCATCGTTAACGTGTCGTCATGAGAGACCTCTATCCGGAGATCGAGCCGCTCGAGACGGGCATGCTCGACGTGGGAGACGGACAGCACATCTACTGGGAGGTCTCGGGCAACCGCGAGGGCAAGCCCGTCGTGTTCCTGCACGGCGGACCGGGCGCGGGCACGAATCCGCGGCACCGGCGACTCTTCGATCCGTCGCGGTACCGCATCGTGCTCTTCGACCAGCGCGGCTGCGGGCTCTCGATCCCGCATGCGAGCGATCCGTCCGCCGATCTCTCCGCGAACACCACGTGGCATCTCGTCGCCGACATGGAGCGGCTGCGACAGCACCTCGGGATCGACCGCTGGCAGGTCTTCGGCGGATCGTGGGGCAGCGCCCTCGCTCTCGCCTACGCGCAGACGCACCCCGAGCGCGTGAGCGAGCTCGTGCTTCGCGGCATCTTCACCCTGCGTCGCGACGAGCTCGACTGGTTCTACGAGGGAGGGGCGGCCGCCGTCTTCCCCGACCTCTGGGAGGAGTTCATCGCGCCGATCCCGCTGCTCGAGCGCGGGCATCTCATCGAGGCGTACGGCCGGCTCCTCGCGAACCCGAACCCCGAGGTGCACCAGGCCGCGGCGATGGCCTGGTCGCGCTGGGAGGCCTCGACCATCACCCTCCTGCCGCAGGCGGACACGATCGCGACCTTCACCGAGCCCGAGTTCGCGACCGCATTCGCCCGCATCGAGAACCACTACTTCCGCCATGGCGGTTGGTGGGAGGAGGGGCAGCTCATCCGCGACGCGAGCCGGCTCGCGCACATCCCCGCCGTGATCGTGCAGGGCCGATACGACATGTGCACGCCCATGATGACCGCGTGGGACCTGCATCAGGCGTGGCCCGAGGCCGAGCTGCGGATCATCGGCGACGCAGGGCACGCGTTCGACGAGCCGGGCATCCTCGATGCGCTCATCCGGGCGACCGATCGGTTCGCGGGAGCCTACCGAGAGGACGGCGCGTCCGACGACGATGCCGGCGTCGACGCAGGGCGATCGTCATCTTGGCAAGGCCATGACGGCGAGGACGGCGCCGAGTAGCGTTCGACCATGACGTTCAACCCGAACGCCGACATCGGCGGTGGCAAGACATCGAAGCGAGGGCGCAACACGGGCATCGCGATCGGCGGCGGAGGGCTCGGCGTGCTCGCGATCTTCCTCCTCTCGCAGTTCCTCGGGGTCAACCTGACCGGGCTCGTGGGCGGCGCCGGCGGGCAACCGGCGGCGAGCGACTCGGCGCTCGAAGAGTGCCAGACCGGGCAGGACGCGAACGAGCGCATCGACTGTCGGATGAAGGGCGCCTCCGCGTCGCTCGAGGACTACTGGCAGGAGGCCGGCCCCGCGATCGGACTCGACTACGTCGGTCCGCAGGGCTTCGTGCTCTTCGAGCAGGCGGTGTCGACCGGGTGCGGCAATGCGTCGTCGGCCACGGGTCCCTTCTACTGCCCGCCCGACCAGACGATCTACGTCGACACGAGCTTCTACGACCAGCTCGAGAGCCGGTTCGGGGCGAGCGGTGGGCCCCTCGCCGAGATGTACGTCGTCGCGCACGAGTGGGGGCACCACGTGCAGAACATCGCCGGGATCCTCGCCCAGTCCCAGGACGGGCAGACCGGACCGGCCTCCAACGCCGTTCGGGTCGAGCTGCAGGCCGATTGCTTCGCGGGTTCGTGGGCCGCGGCCGCCTCGCAGACGGAGGACGAGAGCGGCGTGCCCTTCCTCCAGCCGATCACCCGCGACCAGTACGCGCAGGCGCTCGACGCCGCGGCGGCGGTCGGCGACGATCGCATCCAGGAGGCGACGCAGGGGCAGGTGAACCCGCACACGTTCACCCACGGCACGAGCGAACAGCGGATGCGATGGTTCGAAACGGGGTACGAACAGGGGGCTGGCGCCTGCGACACGTTCGGTGTGACTCCCGGCGAGCTCTGACGTCGGCAGAGGAGGGTACGCCATCAAAGTGAGAAATACTCACCCCACGAAGTGGGGTATAGGGATGGCTCTCCCACCGGCGTAGGTTTCGAGCACGAGGACCGGACCGGGTGACCCGACGTCGACCGCAATCGATGGCCCGGTCGTCGGCGAACATCGCGCGGCTCGCCCCGGCTGCGCGGCCGTGAGGCTAGGTACTCGTGAAGCGCAACAGGATCCATCTCGGATCTTCTGATCAGAGGTCCCGGCACTGCGCGGCGATCCTCGTGGCGGTGTCCGCTGTCGTCCTCGGCGGATCCCTCTCCGGGTGCACTGATTCGGGCGGTGCACCCGGTCCGATCGACTCGGTCGAGACCGTCCCGCCGCGGACGACGGCAGTTCCGGCACCGGACGACACCACGGTCGACGACGTCATCGAGGAGGCCGCACCGGCCCCCGTGACGGACGCGCAGCTCGACGACGAGGTCGAGCTCGACACCGGCGTCCGGATCTCGGTCACCGATACGGCCGAGATCACCGTCGAGGCGACCACGCCGGGCGAAGTCGCGGGGCCCGCGGTCGCCGTGACGCTTCGATTCGAGAACGGATCCGCAGAGGCGCTCGACATCGGCGGGGCGATGGTCACATTGCTCGACGCCGCCGGAAACGTCGCGGCGCCGACCACCTCGTCGCCCGCGGCTCCCCCACTCGGCACGCTCCAGAACGGAGAAGCGGCCGAGGGGACCTACGTGTTCCTCGTCCCTGAGGACACCCGAGACGAAATCACGCTGACCGTGGACTACCAGGCCGGAGCACCGGTGGTCGTCTTCCACGGGGCGGCGACCTGAACATGCCCGTACGGGAATGAGGAGTGGCATCATGCAACACGCGACCTGGCGGCGACGGGTTCTCGCCATGCTCACGGCGGCCGTCGTCACGAGTGCCGCGGTGGTCGCCACCGCGACTCCCGCGACCGCCGCCGAGGACGGCCCAGCGCCGATCGAACAGCGCAACAGCGCGACCGCGACGGCGGATCCGCT
>JAPSJT010000067.1:5415-12686 GCA_031178045.1 Agromyces sp.
GGCGACCACTACGGCGTCTACTCCGACGGCACGAACGTCTACACGACGAGCCACGTGCACTCCTGCGAGACCGCGAACGGGATGCCGCAGAAGTACCCGGCGCCCGGCAACATGCGCAACGCCTCGGTGCTGACGGCCGCCCCGAAGGGCACGCTGCTGCGCACCCCGTACGTGAACAGCATCTACGCCGACTGGAGCGGGTACCCCGCCCCGGCGTTCGTGAACTGGTTCCCAGACTGGATCACCGGCGGCGAGGGCGGCGGACAGGCCGGATGGACGGCGACCGGTGCGGGCGACTACGTGCTGATCGGGGGCGAGCACGCCTACATCAACGGCCAGCTCTCGCAGGGCATCGCGCGCTTCTCGAAGAACCCGTCAACGGGCAAGAAGTCGGGCCCCCGGCTCGCGGGGGGCAACTGGGTCCCGACGGCCTCGTCGACGGCGAGCGGCACGGCCCGGGTGACGGTTCCGGCCAATTGGGATCGCGACGACCTGAACCTCAGCTACCGGCTCATGCGCACCGGGCAGTCGACACCGGTTGCCACGAAGACCGTGCAGGCCACGTACTGGGAGCAGCCCATCGTCGTACTGAACGACACCGGCCTGCCACCGGGGTCCACGCAGAGCTACCGCGTCGTCGCGGTCGACGGGGACGGCAACATCGCCAACAGCGCGACGGTCTCGACGACCGTGGCGAGTGCGGCCGGTTCGAACTACGTCGAGACCGTGCTCGATGACGGCGCCTCCCTGTACTGGCGGCTCGGCGGGTCCGCGGCGAGCGGGGGGAACGACCTCGCCGGGAACAACGACGGCGTCGTGCGCTCGGGCGTCACCTCCAACTCGGGCGGTGCCCTCACCAGCGAGCCCGGCCCGTCGTACAACTTCAACGGCACGACGAGCGGCCTCATCAACTCGACGAACAACACCCCCGTCGGCCAGGCCTACTCGGCCGAGATCTGGTTCCGAACCACGACCCTCCTCGGCGGGAAGCTCGTCGGCTACGGGTCGTCGGCGTCGGGAAGCTCCAGCAGTTACGACCGGCACATCTACATGACGAACAACGGCCGGATCGTGTTCGGAGCGCATCCCGGCATCGTGCGCACCATCACGACGCCGAACTCGTACCGCGACAACCTGTGGCACCACGTCGTGGCGACCCAGGGCTGGGACGGCATGAAGCTCTACGTCGACGGGCAGCTGATCGGCACCCTTCCCGACAACACCGCGCAGGACTACCTCGGCTTCTGGCGCATCGGCGGCGACAACCTGTCGAGCTGGCCGAACCGCCCGACGAGCAGCTACTTCAGCGGCCAGATGGACGAGTTCGCCGTCTACGACCGGGTACTCACGTCGCAGGAGGTGACCGAGCACTTCGCGAAGGGCACCGGCGCCGCCGCACCCACCGCCGCATTCACGGCGACGACCGACGACCTCGACGTGTCGGTGAACGGCTCCACCTCCACGGCGCCGGCCGGCCGGACCATCAGCTCGTACAGCTGGGACTGGGGCGACAACACGGCCGACGGCAGCGGGGTCACCGCCACGCACGCCTACTCGACGGGTGGCACCTACACGATCACGCTGACCGTCACCGACAGCGCCGGACTCACGTCCTCCGCGTCGAAGCAGGTCACCGTGACGCCGGCGCACGCGGCCCCCACGGCCGTGATCGACTCGACATCCGACGGACTGTCGGTCGCGTTCGACGGGTCGAAGTCGACAGCGGCGGATGGCGCGACCATCCAGTCGTACGCGTGGAACTTCGGCGACGGACAGACCTCCACCGAGGCCTCCCCGACCCACGTCTACGGTGCCGCGGGCGATTACGTCGTGACCCTCACGGTGACCGACAGCCTCGGCGCGACCGGCATGGCCTCCAAGTCGGTCACGGTCTCCGAAGCGCCGCCACCGACCATGCTCGCCCAAGACGAGTTCCAACGGACCTCGGCGACCGGCTGGGGGACCGCTGATGTCGGAGGCTCGTGGAGCGCCGCGACGGGACTGTCCGTGGCGAACGGCGTGGGAATCATCAACATCTCGAAGAGCCAGACCCGCGCGACGACACTCTCCGGCTCACTGCCGACCGACACCGATGCCCGCCTCAGCTTCTCGACCGACAAGGTCGCGGACGGCGGCGGGGCGCACCTCAACCTCAAGCCGCGCGTGACGGCCGGCGGGGAGTACCGTGCGAAACTGCGCATCTCGGCGACGGGCGCGGTGAACGTGGGCGTGGCGAAGCTCGTCGGAACGACCGAGACCCTGCTCGCCAACCGTCTGCTCAGCGGCGTCACGCACGCCGCCGACACCCCGCTCGAGGTGCGCATGCGCACGGTCAGCACGGGCGGATCGACGACGATCCAGGTGAAGGTCTGGCCGCAGGGTCAGGCTGAGCCGACGGCGTGGTACGTGACGGCGACCGACAGCGAGGCCGCCCTCCAGGGCACCGGGCAGTTCGGGATCGGCGCCTACATCACGGGAACGGCGACGAACAGCCCCATCAACTTCAGTTTCGACCACCTGAGCATCGTTCCGGCGAACTGAGCTCGGAAAGGAGCGGCATGCGGCGCCCGGATCGGCCTTCATCGGCGGAGCCGGGCGCGCGCACGAGCGCTCACCGCGGAATCGACAGCGCCTCGAGCGTGCGTGGGATCACCGCCATCGACGCACGCCCCCGCATGCAGGCCTCCCTGGCCTGGTCGCCGAGCGACGGGTCGTCGAGCGTCTCGAGGATGCGGGCGACGGGATCGCCGTCGCGCTCGGCGAGGGAGATCGAGTGCCGCCACCCGAGCTCGTCGAAGAGCGGCCCGAACTTCCGCGAGTACGCCATCGCGATGGCCGGAACGCCCGTGGAGAGGGCGTTGAGGCACGCGTGCATGCGCGCGCCGACGAGGGCCTCGCATCCGGCGATGACGGCTCTCGCGTCGTCGAGGTCGCGCGGGGCCGCGACCCGGAGGTCACTTCCGAACTCGCGCACGAGCGCCTCGATCGCGGGGGCGTCGTTGTCGCGGTCGTGGGAGTCGAGCACGTGCGGCAGCACCGTCACGGGGCGCGAGCGGGCGAGCAGTGCGGCGACGAGGGCCCTGACCGTGTCGCGATACCTCGCGGCATCGACGTGCGGGTTGTCATGCCAGAGCAGCCCCGACACGTTGACCACCAGGCCACGGCGCTCCGAGACATCCGGCGCCGGAATCGCGAACGCGAGATCGCTCGTCGTCGCATCGACCGGGCGGCCGAGGGCCGCTGCGTGCTCGGCGCTGACCGGATCGCGTGCGAAGACGAGCGCCGACCGTCGCAGGCTGCGGCGACCGAGCAGGCGACCGCGAGCCGACGTGAACGGACCGATGGTCTGCGGGGCCATCACGACGGTCCGGCCGGTGCGCGCCGCGATCTCGTGGACCGCCGACATGACCGAGTGCCGATGCGAGCCGTAGATGTCCGAGAAGCTGTCGCCTGAGCGCGTGTCCCACACGAGGTCGAAGCCCTCGAGCCAGGCTCGCATGCCGAGCCGGCCGACCACGTGCTCCTTCACGAGCGAGCGCACCCGCCCCCACGGCACCTGCGCCGGTCGGGAGGTGAAGTCCGCGAACTCGAACTCCGCGTCGGGCCAGACCGTTCGGAGCACCTCCCGGCTGCCGCGCGCGAGAACCCGCACCCCGAGGTTCGGCGAGCGTTCGTCCGCCCACAACACGAGTACGCGCATCCCGTTCTCCTGCCTGCGCGGGTCCAGTCACCTCGATCCTATGGATCCTCGCCACGATCGGGTGAGGTCGTCGTGATCGGTTCCGTCGATCTCGTGATCGTGCTCCTCCTCCTCATCGCAGGGGGAGCGGTGCTCGCGTCGTGGTACCTCGCGCGATCGTGGCCACGGGTCGTCGTGGCAGCCTGGGCCGCCGCGTGCTTCCTCGTGCCGATCTGGGTCGGAGTGCAGGCGGGCCTCTACTTCTCGGTGCTCACCGCCGTCACCCTCGTCGCGCTCGCGGCCTGGTCGGTGACCTCGCTCACCGTCACGACGGTCGACGTCATCGTGCTCGGATTCGCCATGCTCGTGCTCGCCGCATTCCTGTTCGGCGGCTCCACCTGGGGTCACGTGCTCATCGTCTTCCTCGGCTGGTTGGTGCCCTACGCATGGGGGCGGGCGGTCATGGATCGCGTCGACCCGGGGTGGCTGTACTCGTGCATCGCCCTCGCGGCCACGGTCGCCGGCCTCGTCGGCATCATCGAGTTCCTCACGGGATTCAACCCCTTCGTCCAGATCGCGATGCCGAACGCCGCATGGCGCACCTGGCACGAGCTGCAGCCGCGAGCCGAGTTCCTCCGCGTCGAGGGCGCGTTCGGCCACTCGATCGCGTACGGGAGCGCGCTCGCGATCGGCTCGGTCTTCGTCATCGCGGCGAGGTGGCGGATCTGGCAGCGCGTCGCGTGCCTCGCGATCATCGTCGTCGCCGTCGTCCTGAGCTTCAGCCGCATCGCACTCCTCGGCCTCGCGCTCGCCCTCCTCCTCTCCGTGCTCCTCCTCGGGCGTTGGACCCCGACCTCCATGCGCATCGCCGTCGGGCTGGTGATCGCCGGCGCCGCAGCGCTCACCGCGCCGATGCTCATCGAGGTGTTCACGGCCGCCGGCGAAGAGGCGGGGCACAGCGCGGAGTACCGGAGCGACCTCGTGAGGCTCTTCGGAGAGATGCGACTCCTCGGGATCGCCTCGACCTGGACGGTCCTGCCGTCCGGCGAGACCTACTACGGGTCGTTCCAGTCCATCGACAGCGAGCTCGTGCTCACGGGCCTGCGGTTCGGTGTGCTTCCGCTCCTCGCGCTGGTGGGCGGCATCCTCCTGCTCCTCGTGGCCGTGCTGCGGGGACGGGGCACACCCGCCGCGATCGCGCTCGTCGCTCAACTGCCGGCGCTGGCGACCGTCGCGCTCATCACGCAATACGGGTATCTCGTGTGGTTCATCGCCGGCCTCGCCGTCTCGTCGGCCGCACGAGACCGTCCGGAACGGATGCCGCTGCCGAACCGCGAGGCCATGCCGGTGGCGCTCGTCGAACACGAACGATCGGGGATGCGATGAACACGACGAATACGATGACCGTGGCACGGGCGCTCGGAGTCCTGCGCAAGCGGTGGTACATCGTGCTGGCGGCGACACTCGTCGGAGGGCTCGGCGCCTTCCTCGCGTCGAACGCGGTCACGCCCGTCTACCATTCGACGGCCTCGCTGTACTTCTCGCTTCGCACCGGGTCGAGCGGTTCCGACATCAACCAGGGCTCCGCGTACACGCAGAACCAGATGCTCTCCTTCGCCCGGCTCGCCACCTCCTCCATGGTGCTGGAGCCGGTCGCCGACGAATTCGACGACGGCGTCACCCAAGCGCAACTGCGACGCACGATGAGCGTCACCATCCCCCAGAACACGGTGATCCTCGACGTCCGCGTCGGCTCGACGGATCCGGGGCAGGCCGCACGGGTGGCCAACGCCGTGGCGGAATCGCTCATCCGCGTGGTCGACGCCGTCGCTCCCGCCGACGCCGAGGGCGGCTCCACGGTGACCGCGAGGACGATCGAGCCGGCGACGCCGGCGATCTTCCAGTCCTACCCGAACAAACAGCAGAACGCAGCGCTCGGTGGCATCGCCGGTTTCCTCCTCGCCGCGGTCATCGTCGTCCTCGCGAGCTTCCTCGATACGCGCGTGCGATCCGAGACCGCGCTCAAGCAGCTCACCGAGCTGCCCCTGCTCGGTGCCATCGAGCAGAGTCCGCCGAGCGCCGACTCCCGCCCCGTGACCATCCGGCAGTCCAACGGCAGCGCCGCCGAGTCGTTCCGTCAGGTCCGGGCGGGACTCCGCTTCGCCTCGGCGAGCCACACGACCCGAAGCCTCGCGGTGACCTCATCGGTGCCGGGTGAGGGGAAGACCTGGCTCGCCGCGAACCTGGCCGTCGTGCTCGCCGAGACGGGGCGGCGCGTGCTCGTCATCGACGCCGATCTGCGCAAGCCCCGCGTCGCCGACGCCTTCGGGCTCATCCGCACCGTCGGCCTCACGACGATCCTCGTGGACGGCCTCCCACTCGGCGAGGTCGTGCAGGCGTGGCCCGGATCGAGCCTCGACATCCTCGCCTCGGGCGCGGTCCCGCCCAACCCCGCCGAACTGCTCGCCTCTCCGCGCATGAAGGAGCTTCTGCACGAGGCGGTCGAGCGGTACGACCTCGTCGTCATCGACACGGCGCCGATCCTCGTCGTGGCCGACGCCGCGGCGATCGCGCAGCAGGTCGATTCGGCGCTGCTCGTCGCCGATACGACGCACGTGCGGCGGGCGCAACTCGCCTCGAGCATCGAGGTGCTCGAGCGCAGCGGCGCGCATATCGCCGGCGTCGTGCTCAATCGGGTGAAGCCGCGGCCGCGCGACAGCTACTACCGCGAGCTCACGCCCGAACTGCCGGCCGGAGGGAGCGTCCGGCGACGGACCCGGGCCGGCAGCCCGGCGGTCGAGCAGGGCTCGCCGTGAGCCGGCGCCCCGGTCTCGTGGTGGCGGTCGCGCGCCGCCGTCACGGACTCGGGAACCGGATGCGCGCCGTGCTCGGCGCACGAGTGCTGGCCGACCTCGAGGAGCGGGCCTTCGCCTACGTCTGGCCGACAGGACGTGAGTTCGGCGCGCGCCTCGACGAGCTCTGGCAGTTCCGCGAGCACCGGTGGCCGGCGGCGATCTCCCGGGCGCTCACGCCGCTCGCCCCGTACCGTGACGCCGAGCTGCGCTGGATCGACGAGTCGACGCGACGCGAGCGGATCTGGCAGATCCGCACCCCGCATGCGCTCGCCCTGCCGAGCAGTGCGCCGCCGTGGCACGCGTCCCTGCGCAGCCTCCAGCCGGTCGCGGCGATCGCCGACCGGATCCTCGCGCTGTCCGCGGCATCCGCCGATCGCCCGTATCTCGGCGTCATGATCCGCACGCACTCGGTCGCCCACGACGCGACGCTGCAGGCGTCGCCCCTCCAGTGGTATCTCGAGCGGATCGCCGAGATCCGGTCGAGCCGGCCGCACCTCGGGCTCTACGTCGCCGCCGACACGGATGCCGCGTTCGGACGCGTGGCCGAGCGTTTCCCCGACGCCATGGGGCAGACGGGGAAGGGCGACTACAACAGCAGGAGCGCACTGCAGGCCTCGGTCGTCGACCTCTACCTGCTCGCCTCCTCGTGCCACATCCTCGGGCCGCACTACTCGAGCTTCCCCGAGCTCGCGCGGCACCTCGCGGGCGACACCGTCGAGCTCGAGACGTCGCGCTCG
>JAPSJT010000261.1 GCA_031178045.1 Agromyces sp.
CTCGAGTCGCTCGATTCGGGGCATCCGATCGGCGATTCCCGGAACGTGGACGTGCCGAACGCCGCGCGGGTGTTCCGCTGGTACGCCGAGGCGATCGACAAGATCTCCGACGAAGTGGCGCCCACCGGCGAGGACGCGCTGGCGCTCGTGACACGGGAGCCGCTCGGCGTCATCGGGGCGGTCGTGCCGTGGAACTACCCGCTCATCATCAGCGCGTGGAAGGTCGCCCCGGCCCTGGCCGCCGGCAACTCCGTCGTGCTGAAGCCGGCCGAGCTGACGAGCCTGTCGGCCCTGAAGCTCGCCGAGCTCGCCGCAGAGGCGGGCGTGCCGAACGGCGTCTTCAACGTCGTGCCCGGACTCGGGGCGGTGGCGGGCCAGGCGTTGGGGCGGCATCCGCTGGTCGACAAGGTCACCTTCACGGGCTCGCCCGCCGTCGGCCGTCGATTCCTCACGTACGCGGGGGAGTCGAACGGCAAGCAGGTGAGCCTCGAGCTCGGTGGCAAGTCGCCGCAGCTCGTGCTCGCCGACGTTCCCGATCTCGCCGCGTGCGCGTCGGCCGTGGCGTGGGGCATCTTCTACAACGCAGGTCAGACCTGTCACGGAGGTAGTCGGCTCATCGTCGACGAGCGCGTGCACGACGAGCTCGTCGAGGAGGTGCTGAAGGTGGGTCGCTCGCTCGTGCAGGGCGATCCCCTCGACGAGTCGACGCAGCTCGGCACCATCGCCAGCCGGGCACAGCTCGACCGGGTGCTCGGCTATGTGGACATCGCCCGAGAGGAGGGAGCCGTCGTGCACGGCGGCCGGCGGGTGCGGCCGACGGGCCTCGAGGACGGGTTCTACGTCGAACCGACGGTCTTCGACGGGGTCGACAACGCCCGGCGCATCGGCCAGGAGGAGATCTTCGGTCCTGCGCTCGCGGTGACGACGGTACGAGGAGCCGAAGAGGGGGTCCGGATCGCCAACGAGTCCGCCTACGGCCTTGCCGCGAGCGTCTGGACCGCGGATGTCACGACCGCGCATCGAGCGGCGAAGCGCCTGCGCGCCGGGACCGTCTGGGTGAACGCGTTCGACGTCGCCGACGTCATCACGCCCTTCGGCGGTTTCAAGCAGTCCGGTTCCGGGCGCGATCGCTCGCTGCATGCGCTCGAGTCGTACACGGGACTGAAGACGACCTGGATCAACCTGGGTGACGGCTCGTTCTGAGCGGCCCGCAAGGAGAGAGAGCAATGACACAGACCGCACCGCCCGTCGTCGGCTTCATCGGCCTGGGCAACATGGGTTCGGGGATGACCCGCAACCTGCTGGCAGCGGGGTTCCCGCTCGTCGTCAACGACATCCGTCCCGAGGCAGCAACGGAACTGATCGGTCGGGGCGCCCGCTGGGCCGACACACCGGCGCAGACCGCGGCCGAGAGCGATGTCGTGATCACCATGCTCCCGACGCCTCGGCACGTGGACGAGGTCGTGAACGGCCCGAGCGGGATTCTCGCCGGGATCCGTGACGGCGGCACCTGGATCGACATGTCGACCTCGGTCCCGGATGTCGCCGACACTGTGCGCCGCGCCCACGCGAGCCGCGGCCTCCACATCCTCGACGCGCCCGTGAGCGGGATGTCGGTCGGGGCGGCGAACGGCATGCTGCAGATCTTCGTCGGGGGCGAAGCGTCCGACGTCGAGCGTCTCCGGCCGGTGTTCGAGGCCATGGGCGACCCCGAGCGGATCCTTCACGTCGGCGGGCCGGGGGCCGGGTACGCGGTGAAGCTCATGATCAACCAGCTCTGGTTCTCGCATCTGGTCGCGACCGCGGAGGTGCTCGCCATCGGCGTGAAGGCGGGAGTCGAACTCGACGTGCTGCGCGACTCGCTGATCGCGAGCCCGGCGAACAGCAACTTCGTGCAGAACGACGTGCTGTCGGTGCTCGACCACGGCGACTACGACGAGGGGTTCGCGATCGCCCTCGCCTGCAAGGACCTCGGGCTCTCGATCGACCTCGCGCGCTCGGTCGGCGTGCCAGCCGAGCTGTCCGCCCTCGTGGAGCAGGTCTACCGCCGCGCGAAGGCCCAGTACGGCGATCGGGCCGGCGAGATGACGCCGGTGAAGCTCTACGAGGATCTCATCGGCGTCGACCTCCGGCGTCAGGCGGTGCTCGCATGAGCGGGACCCGCCTCGCGCCGCTTCCCCGGCCGCTCGACGCCATGGAGCTCACCCTCGACCCCAAGCCGATCGCGTACTTCGGACGGGGCCGCGTGAGCGAAGCCGGGCGCATCGTCGCGGGATTCGGCGCGACCTCCGTGCTCATCGTGACCGACCCGTTCCTCGCCTCCTCGGCCATCGTCGCTGCGGTTCGGGCGTCGCTCGAGGCCTCCGACCTCGCCGTGCACGTCTACGGGGAGGTGACGCCGAACCCGACCACCACCAACCTCGATGCAGGTAGCGACCTCGCCGCCGCTGTCGGCGCCGACGCCATCGTGTCGGTGGGTGGCGGCTCGTCCCTGGACGCGGCGAAGGGCATCGCGCTCGGCGCCGTGAATCCCGAGCGTGGGATCGCCCTCGACTACAGCACGCCCTTCGCTCGCCCGGCGCTGCCGATCGTGGCGATCCCGACCACCGCCGGTACCGGGGCGGAGGTGAACGCATTCGGCGTCATCACCGACGTCGTCGGGCATCGGAAGTTCTACGTCGGACACGACACCGCGCTCGCGCGGGCGGCGATCCTCGACCCCGAGCTCACGGTCGGGCTTCCGCCTGCCGCAACCGCTGCAACCGGGTTCGATGCGCTCACCCACGCGCTCGAGTCGTATCTGTCGGTGCGGGCGAACCCCTATTCCGACGGCATCGCCCTGCAGGTGATCTCGACGGTGTCGACCTACCTGCCGCGCGCCGTCGCGGACGGCTCGGACCTCGAGGCCCGTTCGGAGCTCCTGCTGGCCAGCCATGTCGCCGGAGTGGGCTTCTCGCACACGGGCCTCGGCCTCGTTCACGGGAT
>JAPSJT010000068.1 GCA_031178045.1 Agromyces sp.
GGGTGCGACGGAGCGAGTTGCCCAGGGTGTAACCGAAGCCCGGCTCGAGGGGCTCGATCACGAAACGCGAACGGAACTCCGAGATGTTCTCTTCGGTGAGCGTCGGGCGCTGTGCGATCAGCACTGTGGATTCCTTTCGGCAGGGTGTCCGCTATATGACACCTGCGAGATACGAGGATCTTGAGTTGTGAGAGAACGTGTGCGCGGCGCTCGGGTGGGCCCGGCAGGGCCGCACCGGGATCGTGATCCCGAGGCGGCCCGCTCGGCCGGGCCCTGCCCGATCGCCGGAGCGTGCTGAGAGCTAGACGCGACGACGCTTCGGCGGGCGGCAGCCGTTGTGCGCCTGGGGCGTCACGTCGTTGATGCTGCCGACCTCGAGGCCGGCGGCCTGGAGTGAACGGATCGCGGTCTCACGGCCCGAGCCGGGGCCCTTGACGAAGACGTCGACCTTCTTCATGCCGTGCTCCTGCGCCTGGCGCGCAGCGGACTCGGCGGCGAGCTGCGCGGCGAACGGGGTCGACTTGCGCGAGCCCTTGAAGCCGACGCCGCCCGAGGAGGCCCAGCTGATCACGGCACCGCTGGTGTCGGTGATCGAGACGATCGTGTTGTTGAACGTCGACTTGATGTGGGCCTGGCCCACGGCGATGTTCTTCTTTTCCTTCTTGCGCGGCTTGCGAGTAGCCGCCTTGGGTGCTGCCATGTGTGAAATCTCCTAGATCTGGCGACGAGCGGTTACTTGCGGCCGGGCTTCTTCTTGCCCGCGACGGTGCGCTTCGGGCCCTTGCGGGTACGAGCGTTGGTCTTGGTGCGCTGGCCGCGGACCGGGAGGCCGCGGCGGTGGCGCAGACCTTCGTACGATCCGATCTCGACCTTGCGGCGGATGTCGGCGGCCACTTCACGGCGGAGGTCACCCTCGACCTTGAAGTTGCCCTCGATGTAGTCGCGGAGCGCGACGAGCTGGTCGTCGCTGAGGTCCTTCACGCGGATGTCTCCGCTGATGCCGGTCTCCGCAAGCGTCTGCAGCGCACGAGTGCGGCCGACGCCGTAGATGTAGGTCAGTGCGATCTCCACGCGCTTCTCGCGCGGGATGTCGACTCCTGCCAGACGTGCCATGTTGGCTTCTCCTGTTTCGAAGTGGAGGTGTGGAGCAACGTCGGTGCCCGGGCCTCCAACCCGAGGTGTCCCCGGGGCATCCGTGATGCCCCGGTTCTGACGTTGCCGGTGCGATGTTCAGTTGTGAGCCGGGGCGCACACGGCGCGCCCCGAAGTCGTCAGCCCTGGCGCTGCTTGTGACGCGGGTTGCTCTTGCAGATCACCATGACGTTGCCGTGACGGCGGATGACCTTGCAGTGGTCGCAGATGCGCTTGACGGAGGGGTTGACCTTCATTGTTGTTCCTTGGATCTCGCTGTCTTCGTACCCACGGGATGCCGCGGGCCGTTACTTTCCGGCAGCCCTTACTTGTAGCGGTAGACGATGCGGCCGCGCGTCAGGTCGTAGGGGCTCAGCTCCACGATCACGCGGTCCTCGGGGAGGATGCGGATGTAGTGCTGGCGCATCTTGCCTGAGATGTGCGCGAGAACCTTGTGCCCGTTCGTGAGTTCCACTCGGAACATCGCGTTCGGGAGGGCCTCGATGACCGAGCCTTCGATCTCGATGACGCCGTCTTTCTTGGCCATAGCCTCACTATCGCTTGGAGTTTGGGATGCTGGTCGTGCGATGATGTCGTGCGAACGGAGAACCGTCGGGCATGCCGAAGCAGGCGTGCAGAACACCAAGGGTCAACTATAGGCGATTCCGGCCGCGTTCGCCAGTCGAGGCCGCCCTCCGGTCGACCGGGCCGATGCCGGTGCCATGCCGACGCCGATGCGTCAGTCGGTGCCGGCCGCGGCGACCGTCTCGACGAGGCGGTCGTGCAGCGGATGCCCCGCCGCGATGCCCGTGACCTCGTGCACGAACGCGGCGGGCTCGCGGGTGCGCAGGAGCTCCGCGAGCTCGACGCTCTCGGGATCGGCGGGCACGTCGAAGCGCAGCGCCGCCCCGATCGCCGAGAGCAGTCCGTCGATCGGCCGCCCGGCCTCGGCGAGCTCGGCCGCGGGGCCGACGAAGCGCTCGTGCCGGCCGAGCTTGCGGAGGGGCTGGCGCCCGACCCGCTCGACCGTGTCGGGCAGCTCGGGGTTCCGGAACCGCTCGAGGATCTTCGCTCGGTAGGCCGCCTGCTCCTCGGCGCCGAAGTCGTGCTTCGCGACGATGAGCGTCGACGTCTCGCCGAGGACGCGTTCGACCTCGCTCGCCACGGCCGGGTCGGCGAGCGCGTCGCTGATGCGCTCGTGTCCGGCGAGGAACCCGAAGTACGCCGTCGCTGCGTGCCCGGTGTTGACGGTGAAGAGCTTCCGCTCGATGTACGGGGCGAGGTCGGCGACGAAGTGGGCTCCTGGGATCTCGGGCGCGTGCTCGCCGAAGGGCGGCCGCTCGATCGCCCACTCGAAGAAGGTCTCGACCGTGACGTCGAGCCCGGCCTCGGCCGACTGGCCCGGCACGATCCGATCGACGGCCGTGTTCGCGAAGACCGCCCTCGCCGAGAGCGTCGGCCACTCCTCGGGGCTGGAGAGCGACGCGATCTCGTCGCGCAGCAGGTCGGTCGCGTTGATCGCGTTCTCGCACGCCATGATCGCGAGCGGCGGGGCATCCGCCGATCTCGCTCGCAGCCCCTCGACGAGGTGCGGGGCGATGAAGCGGAGGATGGTCGGCCCCACGGCGGTGGTCGCGATGTCGGCCGTCGCGAGCTCCTGGACGAGGGCCGCGGCCTCGGCTCGACTGTCGATCGCCCGATAGCCGTCGACCGTGCGGTCGCGTGCGCCCTGTCCGACCTCGTGGACGAGGTAGCGTTCGGATGCCGCGAGCCGGTCGATGAGCTCGGCGTTCACGTCGGCGAACACGACCTCGTAGCCGGCGTCATGGAGCAGGAGCCCGACGAACCCGCGGCCGATGTTGCCCGCGCCGAAGTGGACGGCCTTCACGACTCGTTGACCTCGGAGAGGAGCGCGTGCAGCGCCGCGGCGTCGGGCGCGTCGATGAGCCGCTGCACCTCGTCCTCGTCGGAGAAGATGATCGCGATCTTCGACAGGATGTCGAGGTGCTCGTTCTCGATGCCGGCGATGCCGACGACGAAGCGGGCCTGCTCGCCGGCCCAGTCGACGGGCTCGTCGTAGCGGATCACCGAGAGGCCCGACCGGTGGATCTGGTCCTTCGCCTCGTTCGTGCCGTGCGGGATGGCGAGGAAGTTGCCCATGTACGTCGAGACCGAGCTCTCGCGCTCGAACATCGAGTCGATGTACCCGGCATCGACCGCGCCGGTCTCGACGAGGATCCCGCCGGCGGCACGGATCGCCTCGTCGCGGCTCGCGCGGGTGGCGAGCCGCACGTTCTCGGCGGGGAGGATCTGGTCGGTCATGGGAGCTCCTTCTTCTCGGCGTTCTGGGATTCGTTCCCGTCGGAGACTGCGTCGCCGACGGGTGGGCGGATGCACGGCCGCCCGGGCCGCGATCGCCTCGAGGAGGGCCGCGACCCGGGCACCGGGTCATCCGCTCAGGGTCGTCAGCGCTCCTTCTGCGACTCGATCAGGTTCACGACCTCGTCGTACTTCGGCGAGTTCATGAAGTTGTCGACCGAGACGTGGATCGCATCGGGCCGCTTCGCCCGCGCCCGGTCGGTGAGCTGGTTCTGCGTGATGACGAGGTCGGCCGAGTCGTCGAGGTTCGCGATGGCCTTGTTCGTCACCGTGACATCCTCGATGCCGGCCTTCTTCATCTTGTTGCGCAGCACGCTCGCCCCCATCGCGGACGACCCCATGCCGGCGTCGCACGCGAACACGACGTGCTGCACCCGTCGGGTCGCCACCGTGCCGCCGTCGAGCGCGCCATCGGTCTCCGCCTGCGTCTCGAGGCGGTCGACGGCGTCCTCGGCGACGCCCTCGTCGGACGACCGGGCACGAAGCGCGTCGATCGCGGCCGAGCTCTTGCCCTTGTTCGCCTCCGTCTTCGAGACGGCGTCCGAGAACGCGTCGGCCTCGTTCGCGAGGTCGCGCTTGCGCGTCGCCCGCAGGATCACGGCCGCGATGATGAACGTGACCGCCGCCGAGAGGATCACCGACAGGATGACGCCGACGTAGCTGTCGGTGGCCGTCTGCGCGAGCACCGCGAAGATGCTGCCCGGCGCGGCCGGAGCCCGCAGGCCCGCGTCGAAGATCATGTTCGTCGTGACCCCCGTCATGCCGCCGCCGATGAGGGCGAGGATGAGGGTCGGCTTCATGAGCGCGAACGGGAAGTACACCTCGTGGATGCCGCCGAAGAACTGGATGATCGCCGCTCCGGGTGCCGACGCGCGTGCCGCGCCGATGCCGAAGAAGGTGAACGCGAGCAGGAGGCCCACGCCGGGGCCGGGGTTGGCCTCGAGCAGGAACAGGATCGACTTGCCTTCGTCGGCGGCCTGCGACAGGCCGAGCGGCGTCAGCACCCCGTGGTTGATGGCGTTGTTGAGGAAGAAGACCTTCGCCGGCTCGATCAGGATGCTCGTGAGCGGGAGCAGGTTCGTCTCGACGAGCCAGTTCACCGCCGCCGAGAGCACGTTCATGATGCCGTTGACGAGCCAGGCGACCGGGAAGAACCCGACGATGGCCATCACGAAGCCCCAGATGCCCGCCGAGAACATGTTGACGAGCATCTCGAAGCCCGCCCGGATCTTGCCGTCCCAGAGCGCGTCGAGCCGCTTCATCGTCCACGCCGCGAGCGGACCCAGGATCATCGCGCCGATGAACATGTGGATCTGGCCGAGCTGGTTGTCCTCGGGCAGGGTCGCGTTCACCTGGGCGATGAGCAGGTCGGAGCCCGCGATGGCGCCGAACGTCGCGATCGCGCCGACGACGCCACCGCGTGCGCCGTAGATCATATGGCCGCCGGTGTATGCGATGAGGATCGGCAGCAGGTAGTGGATGAACGGACCGACGATGGTCGACAGGTCGGCGTTCGGGGTCCATCCGACGGGGATGAAGAACGCGGTGAAGATCCCCCACGCGATGAGGGCGGGGATGTTCGGCATGATCATGCCGCTGAGGAAGGTGCCGAATCTCTGGACTGCGACGCGTGCTCCCCCCGGCCGCTTCGTGTCCGCAGACGTCGTTGTCATCATGGTGCCTCTCTCGTGGTCACGACGCGGCTGCCCGGGTCGTGGTGATCTCGGTGGCGGCGGCCTGCGCCGCCTGCTTGGCTTCGGCCGCTCCCTCAGCGGCCAGGGCTGCCCGGGCGAGCGCTTTCGCGTCATCCGGGCTGTACCGCGCGAGGGAGGCGCGGACATCTGCGAGCGCCGACGGCGACATCGACAGGCTCGTGGCGCCGAGGCCGACGAGCACGACGGCGAGCAGCGGGTCGGCCGCGGCCTCGCCGCAGATCCCGACCGGCTTGCCGAGTTCGGCTCCGGCGGCGCCGACATCGGCGATCAGGCGCAGCACGGCCGGGTGCCATGGGCTCTGCAGGTTCGCCACGGTGCCGAGCAGGCGGTCGGCCGCCATCGTGTACTGGGTGAGGTCGTTCGTGCCGATCGACGCGAAGTCGCATGCGGCCAGTACGCGATCGGCGATGAGGGCGGCCGACGGCGTCTCGACCATGACGCCCGCGACCCGGATGCCGAGCTCCTTCGCGAGCGTCGTGAAGTAGCGCGTCTCGTCGACGGTCGCGACCATGGGCGCCATGACCCAGAGCTCGGCGTCGGTCGCGGCATCCGCTGCGGCGAGCGCCGTGAGCTGCTCGCGCAGGATGACCTCGGAGTGACGCAGGGCTCGGATGCCGCGGAGCCCGAGCGCCGGGTTCTCCTCGGGTGCGTCGTTGAGGAAGGAGAGCGGCTTGTCGGCGCCGGCGTCGAGCACGCGCACGACGACCTTCCTGCCCGCGAAGGCCGCGAGGAGCCTCGTGTAGTGCTCCTGCTGCTCGCGCACGCTCGGCGCGGTGTCGGCGTCGAGGAAGAGGAACTCGGTGCGGAAGAGCCCGACGCCCTCGGCCCCGAGCTGCACGGCCTCGGCGGCGCCGTCGGCCGAGCCGAGATTCGCGAGCAGCGGCACCGGTGTCCCGTCGGCGAGTGCACCCGGCGTCACCGGCGCCGCCTCGAGGGCGGCGCGCTCGGCGATCCGGGCCTCGGCGCCGGCGATCTGCTCGGGCGTCGGCTGCGCGACGACGAGGTCGTTGGCGGCGTCCACGATGATCGTGTCGCCGTCGGCGAGGGTCGCGGCGTCCGCTGCCCCCACGACTGCGACGATCGACTTCTCGCGGGCGAGGATCGCCGTGTGCGAGGTCGGACCGCCGTCGACCGTGACGAGGCCGAGCACCTGGTCGAGGTCGAGCGTCGCAGTGTCGGCGGGGGCGAGGTCGCGGGCGACGAGCACGAAGGGGTGGCCGGGATTCGGCACGCCCGGCGCCGGGAGCTTCAGCAGGTGCGCGATCACGCGCTGCGAGATGTCGTCGAGATCGGCGGCGCGCTCCCCCATGTACCCGCCCATCGAGGCGAGCAGGTCGCGGTAGGAGGCGAACGCCTCGAACACGGCGCGCTCAGCGGTCTTGCCCGTGGCGAGACGCTTCGTGATCTCGTCGACGACGCTCGGGTCCTCGGCCATCATGGCCTGCGCTTCGAGCACGTCCTTCGCGGCGCCGCCCGCTTGCGCGCCGCGGCGCCCGAGCTCGGCGGCGACGACCGAGAGCGACGCCTTGGCCCGCTCGATCTCCCGCTCGGGATCGAGGTGACTCGGCCGGTCGACCGGCTCGGGAAGGCGATCCGCCATCCGCACGACCCGTCCGACCGCGACCCCCTGGCCGATGCCCGTCCCCGTGATCTCCATCATTCGCCCCTTCGCTCGGATCGGATGGGCGGATGCCACGCGCTACTCGTCGTGATCGGTGCTGAGCAGCTCGACGAGCTCGTCGAGCACCGCACCCTCGTCGCCGCCGTCGACCGTGATGGTGACCTCGTCGCCGTGGTCGATGCCCTGCGAGATGACGGCGAGGATGCTCGCCGCGTTGACGGGTGCGCCACCGGTCTTCTGGATGGTGACCGACGCGCCGGATGCGGCAGCGGCCTGCGTGAAGAGCTTGGCCGGCCGAGCGTGCAGGCCGTGGGTCGATCCGATTCGAACTGTGCGTTCCACCATGATTCCGGTCTCCGTCGCTGGCTTCCGTTCCCTCGTTCACCATAGCCCCGGGGCCCTTCGGTGGGAACCGCGGCGCGCGTGGCGGCCCGGTTCACGATGCGGCCCCAGCGATCTCGAGGGCTGCATCGAGGGCGTCCCCGCCGTCGGACGCCGTGGCGGCGTCGTCGGCGAGGATCGCGATCGGCACGGATGCCGCTGCCGCGCGTTCGCGCAGCAGGCCGAGACGATCACCGAGGTGAGCGCCGACGAGCAGGACGTCGGCGTCGCGGAGGGCGGCGTCGAGCTGGGACTCGCTCGTCGCCGTCGCCTGCACCTCGATCCCCCTGGCCGTGGCGGCCCGGCGGATGCGATGGGCGACGAAGGTGCTCGATGCACCGGCACCGCAGACCACGATGATCCGCATCATCAGGCCTCCTCGCCCGGCGTCGCCCGGTCCTCGTCGATCGTGTCGGCCGCGGCGGGGTGCCGCGATCCCTTCGATTGTGCTCGAGCGGAGCATCGCCGCCCACTCGATCTTCTTCCGCACCCCCGGAAAACGTCTGCGGGAAGCGCCCCGCCGGCGGCGGCCGATGGTTGACTGGGCTGACCGCACGGTGTCGCGCGAGCACCGGCGGGATCGGGAGCTGGCGTGGCGGAGAACTGGGAGCGACTCGTCGAGGCGCTCGCCCCTGCCACCGGCTGGACGACCGCTGCAGCACTCGCCGACCGGCTCGGCGTCACGTCGCGGACCATCCGCAACTACGCCGCACAGGCCAATGCCGGCGGCACCGTCGTCGAGTCGGGCCCGGCCGGCTACCGGCTCGATCGCGCGGCGTGGGCCGCCCGCCGGGCGACGCTCCGAACGGGCAGCACCCCCGCGGTGCGTGCTGCTCGAGTCATCCGATCGCTCATCGATGCGAGCGACGGTCTCGACGTCTACGAGACGGCGGCGGCGAACCACGTGAGCGACTCGACCTTCGAGGCGGATCTGGGGCGCGTCCGCGCCCGCCTCGAGGGCACGGGTCTCTCGCTCGTGCGACAGGGGCCGCGCGTCGCGCTCGAGGGGCCCGAGACCGCGCGCCGACGCCTGCTCGGTGCGCTCTTCCGCGAGGAATCCTCGCGGGGCATGCTCGAGCTCGACGCCCTGCGGGCCGCGTTCCCGGAGGTGGCGGGCTTCCGCTCGGCCCTCCTGTCGGGCCTCGCCGAGGCCGGGTACGCGCCGAACGAGTACGGCCTCAACGACGTGCTCCTGCACACGGCGATCGCGCTCGACCGCGTCGCCGCGAACCACCCGCTCGACGAACCAGGCGACGCCGGGTCCGAAGCCGGGCGCGGATCGACGTCGGTGCCCGCCGACGCGGACGGCGCCGACCCGGCGGGTGCCCAGCCCCCCGATGCCGGTCGCCCCGCTGCGCGCGGGCCACTCGCCGAGCTCCTCGCCCGTCTCGTCGCCGAGCACTTCGGCACCACCGTCGGGCCGGCCGACCTCGCGCACCTCACGCGGCTCCTCGAGACGCGGGCCGCGACGCGCACGCTGGCGACCGCCGAATCGGATGCCGCTGGGCGGCCGCTCTCGCCGAGGGTGCCGCTCGTCCGCCGGATCGTCGCGGGCGCGTCATCCGCCTATCTCGTCGACCTGGACGACGAGGACTTCATAGACCGGCTGGCGCTGCACGTCGACAATCTCGTGGCGCGGGCGAGCGAGGCGTCGTACTCCCGCAACCCGCTCACCGCGTCGATCAAGGCCGCGTACCCGCTCATCTACGAGCTCGCGGTCTACATCGCGAGCGAGCTCGCGCGCACCGAGGGCATCCCCGTCAACGACGACGAGATCGCGTACATCGCGATGCACGTCGGGGCCCACCTCGACCGGCGCCGTTCACGCGGCGAGGCCGTGCGCGTGCGGGTGGCCGCGCCGATCTACCACGACGTGCACCTCGCGCTCGCCGAGCGCATCCGCGCGGCTGTCGACGACGACGTCACGGTCGTCCTCGGCAGCGACGAGGACGAGGGCGACGGCGCTGCCGACGCCGCCGACGTCGTGGTGAGCGTGCTCGATCCGTCGCCGCCCGTCGATCGGGTCGTCGTCGTCTCGCCCTTCCCGAGCGAGGCCGACCTCGAGCGCGTGCGCACCGAGATCTCGCGCCTCCGGCGGGCCCGACGGCGGACACGTCTCGCCGCGGCGCTCTCGAGCTACATCGCGCCCGAGCTCTTCGTCCGCGGGCTGCGCGGCCTCGATCGCGACGGTGCCATCCGGATGCTCGGCGACCGCATGATCGAAGCGGGCGTCATCGACCGCTCATACGTCGATGGCGCCCTCGAGCGAGAGCGGCTCTCGTCGACCGCGTTCACGGAGCATCTCGCCGTGCCGCACGCCATGACCATGAGCGCGCGCCGCACCGCCATCGCGATCGCCGTCGACGACGCGCCCATCGACTGGGGCGGCGCGAAGGTCAACGTCGTCGCGCTCATCGCCTTCGCCGAGAGCGGTCGCGCCGAGTTCCAGGAGGTGTTCGACCAGTTCGTCGAGGCGTTCTCCGAACGCGAGAACGTGCAACGGCTCGTGCAGGGCGCCCGGGACTACCCGGGCCTGCTCGCTGAGCTCGCGCACCTCATGGAGCCGCACGGCGCATAGCGGAACGCCCTACGCGATCGGCACGGGCTCGACGCCGAAGGGACGCAGGCCCGCCGCGCCGCCGTCCTCCGCGGTCAGTACCCAGATGCCGTGCTCGTGCACCGCCACCGAATGCTCCCAGTGCGCGGCATCCGCTCCGTCGGCCGTGGTGACGGTCCACTCGTCGTCGCGCACGAACGTCTCGATGGCGCCTGCGACGATCATCGGCTCGATGGCGACCACGAGACCCGGCTTCACGGCCGGACCGCGCCGGTCGACGCGGTAGTTGAACACGGGCGGCTCCTCGTGCATCGTTCGTCCGATGCCGTGGCCGACGTAGTCGGTGAGGATGCCGTACCGTCGTGCCGGGTCGTCGGCGGGGCCGCCCTGCTCACGGACGAAGTCCTCGATCGCCGCGCCGACCTCGTTGAGGTGCCGCGCGCTCGCGAGCTCGGCGATGCCGCGCCACAGGGCCCGCTCGGTGACGGAGGAGAGCGCCTCGCGTGCCGCGACGACGTCGGGTCGCGAGGGGTCGGGAAGCACGAGCGTGAACGCGGCATCGCCGTTCCAGCCGTCGACCTCGGCGCCTCCGTCGATCGAGACGATGTCGCCGGCCCGGAAGGCACGCTCACCGGGGATCCCGTGCACGACGTCGTCGTCGACCGACACGCAGAGCGTGTGCCGGTAGCCGGGCACCAACTGGAAGTTCGGCCGGCCGCCCAGCCCGCGGATGACGCGTTCGGCCGCCGCGTCGAGCTCGAGCGGTGTGACGCCCGGCGCGATCAGACGACGGGCCTCGGCGAGGGCTGCTGCCGTCGCGGCGCCGGCCGCCTGCATCGCGCGGAGCTCGGCCGGCGACTTGTAGATCGAGCGGCGGAACACGTCGCTCAGGCTGCGGCGCCGGGGTGGCGCGGCACGAGCCCGCGAGACGCGAGCGCCTCGAAGATGCGCGACGTGACCTCGTCGAGCGAGCCCACGCCGTCGATGCGCACGACGAGCCCGCGAGGACGGTACAGGTCGAGGATCGGCGCGGTCTCGCGCTCGTAGATGGCGAGGCGGTTCGCGATCACCTCTTCGGTGTCGTCGGTGCGGCCCTGCTCGATCGCCCGGTGCCGGAGCCGGCTGATGCTCTCATCGCGCGGCACCTCGAGCTCGAGGACGGCGTCGAGCTGCTCGCCGCGCGCGGCGAGGAAGTCGTCGAGATCCGCCACCTGGCCGCGATTGCGCGGGTAGCCGTCGAGGAGGAATCCGGATGCCGCGTCGGGCTGGCTGAGCCGGTCGCGCACGAGTTCGCTCGTGAGCTCGTCGGGCACGAGGTCGCCCGCCTCGATGATCGCCTGCACTCGCTTGCCGAGCTCGGTGCCGCCCGCGACGTTCGCACGGAAGATGTCGCCCGTGGCGACCTGGGGCACTCCGAACGCCTCCGCGACGAGCACCCCCTGGGTTCCCTTGCCTGAGCCCTGGGGGCCCACGATGAGGAAGCGCGCCGAGCTGGTGGCGGCGGCCGTCATCGGAGGAGCCCTTCGTAGTGGCGCTGCTGGAGCTGTGCGTCGATCTGCTTCACCGTCTCGAGGCCGACGCCGACGATGATGAGGATCGAGGCGCCACCGAACGGGAAGTTGGCGTTGGCGCCGACGAGCCCGAGCGCGATGAGCGGGATGAGCGCGACGAGGCCGAGGTAGAGCGAACCGGGCAGCGTCACGCGGGTGAGCACGTAGTCGAGGTACTCCGCCGTCGGACGACCGGCGCGGATGCCGGGGATGAAGCCGCCGTACTTCTTCATGTTCTCGGCGACCTCGTCGGGGTTGAACGTGATCGCGACGTAGAAGTAGGTGAACCCGACGATGAGCAGGAAGTACAGGAGCATGTAGAGCGGGTGATCGCCCTGCGTGAGGTAGTTCGTGATCCACACGACCCACGGCTGCGGGTCCTCACCTGCGGCCGGCTGGTTGAACTGCGCGATGAGCGCCGGCAGGTAGAGCAGCGACGAGGCGAAGATGACCGGCACGACGCCGGCCATGTTGACCTTGATCGGGATGTAGGTGTTGTTGCCGCCGTACGTGCGCCGCCCGACCATCCGCTTCGCGTACTGCACCGGGATGCGCCGCTGCGACTGTTCGACGAACACCACGGCCACGACGATGAGGAGGCCCACCGCGAGTACGAGGAAGAACACGTCGAGGCCGCGGCTCTGGGCGATCGCCCAGAGCGAGCCGGGGAAGGTCGCCGCGATCGACGTGAAGATCAGCAGCGACATCCCGTTGCCGATTCCACGCTCGGTGATGAGCTCGCCCATCCACATGATGAGGCCGGTGCCGGCGGTCATCGTGATGACCATGAGGAGGATCGCGTACCACGCGTCGTTCGTGATGAGCTGCGCGCACTCGGGGGCACCCGACGGGAAGAGCGCACCGGAGCGCGCGACCGTGATGAGCGTCGTCGACTGGAGCACGCCGAGCGCGATCGTGAGGTAACGCGTGTACTGCGTCAGGCGCGCCTGGCCGGCCTGGCCCTCCTTGTAGAGGGTCTCGAAGTGCGGGATCACCACGCGCAGCAGCTGCACGATGATCGACGCCGTGATGTACGGCATGATGCCGAGCGCGAAGATCGACAGCTGCAGCAGCGCGCCGCCCGAGAACAGGTTCACGAGCTCGTAGAGGCCGGCAGCGCCCTGGCTGGCGGCGAGACACGCCTGCACGTTGCTGAAGTCCACGAACGGAGCCGGGATGAAGGAACCGAGCCGGAACAGGGCGACGATGCCCAGCGTGAAACCGAGCTTGCGGCGAAGATCCGGCGTGCGGAAGATCCGCCCGATGGCGTTGAACACTCGTCCTCCTGTTGCTCCGTCGTGGAGTCAGTCCATATGCG
>JAPSJT010000262.1 GCA_031178045.1 Agromyces sp.
CCCAACTACGCACCACCCGGTGACGCACCTTCGGGCCCGGACGAGCAGGCGCGGCTCTTCACTCCCGAGATCGCGAGGCAGGCGATCCAGTGGATCCGCGAGGAGCGCGAGCGGCTCGGACTCGCCGATCGCCCGTTCGACGTCGTGCAGGAGGGCACGACGGGTGGGATCGACCGGGTGGCGGATGCGGCGGTCGTGCGCCCCTGGGCCGAGGCGGGCGCCACGTGGTGGCTGGAGTCGAACTGGCAGATTCCCGCCGACGAGGTCGCCGACTACGCGCGCGACCGTCTGCGCGCGGGCCCGCCGCGGCCGTGACGGCGTCGCCGGCTCAACGTCGGCGGTACTCGACCTCGGGCCGGCCCGGAGCGCCGTAGCGACTCGCGCGCTCGACGACGCCGACGTCGGCGAGGTGCTCGAGGTAGCGCCGGGCGGTGACCCGAGAGAGGTCGAGCGCGCTCGCGAGCTCGGCAGCCGACAGGGCGCCCGACGCCGTGTCGCGCACGGCGGTTCGCACGCGATCGAGCGTCTCGCGCGTGAGTCCCTTCGGCAGGTCTCCCCCCGAGGAGGTGCGCAGCGCGGCGAACGAGGCGTCGACCTCCTGCTGATCGGTGACGACCGCCGAACCCACTCGCGCGTGGTAGTCGCGGTACGCCTGCAGCTTCTCGGCGAAGGCCGCGAAGCCGAAGGGCTTGATGAGATATTGCACGATGCCGAGCGAGACGGCCGACCGCACGACGGAGGCATCCCGCACCGCCGTCACCGCGATCACGTCGATCTCGATGCCAGACGCGCGCAGCGATCGGCACAGCTCGATGCCCGTCGTGTCGGGCAGGTTCACGTCGAGCAGGATGAGGTCGATCGACGGGCCGCCCTGCTCCCGGTCGTCGCGGAGCAACCGGAAGGCCTCGTGGCCCGAGTGGGCGATGCCGGCCACGGCGTAGCCGTCGACGCGCGAGACGTAGGCGGCGTGCGCCTCTGCGGTGAGCGCTTCGTCCTCCACGACGAGCACCCGGATCGGCTCAGGCATTCGCTGGACCCCCGCTCAGCGGTGCCGGCGCCGGCGCCGGATCCTCGGCTCCGCGCGGGTGGCGCGCGCTCGCGAGCGGCAACGTCACTTCGAACCTCGAACCGTCGACCTCGATGGTGCCGCCGAGCCTCGTGACCGTCTGGCGCACCAGGGCGAGACCGATGCCGTGGCCGGCGGCGTGCTTCGTCGTCACGCCGAGGTCGAAGACGCGGTCGCCGGCGGCCGGGCCCGGTCCGCTGTCACCGACCGCGATGCGCAGCGCATCGTCGCCCTCGGCATGGGCGGCGGCGCGGGAGACGGCGACCTCGACGCGCGGCTGCGGCGTTCCGGCTGCGGCGTCGAGGGCGTTGTCGATGAGGTTGCCGACGATCGTGATGAGGTCGCGAGCGGGAAGCGGCGTCGCCTCGAGCCGCTCGGGCAGTTCGAGGTCGAACGCGATGCCCCGCTCGCTCGCCTGCGCCGCCTTGCCCAGGAGGAGGGCGAGGAGCACCGGCTCCTCGACCGCCGAGAGCAGTCGGTCGGCGAGCGCCTGGCTCAGGGCGAGCTCCGAGCTCGCGAGCGCCGCGGCATCCGCGGCCCGATCGAGTTCGATGAGCGCGATGATCGTGTGCAGCCGATTCGCGAACTCGTGCGCCTGCGAGCGCAGCGCGTCGGAGAGCGTCGTCATCGTCTCGAGCTCGCCCGTGAGCTCCTGCAGCTCGGTGTGGTCGCGCAACGTCGTCACGGCGCCGACGCGTCCATCGCGGTCGCCCGCTCGGCCACGCGAGCGCTCGCGCTCCCGCGACACGATCACGTCGCGGTCGATGACGAGCACGTGCGTCGGGGTGATCGCGATCTCGTCGACGACCGCGTCGTTGCGCCCGAGCAGCTCGGCCACGGCGGGTGGGAGCGGGAGTCGGTCGAGCGGCACGGCGGGCCCGCGGCTCGTGCGTCGCGGCAGGCCGAGCAGCTCCGCCGCGCGATCGTTGTAGAGCACCACGCGGTTCGCGCGGTCCTGCAGCACGAGGCCCTCGCCGATGGAGTGCAGCACCCCCTCGTAGTACGAGAACATGCGGCTCATCTCCTCGGCGCCGCGCCCCCAGGTCACGCGCCGGAGGTACCGGCTCAGCAGCCACGCGATGAGCGCGCCGATGCCGATCATGGCGAGCGCGCCGAGGATCACCGTCGCGATCCGGCCGCCCAGCGCGACCTGCGTGTTCGAGACGGTCACGCCGACCGCGACGAGCGCGACGACCTCGCCGGCCTCGTCGACGACCGGCACGACCGCGCGCACCGATGGGCCGAGCGTTCCGGTGTAGGTCTCGGTGAAGGCGTGGCCCTCGAGCGCCTGATCGATGTTGCCGAGGAACTCGCGACCGATCTGCTCGGGATCGCGGTGCGTGTACCGCGTGCGGTCGGGCGCCATGATCGTCACGAAGTCGACACCCGCGTCGTCCATGACCTGCACGGCGTACGGTTGCAGCCGCTCCGACGGGTGGGGCGTGCCGAGGGCGACCGCCACGAACGGGTCGGCGGCGAGGGTCTCGGCGACCGCGAGGCTCTTCGCTGCGGCATCCCGCTCGACATCGGCGCGAGCGTCGGCCCAGATCCAGAGCACGGCGATCGTGGCGAGGGCGACGATCATGACGAGCTGCAGCGCGAAGAGCTTCGCGGCGATGCTCCAGCCCCGTACCCACCGCATCATGTCTCACCTCGCACCGTTGCTCGTCATCACTCTAGGCACGCGCGCGAGCCGTCGGTGCGAACAGTATGAACACAACGGGATGCCGCGGCATCCGTCGTCGCAGTCTTGGCCGGTACCCCGATTCGTCGCACTCGCGACGACCGACCAAGGAAGGCAGGGACGGCAATGGCGCTCCAGTCTCGCATCGACGGCGTGAAGCCTCGACGGAGGATCGACTCCTCGCACTACCTCTACATCGCGGTGATCGTCGCCGTGCTCGCCGGCGT
>JAPSJT010000003.1 GCA_031178045.1 Agromyces sp.
GCGTTCGGCACGACGACATCGGGGGCGAGCCAGCGCCAGGAGCCCGGATCGTGGGCGTCGACGAGCACGTGGTGCGGTCGGGGCATCCGCTCGAACACGCGCCGGAAGGCCGCGGTGAGCAGCTCGGAGCCGTAGTCGCTCACGACGAGCGCCGAGGATTCACCGAGTGCGGCGGCGGCCGTTTCGGCGAGGGCACGCTGCAACGGCATCCGGTCGGCGGGTTCGAGTACGACCGGCGGCTCGTCGACTCGGACGAGGACCTGCTCGTCGGCGACGATCCGGGTCTTCGTCACGGTGCGCACGATCGGTGAGCGCACGACGCCCGTCACGTCGACCCCTGCGTCGGCGAGGAGCTCGAGCAGGCGGTCGCCGGCGGCATCCGTGCCGATGACGGCGGCGAGGCGGACCTCGGCCCCGAGCGCGCGCAGGTTCATCGCGGTGTTCGCCGCACCGCCCGGGGCGTCGTGCTGCGTCGAGAGCTCGACGATCGGCGCGGGCGCCTCGCGGCTCAGGCGGCGGCTACCGCCCATCCACCAGCGGTCGAGGATCGCATCTCCGACGACCGCCACGACCGGCCTGCCCTGACGGATGCGATGCGGAAGCTCTTCCATTCGCTGCACACCGGGACGGTACCCACCGCGCGGCCGGGATATGCATCATCTCGTGAAGGTTTCGTCGTCGCGCCGATGGGGGATGAGGTGAGGGACGTTCCCGCCGAAGCCTGGAGGACCGATGCCGGCATTCGCGCCCCTGGAGAAGCCCTTCGACGACGTGCGTCGCATCGCGGTGCTCCGCGGCGGCGGAATCGGCGACCTGCTCTTCGCGATCCCCGCGATCGAGGCGCTCGCGGCCGCGTATCCGGCGGCCGAGCTGGTACTGCTCGGCAGTCCGGTCCATGTCGAGCTGCTCCGTGCACGCCCGTCGCCGGTCTCGCGGATCGAGGTGCTGCCGATCGCCCGCGGCATCCGGGAGGTTCCGGGGAAGCGACCGGACGAGCGGCTGATCGCCGCGTTCCGAGATCGGGTGAGGCGGTTCGGATCGATCGACCTCGGGGTGCAACTCCACGGCGGGGGTCGGAACTCGAATCCGTTCCTGCTGGCGCTCGAACCCAGGCACTCGGTGGGGGCGGCGACCGAGGATGCCGACCGGCTGGAGCGGACGCTCCGCTACGTCTACTACCAGCACGAGGTGGTGCGCGGCCTGGAGGTGGCGGGTCTCGCCGGGGCGGAACCGGTCGTCCTCGAACCGCGGATCACCGTCACGGCGGCGGAGCACCGCGCGATCGCAGGTCGGCTTCCCCACGATGGGTCGCCCCTCGCCGTCGTGCACCCGGGGGCGACCGATCCCAGGCGTCGCTGGCCGGTGGAGCGGTTCGCGACGGTCATCGCCGCGCTGCTCGACGACGGGGCATCCGTGGCGCTTATCGGCGATGCCACCGATCTCGACCTTCACGCACGCCTCACGCGGGAGGTTCGAGGGCTCCGGCCGGCTGCTGCCGGTCGGGTGACCGGCCTTGCCGGGGTGCTCGCGCTCGGCGAGACCGCCGCGCTGCTCGCCGCCGCCGATGTCGTCGTCGCGAACGACAGCGGGCCACGACACCTCGCTCAAGCGGTCGGTGCCCCGACCGTCGGCGTCTTCTGGTTCGGCAACGTCGTGAACGCCGCGCCCTTCGGGCGCGGAAGCCACCGGGTGCACCTCTCGTTCACGGTGCGGTGCCCCGTGTGCGCCGCCGACGTCACCCAGGTGGGATGGACGGCGGAGCGCTGCGAGCACGACGTCTCGTTCGTCGACGAGGTGTCGGCCGAGCCGGTGGTCGAGGACGCCCTCGAGCTCATGGCCATGAGCTCTCTTCGGAGTGGCTCACCACGAGCTCCCGGATCTCGCAGCCGTCGGGCTGGCTGAGGGCGAACACGACGGCCTGCGCGACGTGCTCGGGGGAGTTGAGCTTCGCGTCGGCGCCGGGGCGGTACTGCTCGTCCCGGTCGTCGAAGAAGTGGGTGCTCATGCCGCCCGGGATGAGGGTGGTCACTCCGACCCGTCCCTTCGTCTCGGCCGCGAGCGCCCGTGAGAATCCCAGCACGCCGAACTTCGAGGCGCAGTAGGCCGTGGCATCCGACACGCCCTTGACGGCGAGCGTCGATGCGACCGTGACGACCCGGCCGCCGGATGCCTCGAGGTGGGGCAGCGCCGCGCGCACGGCCGCGGCCGTGCCGAGCAGGTTCACTCGGATGACGCGCTCCCACTCCGTCCCGTCGACGTCCTCGAGCCGGCCGCAGCGGTCGATGCCCGCCGCGGTGACCACGCCGTCGAGGCCGCCGTGCTCGTCGGCGAGACGTGCGATGAGGGACTCGAGTGCCCTCGTCTCGCTCACGTCGGCCTGATGCGTCTCATGGGCCGGTTCGTCGGGGACCGTGCGATCGAGCACGATGGGCGTGCCGCCTGCTCGGGCGACGGCGTCGGCGATCGCCGCTCCGAGGCCGGACGCTCCGCCGGTGATGATGATCCGTCCGATCCGGCTGCGCGCCGGGTCGGCGATGCCGGAGGGAACGGTCGTGGTCGGTTCGGTCATGACGGCGTCCTTTCAACTCACTGCGGCGAGTGCTGCCGCGAGGGCGGAGGTGGAACGGGCTGGATGATGCGGCACGGTCACGACCCGGCCGCCGGTCTCGGCGAGCGCGAGCGTCTCGGGCAGGTCGTCGGCGCGGTAGTCGCCGCCCTTCACCCAGAGGTCGGGTCGGAGCCGGCGGACTGCCTCGGTGGGAGTGTCCTCGTCGAAGACGAGCACGGCGTCGACGCACTCGAGCGCGAGCAGGAGGTCGATCCGGTCCGCCTCGGAGATGATCGGGCGGGCGGGTCCCTTCAGGCGGCGAACCGACTCGTCGGAGTTCAGGCAGACGATGAGGCAGTCGCCGAGCGAGCGCGCCGCCTGCAGGGTGCGGACGTGGCCCGCGTGCAGGAGGTCGAAGCATCCGCCGGTCGCGACGACCGTGCCGCCCGCGGCGCGGGTGTGCGCGGCGACCGCCACGGCACCGGCCGCGTGCCCCGGGATCGGCGCGGGCGGGGCGGGGAGCTCGAGGGATGCCACGCCGCCCGCCCTGAGGAACGCACTCGCGTCGTAGACCCCTCGGCGGACGGCATCGCGCACCTCCTCGCCGGTCGCGAGCGCGACCGCGGCCGAGGCCGCGAGCCGGTCTCCTGCGCCGCACGGATCGGCTGCGCTCACGTGCTGCGCCGGGATCACCACGGGCAGGGCGCCGTCGGCGCAGACCACGGCCCCGTCGCCGCCGAGGGTGACCGCGATCGTCTCGGCGCGCCATCGTGCGCCGAGGATGCGCGCGGCATCGATCGCCTCGCCGAGGCCGCCGAGCGGTGCGCCGCTGAGCGCAGCGGCCTCCGATCGATTCGGTGTCGCGAGGGTCACGCCGCCGACGGGTGCCGCACCTCGGACGTGAGGGTCCCAGACGATGGGAATGGCGCCGGCCCGGCGCTCGATCGCCGCCCGGACGAGCTCGTTCGCGAGCATGCCCCGCCCGTAGTCGGAGGCGACGACGGCGTCGGCCCGCTCGATGGCATCGAGCTGCGCGGGATCGACGTCGACCGGAGCGACCCCACCACCGCCCTCGTCGAGCCGTGCGATCGCGTGACCGTCCGCGCGTATCCGGGTCTTGACGGAAGTCGGTCCCGCGAGCTGCGCTTCGACGAGGTGGATTCCCGGCAGTGCGTCGCGGAGGCGCTGGGCGGCGGCATCCCGGCCGAGCGCCGTCACGAGGGTCACGTCCACGCCGTCGCGAGCGAGCATCGTGGCGACGAGACCGGCGCCGCCCGCGCGATCGGCGGATCCCGTGATGTCGACCACGGGGACCGGCGCATCGGGACTCAGCCGCACGGCCGCGCCGGTGACATCCACGTCGAGGAGGCAGTCGCCGATCACCGTCACCCTCACCGTCCCACCTCCTCGGCGCCGACCAGCGCGTCGAAGGCGACGCACAGGGCGTGCACCGCGACGAGCTCCGCCTCCTGCACGTTCGACGCCGCGCCCGGCAGCGCGATCGCGTCGTCGCAGGCACTCGCCAGCGGGTTCGGCGCCGGCCCCGTGATCGCCCAGCTCACCGCGCCCGACTCGGCGGCGGCTCGGGCGGCGGAGATCAGGTTGGCGCTCGCTCCGCTCGTCGAGAGCAGCAGCACGATGTCGCCGTGACGCGCGTGCGCGCGCACCTGTCTCGCGAAGATCTCATGGAAGCCGTAGTCGTTGCCGATGGCCGTGACCGCTGAGGAATCGGTGTTCAGGGCGATCGCCGAATACGGCCGGCGCTCGCTGCAGAAGCGTCCGACGAACTCCGCGGCGAGGTGTTGCGCCTCGGCGGCCGATCCGCCGTTGCCCGCGACGAGCAGCCTGCCCCCGGCTTCGAGCCGCTCCGCGAGCCGGATGGCCCAGCCGGCCAGCCGGGCCGACTCGAGTTCGAGCGCGTGGAGCACCGGCGCGACGTTCCGCACGTGCTCGGCGACGGCGTGCACCGCCCACTCCGTCGCGACGGAGCGGGCCCGCTGCTTCGTGTCGTGCAGGGTCATCGTGCCACTCCCTTCGCACGTCGGTTCATCGAGGGTGCTCCGCTCACGGCGGCGATCGTGGCGCGGTAGCTGCGCTCGCTGTCGGCGGCGATGCGGCTCCACGCGTAGCGGGCGGCCCGGCGACGGCCATTGGCGCCGTACTGCCGGCGGGTCGGCTCGTCGAGGAGCAGCGTGCGGATCGCCTCCGCGACGGCCGTGGCATCCCGTGGCGGGACGTGGCGCCCGGTGACGCCGTCGACGACGCTGTCGATGAGTCCCCCGACGGATGACGCGACCACGGGCACGCCGCACGCCATCGCCTCGAGCGGCACGATGCCGAAGGGCTCGTACCACGGAGCGCACACCACGACGTCGGCCGAGCGGTACAGCTCGGGGAGCACCGCCTGCGGCAGCTGTCCGCGGAGCTCGATCCGATCCGGGGCGGCGGAGTGCCGTGCGATCTCCGCGAGGCGCTCGAGCTCGGGGTCGCGTCCGTCGCTCGTGTCGCCGCCTCCGACGATGACGAGCTCGACGTCGAGACCTTCGTCGGCCAAGGCGGCGACCGCCTCGATCGCCGTGCCGACGCCCTTGCGTGGCACGAGGCGTCCGACGCTGAGGACCCGGTGGCGGCGCGTCCGCTCGTCCCGTGGCCCCTGGGGAGTGAAATGGGCGAGATCCACGCCGCAGGGGATCACCGTGATGTTGCGAGAGGGCACGCCGAGCTTCTTCAGCTCGAACGCCTCGTCGGAACAGGTGGCGATCACGCCGGCGGCGCGGCGACCCACGTCGGGCTCGAGCCATTCTCGCTCGGCCGGACTCGTGTCGGCCGCGCCCTGATGACGCCGCTTCACGACGCCGAGGGCGTGGAAGGTGTGCACGACGGGGGGTGGCGCCGCGAGCGTCGACACCGCGTCGAGGGCGGCGACGCCCGACATCCAGAAATGGCTGTGCACGATGTCGGGCTCCCAGCCGCTCCAGTCGGCGGCCATTCCGGCGGCGAGGGCCGGCATGGCGGGAAGCATGTCGTCCTTCGGTACGTGCCGGGCGGGGCCCGCCGTCACGTGCACGACCTCGACGCCGGTCGCGAGCGGGACGCGTTCGGGCGCGTCGGGATCGTCACGGCGCGTGTAGACGCGAACCTCGTGGCCGCGTCGGGCGAGCTCGGTCGACAGCGCCGCGACGTGCACGTTCTGCCCGCCGGCATCCACACCACCGAGTGCGGCGAGCGGGCTCGCGTGTTCGGAGACCATGGCGATGCGCATCGTCACTCCTTCCATCCATGGGATTCGACGCCCGCCGTGCGGGCGGCCACCGCCGCGGCGGTGATCGGGCGGCCCTTCCGCCGGCGACGCTCGACGAGGTCGATGGCGAGCTCGTCCCAGTCCCGCAGGAAGCGGTCGAGGCCGTACCGCTCGACGACCGTTTCGCGTGCCGCGAGACCGAGCCGGGTTGCAGCGTCGCGGTCCTCCAGCAGCACCCGCGTCGCGGCGACGAGCTCGTCGATGTTCGTGGAGATGAAGCCCGCGCCCGGCGGCACGGCGCGCGCGGCCTCCGTCGCCTGCACCACCACGACCGGCACGCCGAGGTGCATGGTCTCGAGCAGGGTGAGCCCGAGCGACGTCCACCTTGCGAGGTGCAGGTACAGCCGGCGCTCGGCGATCGCCGCGTGCAGCTCCTTCGTGGCGAGCTCGCCGACGGGGGAGACCTGCACCGGGTCGAGGCCGAGCGCGGCCGGGAGCTCCGCGACGCCCATGCCGAAGAGGTCGATGCCGCCCGCCGCAGCGAAGTCCGGCAGCAGGTCGCTGCCGACCATCCGCGAGCGGCGCACGGGTTCGTTCGCGACGAACGCGCTGCGCCCGATGCGGCCCGAATAGCGGTATCCGGGGTCTGGGATGCCGTGTTCGATGACGACGGTGGGCGCGTCGCCGTTGTCCCAGAACAGCCGGTTGAAGTGGGTGACGTGCACGATCGGGATGTCGGTGCGGTCGGCGAACGGATGCCGCGTGGTGACGGCAGCGGGCTTCGGTGTGTTGTGCTCGAGGAAGACGGCGGGAACCTCGGAGCCGAGTCGACGCCCGAGCATCGCCTCCGCGCGCTCGAACTCCTCGAGTCGCTGCAGGACGACGAGGTCGACGGGCTCGCCGCGCATGGTCGCCGGATCGATCTCGATCGCGCTCGTCGGCCAGTCGCGGCCGCCGCGCCCCAGCCCCCACGGCCCCCGCTCGGGAAGCGTCGGGAGGAGGTAGTCGTGCCCGCCCCGCACGAACGCGTCGGTCCAGCCGCCGTGCACATGCCAGAGCAGGATCCTCACGCCGGCACCGCCTCACGGGCAGCGAGTGTTCCGTCGTCCGAGTCGCCCCGCTCGGTCACGCGGCGGATCGCGCGAACGGCATCGACGACATCGCGAGCCTCGATCTCGCCGAGACACGGATGCCCCGGGATCGGACACTCCCTGGCCCTCGTGCCCGCGCACGCGATGTCGCGGCGCCCGAGCAGCACGGAGGCCACGCCGAACGGCCCCCAGCAGCGTTCGTCGACGACGGGGGCGAAGAGGCTCACGACGGGAGTGCCCACGGCTGCCGCGAGGTGGGCCGTCCCCGTGTTGCCGACGACGACGGCATCCGCGCGTGCGAGCACGCCGGCGAGCTCGGGGAGGGTCGTCCGTCCTCCGAGGTCGAGTGCGCGCTCGCCGGCCACCCGAGCGGTGAGACCGCGCTCCGACGGGGAGCCGGTCACGACGACGCGGAAGCCCGCCTGGGCGAGGGCGTGCACGAATTCGACGTGCCGCTCGAGCGGCGCCGCCCGCGCGGGCACCGCTGCCCCGGGATGGACCACCACGTACGGGTTCCGCCCGACGAGCGGTGCGGGGTCGGCGGCCCCGCTCACCGCAAGTCGCCCGGCGTCGCCGGGCGGGAGCGCGAAGCCCGCGGCAGCGGCGACGGTCAGGGCTCGAGTGACCTCGGACTGCGACTCGGGGAAGTCCTCGCCTGGTCGCAGTCGCACGTCGAGGAGACTCCCCGGGTAGTCGCCGGAGGCCCCGGTGATCCGGGGCACTCCCGCCAGCCGGAGCAGCAGCGCGAGCGGAAGCGGACTCTGGTGGAACGACGTGAGGATGACGGCCTCGGACGCGTCCACCTCCGCGAGGATGCGCTCGAGCTCCGCGACCGAGGCCGGGGTGACCGACCGCGCCGGATTGCCGATCCACGGGCAGTCCCACTCGTGCACCCGGCGGACGCCGGGCAGCATCCGCCCGGCGGGGGCTCCGGTCGGGCTGCAGAGCAGGTGCACGGAGGCGGTGGCGGCGACGGCACGCACGGCAGGGCCGCAGAGCAGCACGTCCCCGACGCTGTCGAGGCGGGCCACGAGCACCCGCCGGCTCACGATGCCGCTCCCGGCGCCGGCTCGAGCGCGAGTGCGAGACCGACCGCCTCGAGCACCGTGGTCGCGACGGCGGGGGCGCCGTCCACCTCCTCGCGCAGCGTCAGCGAGGTGGGGACGAGCACCGCTCGGCTTCCCGCGGCCGTGGCGGCGGCCACGTCAGCGCCGATGTCGCCGATCACGACGACGTCGGCGGGGTGCACCCCGAGCGCCTGCGCGGCGTCGATGACGAGGCCGGGCGCCGGCTTGCGGCATCCGCACCCCTCGCCCGGCCCGTGCGGGCAGACCGCCCAGACGTCGAACGGACCGAGCAGCTCATCGACGCGGGCGTTGACCGCTGCGAGCTCCTCGACCGTCACGAGTCCGCGAGCGATGCCCGACTGGTTCGTGACGACGCCGATCGCGATGTCCCGATCGCGCAACACCGAGAGCGCCTCGCGGACCGTCGGCATCGGTTCGACGAGGGCCGGGTCGGTGTTGTAGGGCACGTCCCTCACGAGGGTGCCGTCGCGGTCGAAGAGCACCGCGCGCGGGGATCGGATCGCCATACCGAAGTGGATACCCACTTCTCCTGCTTCGAAACGTCGCCCCCGACCCTTCTCCCGCGGAGTACGATCTGCGAATCTGGGGAGATGCCAGGCATGGACCCGCGTCCGACGATGCTCGTCCTGCGCGCCCTGAAGCTCGGTGACCTCCTGGTGGCGGTGCCCGCGCTCACGGCACTTCGCCGACACTGGCCCGGTCATCGCATCGTGCTCGCCACATCGGGGTGGCTCGCGCCGATCGTCGGGCTTCTCGGGAGTGTCGACGTGCTGCTGCCGGCGCCGGGACTGTCCCGTCCGCTCGAGATCCCGGCCGGGTCCGTGGACATCGCGGTGAACCTGCACGGACGCGGGCCCGAGAGCGGCAGGCTGCTCGACGCGGTCCGGCCCCACCGGCTCATTGCGCACGCTCCCGACGCCCCCGACGGTCCCGAGTGGGTCGACGGGCTGCTCGAGCGGGAACGCTGGGCCCGGCTCGTGCGCTCCGCGGGCGCGACGGCGGATGCCTCGGAGCTCGCGATCGCCGTTCCGGCCTCGCCGGCCGTGGTGGCCGGTGCGGCGGTGGTGCACGTCGGGGCGTTCTACGGCGCACGGCGCTGGCCGGCCGAGCGCTTCGCCGAGGTCGCTCGGGCGCTCACGGCTCGCGGCGAGCGAGTGGTCGTCACAGCCGGGGCCGAGGAGCGCGATCGCGCGCTCGACGTGGCCGCACGCGCGGCGCTTCCCGAGTCGGCAGTGCTCGCGGGGCGGCTCGATCTCGCGGAGTTCGCCGCCGTGATCGCGGCCGCCCGAGTGGTCGTGAGCGCCGACACCGGAGCAGCGCATCTCGCCTCCGCCTTCGGCATCCCGTCGGTCGTCATCTTCGGCCCCGCGCCGCCCGAGGAATGGGGACCGCCCGAGCGGGGTCCGCACATCGTGCTGACGGATGCCTCGGTCCGGCGGGGCGACGTCTTCGCGGACGAGCCCGATCCGGCCCTTCTGGCGGTGAGCACCGCCGATGTACTGGCCTCGCTCGACCGCCTGCCGCTGGGTCTCCAGGCCGGCTAGGCGGTCCGGCGCGCCATCTGCGCGATGGTGCGCTCTTCGTCGCGACGATCCTCGAGGAGCCCCTCGAGGCGGCAGTGCAGCCGACCGAGGATCGCCGAGAGGAGCCGCGAGACCTGCATCTGCGTCACGCCGATCTCGTCGGCGATCTCGCGTTGCGTGCGTTCCTCGATGAATCGGAGGTACACGATGCGCCGTTCCCGGGGAGTGAGCGTCGCGAGCGCGACGCGAAGGGAGAGGCGCAGGTCGGCGAGCTCCAGTCGCTGGTCGTTGTCGCCGATCGTCGCTCCGATCGAGGTGTCGTCGTCGCCGACGCCCGCGTCGAGCGAGACGGGCTCCATGCTCGTCCTCGTGCCGACCGCCTCGGCGACGCCGGCCGGCGAGGTGTGGAGATACCCTGCGAGGTCCGCGACCGTCGGCTCCCGCCGCAGCGACTGCGCGAGGTCGGGGATGGCGCTCGAGACCGCCTGCCGGAGCTCCTGCACGCGCCTCGGCGGACGGATGAACCATCCGTTGTCCCGGAGGTAGCGTTTGATCTCGCCCGAGATCGTCGGCACGGCGTACGAGAGGAAGTTGTCACTGCGAACGGGATCGAATCGGCGCACGGCATGCACGAGTCCGATGCATCCGACCTGGCGGAGGTCGCTCTGGTCCCGGTAGCCCGATGCGAGGTGGTGCACGAGTCCGTCGACGAGATCGAGGTGGCGCAGGACGATGGCATCCTCGGCGACCCGCCTCGGGGCGCCGCGCAACGGTCGCAGCTCTCGGAATCGCGCCCTCGTCCACTGCTGACGCGCGTCCCATTCCGCTCGTCGGCGGTCGTGCGCGGTGTGGGTCGTCGCGTCGTCGTCCATGTCGAGCCTCCCTCCGGTGGGTCGGAACGCCGAGGGGCGCCGCTTCTCCGGAGTGAAGCACCGAGGCACAAGTCTCGAAAGGGAATTGCAACCGAGGAGGAGAAGCGTTATAACGCTTCCCCCACGCTCACCCGTTCGCCGGCAGTGGATCGAACACGAGCGGCGGATGCGAGATCCTCGTGCTGAACCACGACCAGGACTCGCCGTCGGTCTGCTCGATCGCCGCCCAGGCACCGGCGGCGGCGGGGACGTTCCGCAGGATGACCGTGACCACTCGCTTCCCGCTGAAGCGGATGGCGCCGGGCGCATCGACCGTGCCACCGCCCGCGAAGCCCGTCGGCCGGAACTCGGACCGCGTGAACGCCTCGACCGCGAACGCGAAGACGTACGTGCCGACTCCGGTGATGCCGTACGCGGCCGGGGCGAAGTGCACCGACAACGCCGGGTTGCGAGTGGGCGACTCGCGTCGGTCGAACCCCGCGTACGGCGTCGCGGCATCCGTCTGCAGGATCGTCGGCCGGATGAGGGTGAGGTTCGTGCGTCCCTTGCCCACGGTCCGAGTGGGCGCGAGCGTCTCGATCGGCGCCCAGAAGATCGGGCCGGTGACGAGATCGCCGACGCGGTACTTGGCCACCCAGTCCGCGGCGCTGAGGTCCGGCTCGAAGTCGGTGATGCTGACGCTGCGGTCATCGAACGCCTCGCCGAATGGGGATTCCTCGTCATTGAACATGAGCGAAACTCTAGAACTGTGACGGATGCTCCGCATCAGGGATGGCCCCGAACACCGACGCCCGGCGGCGTCGCGGGCGCGACCCGGGGCATCCGCCGACGACTACAGTTGAAGGGTTCGTTTCACGAGACAGGAGTGGATCCAGGTGGCTGACGGCTTCGAGCTCTTCACCGACCGGTCCGTTGTCGCCATGCGCGTCAACGGCGAGCTCAAGGACCTCGCCGCCACGGTGACGGACGACGACGTCGTCGAACCCGTGACGATCGACTCGCCCGACGGACTCGCGATCCTCCGGCACTCGACCGCGCACGTGCTCGCGCAGGCCGTCCAGGCCGTGAACCCCGAGGCGAAGCTCGGCATCGGCCCGCCCGTCACCGACGGCTTCTACTACGACTTCGATGTCGCCGAGCCGTTCACCCCCGAGAACCTGAAGGCGCTCGACAAGGAGATGGCCCGGATCGTGCGCGCCGGCCAGCGCTTCGTCCGGCGCGTCGTCTCCGATGACGACGCCCGGGTGGAGCTCGCCGACGAGCCGTACAAGCTCGAGCTCATCGGCCTGAAGGGCGGTGCGGGCGAAAGCGACGAGAACGAGTCGGTCGAGGTCGGCGGCGCCGAGCTCACGATCTACGACAACGTCGATCCGAAGACCGGCGAGACCGTCTGGAAAGACCTCTGCCGCGGCCCGCACCTTCCGAACACGCGCATGATCGGCAATGGCTGGGCGCTCTCGCGCGTGGCCGCCGCATACTGGCGCGGCTCGGAGAAGAACCCGCAGCTCCAGCGCATCTACGGCACCGCATGGCCGTCGAAAGACGAGCTGCGCGCATATCAGCACCGGCTCGAGGAGGCCGCTCGTCGCGATCATCGCAAGCTCGGCGCCGAGCTCGACCTCTTCTCCTTCCCCGAGGAGATCGGCTCGGGCCTGCCCGTCTTCCACCCCAAGGGCGGCATCATCAAGCGCGAGATGGAGGACTACGTCCGTCGTCGTCACATCGAGGAGGGCTTCCAGTACGTCTCGACCCCGCACATCACGAAGTCCCACGTCTTCGAGCTGTCGGGCCACCTGCCGTACTACAAGGACACGATGTTCCCGCCCATGGAGCTCGAGAACAGCGAGTACTACCTCAAGGCGATGAACTGCCCCATGCAGAACCTCATCTTCCGTTCGCGCGGCCGCTCGTACCGCGAGCTGCCGCTGCGGTTCTTCGAGTTCGGCACCGTCTACCGCTACGAGAAGTCGGGCGTCGTGCAGGGCCTCACGCGGGTGCGCGGACTCACGCAGGACGACTCGCACAGCTACGTCACCCCCGAGCAGGCACCGGCCGAGATCAAGCACCTGCTCGACTTCGTGCTCGGGCTGCTCCGCGACTTCGGCCTCGACGACTTCTACCTCGAGCTCTCGACGCGCGACGCGAACTCCGACAAGTTCAAGGGCACCGACGAGCAGTGGGAGGTCGCGACGAACGTACTGCGTGAGGTCGCCGAGGCGTCCGGCCTCGAGCTCGTGCCGGACCCCGGGGGCGCGGCCTTCTACGGGCCGAAGATCTCCGTGCAGGCGCGCGACGCGATCGGCCGCACCTGGCAGATGTCGACCATCCAGTACGACTTCAACCAGCCCGAGGGCTTCGGCCTCGAGTACACCGCGGCCGACGGCACCCACCAGCAGCCCGTGATGATCCACTCCGCGAAGTTCGGCTCGATCGAGCGCTTCTTCGGCGTGCTCATCGAGCACTACGCGGGTGCCTTCCCGGTGTGGCTCGCGCCCGTGCAGGTCGTCGGCATCCCCGTCGCCGACGAGTATGCCGAGTACCTCGGCGGCGTCGTCGACCAGTTGCGCCGGGCCGGCGTCCGGGCCGAGCTCGACACGAGCGACGACCGCATGCAGAAGAAGATCCGCACGCACACCACCCAGAAGGTGCCGTTCCAGCTCATCGCCGGTGAGAACGACCGGGCGGGCGAGACGGTGAGCTTCCGCTTCCGCGACGGCAGCCAGGAGAACGGCGTCGCGATCGACGAGGCGGTTCGTCGCATCCGTGCCGCGATCGACGACCGCCGACAGGTCATCACGAGGGACGACCTCTGACGTGGGTGCCTACGAGGCCGACGAGTTCGACGGCATCCCGACGGATTCCGGCGCCGATCTCGCGGGCGTCCCCGACGCCTTCCAGCGGCTCTGGACGCCGCACCGGCTCGTCTACATCCAGCACGGCCAGCAGCCCGACGAGCACACCTGTCCGTTCTGCCGCGCCCCCGAGTTGAGCGATGAGCAGTCGCTCATCGTCGCGCGCGGCCGGTTCGCCTTCGTGCTGCTGAACCTCTATCCCTACAACAGCGGGCACCTGCTCGTCTGTCCCTACCGCCACATCGCGACCTACGACGAGGCGTCGCCCGAGGAGGTCGCCGAGATCGGCGAGCTCACCCAGATCGCGATGCGCGTCGTGAAGCGGGTCTCGAAGTGCGACGGGTTCAACATCGGCATGAATCAGGGGCGGATCGCCGGCGCCGGCATCGCGGAGCACCTGCACCAGCACATCGTGCCGAGGTGGGCGCTCGACTCGAACTTCTTCCCGATCATCGCCGGAACGAAGGCGCTGCCCCGGCTGCTCGGCGAGGTCCGTCAGGAGATCGCCGAGGCGTGGCCCGTCTGACCCTCAGCGCACCTGGCGCACCGTGAACTGCATGCGCGGGTTCGCGTACGACTCCTGGGATTCGACGAGCTGCAGCTCTCGCTCACCCGAGGCATGCGTTCGTTCGAGCAGGTCGAAGACGCTCGACGTCGTGCGGGCGAGGGCGTCAGCGGCGTCGCCGCTCGTCGTGTAGTGCGCGGTGAACAGCGCGGCGGTGACATCCCCCGAGCCGTTCGCCTTCAACGGGAGGAGCGGGGTCTGCACGATCCACGCCCCGGTGTCATCGACCGCGAGCATCTCGATGGTGCCCTCCTCGCGGTCGGGGCGCTCGACGCTCGTGACGAGCACGGTTCGCGGCCCGGTGGCGCGGATCAGCTCGACGGACTCGAGGGTCGACTCGAGCGTGTCGGGCTCCGTGCCGGTGAGGAAGCCGAGCTCGAACTGATTCGGCGTGATGATGTCGGCCGCGGGCACGACTCGGTCGCGCAGCAGGATCGGGATCGCCGGCGCGACGAAGCATCCCGATTTCGCGTTGCCCATCACGGGATCGCACGCGTAGACCGCACGAGGATTCGCGGCCTTCACGCGAGCGACGGCATCGAGGATCACCTCGGCGATGCCCTCGCCGCCCTGGTAGCCCGAGAGCACGGCGTCGATCTGCGGGAACGCGCCGCGATCCTCGATGCCGGCGATCACCTCCCGAACGTCATCGGGGCTGATGAGCGGCCCGCGCCAGGCACCGTAACCGGTGTGGTTCGAGAAGTTCACGGTGTAGACGGGCAGCACCTCGACGCCGATCCGCTGGAGCGGGAAGACGGCAGCCGAGTTGCCGACGTGGCCGTACGCGACGGCGGACTGGATCGAGAGGATCTTCACCGTCCGATCATCCCATCCCCGGCGGTGACGAGCCGTCCACCCGCCGCGTGCACGGCAGCGGCGATGTCGCCGGCGAGCCGTTCGGCGTCGGCATCGCCGAGATCGTGCACCGTGAGCCGAAGCCGTCGCGCGGCCGGCGCATCGGCGAGGGCGAACTCGTCGCCGGCACGCGCGAGCCAGCCGCGTCGCATGAGCTGCTCCGACACGTCGCGCGCCGGTACCGGCAGTGCGACCCAGAGGTTGAGTCCGTCTCCGGCGGTCGCGGGCACGCCGAGCGCCGTCAGCCGCTCGGCGAAGGCGCGGTTCCGCGCCGCGTAGTGGGCGCCCGCCGCTTCGATGCGCGCGGCGACCTCGGGGTCGTCGACCAGCGCGAGCACGAGCCGCTGCAGGAGGTGGCTCACCCAGGTGGTTCCCGGGCTGAGCCGCATCGCGAGCCGCTCGGCGGTGTCGGGATCGGATGCGGTCACCGCGAGGCACATGTCGGGCCCCAGGAACTTCGACACCGAGCGCACGAGCGCCCAGCGCCGGTGCTCGGGTCCGATGAGCGAATGGAAGGGACGACGCGAGAGCATCGAGAAGTGATCGTCCTCGATGACGAGCACGTACGGATGCGCCTGCAGCACGGCGCGCAGTTCGCGGGCGCGCCGCTCCGAGAGGCTCGCTCCGGTGGGGTTCTGCGCCCGCGGCGTGCAGACGACGGCGCGGACGCCCTGTTCGAGCGCGGAGCGCAGACCCTCCACGGTCATGCCCTCGTCGTCGACGGGGACCGGCACCGGCCGGTAGCCGCCCACGCGCACCGTGTGGATGCTCGTCAGGAAGCAGGGGTCCTCGAGCGCCACGGCATCGTCGCGGACGAGCGCCAGCGCGAGGAGCCGCTCGACCGCGTCGGCCGCGCCGCTGGTGACCGTCAGCCGGAGCTCGGTCGGGGCGAGATCCGCGCTCATCCAGGATCGGGCCCACTGCTCCAGTCCGGGATCGATCACCGGCTCCCCGTACAGCACGGGACGGCCCGCCACTCTCGCGAGTGCGCGCGATGGGTCGGGGATGAGGTCGGGATCGGGGTTGCCCGTTGCGACGTCGCGCAGCACGCTGTCGGCCGCGAATCCCTCCTGCGGGACCGAGGACCGATCGGCGACGTGCGTTCCGCCGCGGCCCCGTGTGACGACGACGCCCGCTTGCGTGAGCTGACGGTACGCCGCCACCGCAGTGTTGCGATTGATCCCCAGCGTCTCGGCGAGTGAGCGCACCGGGGGGAGCGGATCGCCCGGATCCAGGGCGCCACGCTCGATGAGCGCACGCACGCTGTCGGCGATGTCGGCGGCCGAGCGGCCGGAGATCTGGAGGGTCACGTCACGATCCATGGTTGTTCCGAGTGTAGGACCGGTCCATGCTACCGTTTGGCCTAAGCCAATCAATTTCGTTGTTCGCCGTCCCCCGCGCGAGCGTCCGTCATCCTTTGGAGGAACCCCCATGAGCACTGCCGAGACCGGCTCCAGCCGCGTGAAGCGCGGCCTCGCCGAGATGCTGAAGGGCGGCGTCATCATGGACGTCGTCACGCCCGAGCAGGCACGCATCGCCGAAGATGCCGGCGCGGTGGCGGTCATGGCGCTCGAGCGGGTTCCCGCCGACATCCGCGCCCAGGGCGGAGTCGCCCGCATGAGCGACCCCGATCTCATCGAGGCGATCATCGCCGAGGTCTCCATCCCCGTCATGGCGAAGGCCCGCATCGGTCACTTCGTGGAGGCGCAGGTGCTGCAGGCGCTCGACGTGGACTACATCGACGAGTCCGAGGTGCTCTCGCCGGCCGACTACGTGAACCACATCGACAAGTGGGCCTTCAACACGCCCTTCGTCTGCGGAGCGACGAATCTCGGCGAAGCGCTGCGTCGCATCAACGAGGGCGCTGCGATGATCCGGTCGAAGGGGGAGGCCGGCACCGGCGACGTCTCGGAGGCGACGAAGCACATCCGCAAGATCACGAGCGAGATCAACATGCTCCGCTCGATGACGAAGGACGAGCTCTACGTCGCCGCGAAGGAGCTGCAGGCGCCGTACGAGCTCGTCGCCGAGGTCGCCGAGACCGGCAAGCTGCCGGTCGTCCTCTTCACGGCGGGCGGCGTCGCGACGCCGGCGGATGCCGCGATGATGATGCAGCTCGGCGCCGACGGCGTGTTCGTGGGCTCGGGCATCTTCAAGTCCGGCAATCCCCAGGCGCGCGCGGCCGCGGTCGTCAAGGCGACGACGTTCTACGACGACCCGTCGGTCATCGCCGATGTCTCTCGCGGGCTCGGCGAGGCGATGGTCGGCATCAACGTCGGCGACCTCGCGGCGCCGCACCGCCTCGCAGAGCGCGGCTGGTGAACACGAACCTCCGCAGCGAATCGCTCGGGCCCGCCGACGCGGCCTCGACCGGCCCACGAGTCGGCGTGCTCGCGCTCCAGGGGGATTTCCGCGAGCATGCGCGGGTGCTGTCGGGGCTCGGCGCCGACGTCTCGCTCGTGCGGCGGCCGAACGAGCTCGCCGCGCTCGACGGACTCGTGATCCCGGGGGGCGAGTCGACCGTCATGGACAAGCTCTCACGCGCCTACGGCCTCGCGGAGCCGCTCAAGGCCGCGATCGCCGACGGGCTCCCGGTGTACGGCACCTGTGCGGGGCTCATCATGCTCGCCGACACGCTGCTCGACGCGATCGCCGACCAGCAGAGTCTCGGAGGACTGGACGTGGTCGTGCGCCGCAACGCGTTCGGATCGCAGAACCAGTCCTTCGAGACCGACCTCGACGTTCCGGCCCTCGGCGGCGAGCCCGTGCACGCCGTCTTCATCCGTGGACCGGTCGTCGAGTCGGTCGGGCCGGCGGCGACGCCGCTGGCCTCGCTCGCCGACGGCCGCGTCGTCGCCGTCGAGCAGGGCAATCTGCTCGGCACGAGCTTCCACCCCGAGATCACGGGGGAGCACCGCTTCCACGAGTACTTCCTCGAGAAGGCGGGCCGGCGGGCCGCGGCGGCCCGGACGCCGTGACGCCGTACATCGCGCTCCTGCGCGGCGTCAACGTCGGCGGCATCACGATCAGGTCGGCGGAGCTCGCCGCGCTCTTCGAAGAGCTCGGCTTCGAGCAGGTGCGCACGGTGCTCGCGAGCGGGAACGTCGCATTCGCGGCATCCGACACCTGGTCCAGGTCCGAGGTCAAACGGCGCATCGAGCAGGCACTGCGCGAGCGGTTCGGCTACGAGGCGTGGATCGTGCTCATCACCCGCGCCGAGCTCGAGGCGGTCGTCGAGGCGTTCCCGTTCGACGAGGAACGCGAGGGCTGGCATCCGTACGTGCTGTTCGGATCGGACCGCGCGCATCTCGCCGAGCTCGCTGCCGATGTCGGCGAGCTGGACCCCGACGATGACCTCGTCGAGCCGGGCGACGGAGTGCTCTACTGGCACAACCGGCGGGCGAGCGGAGTCGGCAGCACGTTCGCGAAGCGCACGGCGAAGGCGAAGTACAAGCCGACCACCACGAACCGCAACCTGAGAACGCTGCGCAAGCTCCTCGCCTGACGGCCTCGCCGGTCGGTGCGGTGGAGGGGCTGCAATAGAATGGCCTCGCGCGTACGCCGAGACCGCGTGCGCACGACCGATTCAGGAGACGCATGTCCGGGCATTCCAAGTGGGCGACGACCAAGCACAAGAAGGCCGTCATCGACGCACGACGAGCGAAGTCGTTCGCGAAGCTCATCAAGAACATCGAGGTCGCCGCCAAGATGGGCGGGGCCGACCTCTCGGGCAACCCGACGCTCGTCGACGCCGTGCAGAAGGCGAAGAAGACCTCCGTCCCGAACGACAACATCGATCGCGCCATCAAGCGCGGTGCGGGGCTCACCGGCGAGTCCATCGAGTACACGACGATCATGTACGAGGGCTACGGTCCGAACGGCGTCGCACTCCTCATCGAGTGCCTCACCGACAACAAGAACCGGGCCGCCGCCGAGGTGCGCACGCTGATGTCCCGCAACGGCGGCACCATGGCCGACCCCGGCAGCGTGGCGTACAACTTCGCCCGCAAGGGCGTGATCGTCGTCGGCAAGGCCGACGGCCTCACCGAAGACGACGTGCTCGCCGCGGTTCTCGACGCCGGTGCCGAGGAGGTCACCGACGAGGGCGACACCTTCGAGGTCATCACCGAGGCATCCGACATGGTGGGGGCTCGCACGGCCCTGCAGGAGGCGGGCATCGACTACGACTCCGCCGATGCGGCGTTCGTTCCGAACCTCAAGGTCGAAGTCGACGCCGAGACGGCCCGCAAGGTCTTCCGCCTCATCGACGCCCTCGAAGACAGCGACGACGTGCAGAACATCTACTCGAACCTCGACCTGAGCCCTGAGGTGCAGGCCGAACTCGAGGCGGAGTAGCCGATCGCCGTGCGCGTGCTCGGCATCGACCCGGGCCTGACGCGCTGCGGCGTCGGCGTGGTCGACGTCGAGCCGAACCGGACGGCGCGACTCGTCGACGTCGTCGTGCTGCGTTCGCCTGCCGAGCTCGACACGCCTCGCCGGCTCGCCCGCATCGCCGACGGGCTCGAGGCGATCTTCGAGGAGCACCGGCCGCACGCCGTCGCCCTCGAGCGGGTGTTCGCGCGCAGCGACGTGTCGACCATCATGGGCACCGCGCAGATCTCGGGCGTCGCGATGCTCATCGCCGCCCGGCGTTCGCTGCCGGTCGCCCTGCACACGCCGAGCGAGGTGAAGGCGGCGATCACCGGATACGGCCGGGCCGACAAGGCGCAGGTCGGTGCGATGGTCGCACGCATCCTCGGCCTCGACGCGGTGCCGAAACCGGCGGATGCCGCCGACGCCCTGGCGCTGGCGATCTGCCACGCCTGGCGCACCGGGGGAGTGGCGGGTGCCGCGGTCGCGGACGCCAAGGCGCCGCTGCCCGAGGGCACGGTGCTGACGCCGGCGCAGCGCGCGTGGCACGCCGCGGAGCGTTCCGCTGCCGTGTCGGGCGCGGCCCGTAGGCTGAAGGAGTGATCTCCTCTCTTCGTGGCCGCGTGCTCGGCGCGGCCGGCAGTTCCGTCGTGATCGAGGTCGGCGGGGTCGGCTTCCACGTGAACACGACGCCCGCGCTCGCCCTTGCGAGTCGGGAGGGCGAGGAGCTGGCCGTGCAGACGAGCCTCGTCGTGCGTGAAGACGCCCTGACGCTCTTCGGATTCGCGAGTCGTGCCGAGCTCGAGGTGTTCGAACTGCTCATCGGGGTGACCGGAGTGGGCCCGAAGTCCGCTCTCGGCGTGCTGTCGTCGCTCTCTCCCGAGCAGGTCGCCGCGGCGGTGCAGGCCGACGACGATGCGGTGTTCCGCAAGGTGAGCGGCATCGGACCGAAGACGGCGAAGCTCATCACCGTGTCGCTCGCCGGCAAGCTCGTCGCCACGGCTCCCGCGACCGCGCCCCAGGCGAGCGTCGTCACGGGCGGGGCCGCCGAGAACGTCCTCGCTGCGCTCACGGGGCTGGGCTGGTCGGAGCGGATCGCCGCCGAGGCCGTCGACGAGACGATCGCTGCGGCATCCGACGCCGACGCGGCATCCGTGCCCGCATTGCTCCGCCTCACGCTCGCCCGGCTCGGGCCGGCGCAGCAGTCCGGGAGAACGCGGTGAGTCGAGACGAGGCGCCGAGGGGTTCCGAGATCGAAGCCGACGGCATCGATCTCACCGACCCGGTGCTCGCCTCCGAGGCCGAGCTCGCGTTCGAGGGAGCGCTGCGGCCGCGCAGCCTCGCCGAGTTCGTCGGCCAGTCGCGGGTGCGCGGGCAGCTGCAGCTTCTGCTCACGGCGGCGACGCTGCAGCAGCGAACGCCCGATCACATCCTGCTCGCGGGGCCGCCCGGCCTCGGCAAGACGACGCTCGCCATGATCGTCGCGTACGAGGGCGGGCGCCCGCTCCGCATGTCGAGCGGCCCGGCCATCCAGCACGCCGGAGACCTCGCCGCGATCCTCAGCTCGCTCGTGCCCGGTGAAGTGCTGTTCATCGACGAGATCCATCGGATGGCGCGTTCGGCTGAAGAGATGCTCTACCTCGCGATGGAGGACTTCCGCATCGACATCATGGTGGGCAAGGGGGCGGGTGCGACCTCGGTGCCGCTCGACCTCGCGCCGTTCACGCTCGTCGGGGCGACGACACGAGCGGGGCTGCTGCCGAACCCTCTGCGCGACCGGTTCGGATTCACCGCGCACCTCGAGTTCTACGACGAAGCCGAGCTCGAGCAGGTGCTCGCGCGCGCGGCGTCGATGCTCGGCCTCGCCATCGACGGTGAGGCGCTGGCCGAGATCGCCGGGCGCTGCAGGGGAACGCCTCGCATCGCCAACCGCCTGCTGCGTCGAGTGCGCGACTACGCACTCGTGCACGGCGGGGGAGCCGGCGTCGGGGCGGTGCGCGCCGCGCTCGACCTCTACGACGTCGATGCCCTCGGGCTCGACCGGCTCGACCGCGCGGTCATGCAGACGATCCTCACCCGGTTCGGCGGCGGACCCGTCGGGCTCAACACGCTCGCCGTCTCGGTGGGTGAGGAGGCCGAGACGATCGAAGCGGTCGTCGAGCCGTTCCTCGTGCGAATCGGCCTCGTGACCCGGACTCCGCGCGGCCGGATGGCGACGCCGTCGGCGTGGCGCCATTTCGGGCTCTCCGAGGGCGCCCCCGGCGCCGCAACGGCGCTTCCGATCGATGACCTATAATCCAAAGAGGCTTCGTCCTCGCCGCCGTCGACTTCGTGCGGTTCCCCGCACACCGGAAGGTTCCCTCCCCTCATGACGTTCGATCCGTTCACTCTCATCATGCTCGCCGTCCTCGCGGTGCTGATCTTCTTCATGTTCCGCAACTCGCGCAAGCGTCAGACCGAGGCGCGTGAACTGCAGTCGAAGGTCCAGCCGGGCGCGAAGGTGATGACCAACTTCGGCGTCTTCGGCACGATCCTCTCGATCGACGACGAGGACAACCAGGTGCTCCTCGAGACCACCCCGGGCGTCGTGCTGACCGTGCATCGCCAGACCGTCGCTCGCGTCGTCGAGCCGTCGGCGACCGACGAGAACGCCACCGCCACCGCCACCGCCGCCGTCGACGGCGACCCCGAGTTCGGCGAGCGCGTCGACGAGGCGCCGAACGACGAGGCCCCCGGCACCAAGAAGTCGGACGACTAAGCTCCCATCCCGAGGCTCGGCCCGCGCGTCGTCGCGCGGGCTCTTGCAGAGAAAGCAGAACACGTGGCTGCACCAACCAAGCGGTCATCCCGGCCGACCCCCGTTCGCAAGGCATGGCGATCGCTGACCTGGCTCGGCGTGATCATCGTCGGACTGTTCGCGATCAACGCGGCCGGCGTCATCTGGGGTGGCGGCTCGTGGACGCCCAAGCTCGCGCTCGACCTCGAGGGCGGCACGCAGATCATCCTCGAACCCAAGGTCGAGTCCGGTCAGTCCGTCTCCCAGGAGCAGCTCGACCAGGCCGTCTCGATCATCCGGCAGCGCGTCGACGCGTCGGGTGTCGCCGAGGCCGAGATCAACACCGAGGGCGACAACGTCGTGGTCCGTATCCCGGGCGAGCTCGACGACCAGACGCGAGCTCGCATCGAATCGTCGGCGAAGCTCGAACTGCGTGCGGTGCTGCTCGCCGACGCGGCCACGAACGAGTCGATCGACCCGAGCGCGAGTCCTGAGCCGACCGACGACGCGGCCGCCGAACTCGAGTCGACGCCGACCGCCGAGCCGACCGACGGCAGCGACCCCGCCTGGATCACCCCGGCCCTGCAAGACGCATTCGACAAGTTCAACTGCTCCTCGCTCGACGAGGCCGAGACGAACGTCGCCCCCGCCGGCGAGCCCCTCGTCACGTGCGATGTGAATCGCACCGCGAAGTACCTCCTCGGTCCGGTCGAGGCGAGCGGCGAGAACATCGTCGACGCGACCAACGGCATGGTCACGACGCAGACGGGTGCGAGCACGGGTCAGTGGGCGGTCAACATCGTCTTCGACGACAAGGGCACGAAGGACTTCGCCGAGGTCAGCACGCGCCTCTTCGGTCTGCAGGGCCAGACCCCGCGAGACCAGTTCGCGTTCGTGCTCGACGGTGCGGTGCTGACGGCCCCGCAGATGAACGGCGCGATCACCGACGGCCGGCCGCAGATCACCGGCAGCTTCACGCAGGAGTCCTCGAAGTCGCTCGCCGACCAGCTGAAGTTCGGCGCACTGCCGATCAGCTTCACGGTGCAGTCCTCCGACACGATCTCGGCGACGCTCGGTACGGCGCAGCTGCAGTCGGGACTCATCGCCGGTCTCATCGGCCTCATCCTCGTCGTCGTCTACACGCTCTTCCAGTACCGAGCGCTCGGTTCGGTCACGATCGCCTCGCTCGTCATCGCGGCGCTGATCACCTACCTCATGATCACGATCCTGTCGTGGCGCGAGGGGTACCGCCTCTCGCTCGCCGGCATCGCGGGCCTCATCGTCGCGATCGGCTTCACGGCCGACTCCTTCATCGTGTACTTCGAACGCGTTCGCGACGAGTTGCGCGACGGGCGGCCACTGGTCGGTGCCGTCGAGGCCGGCTGGAAGCGTGCGTTCCGCACCGTGCTCGCGTCGAAGGGCGTGAACCTCCTCGCGGCGATCGTGCTCTTCGTGCTCGCGGTCGGCAGCGTGAAGGGCTTCGCGTACACCCTGGGACTCACGACGATCATCGACGTCGTCGTCGTCATCCTGTTCACCCACCCGATGCTCCAGCTGCTCGCGCAGACCAGGTTCTTCTCGAGTGGCAATCCCTGGTCGGGACTCGACCCGAATGCACTCGGTGCGGTGTACCGCGGCCGAGCCGAGTTCCGCAAGCCCATCACGGTCCCCGCCAGCAAGGTCGCGTCGAGCTCGAAGGAAGCGGCGAAGCGCCAGACGATCGCGGAGCGCAAGGCGACCGCCGGGGTCGGCAGCGGGACGAGCGAAGGCAAGGAGTCCTGATGGCCAACCGGCTCACGACATTCGGCAACGACCTCTACACGGGCAAGCGCTCGTTCAACTTCGTCGGTGACCGCAAGAAGTGGTACGCGATCGCGGCGGTGCTGATCATCCTCTCGATCGCCGTTCCGGTGCTGCGGGGCATCAACTTCAGCATCGAGTTCCGGGGCGGCTCGCAGTTCCAGATCGCGGGCGTCGAGAACGCGGCTCCCGAGCCCGCGATCGAGGCAGTGGCATCCGTCGTCCCCGATGCCGACGCTCACGTGACGGTCGTCGGCGATGACGGCATCCGGGTGCAGACCGACCAGCTCGAGCAAGACGACTCCCGCGCCGTCACCACGACACTCGCCGAGGCCTACAACGTCCCCGAGTCCGAGGTGACCTCCTCGTTCATCGGCCCGAGCTGGGGTGCGGATGTCACGAGGCAGGCGCTCGTCGGTCTCGTCGCATTCCTGCTGCTCGCGGGCATCATCATGGCGCTCTACTTCCGAACGTGGAAGATGTCGCTCGCTGCGATCCTCGCGCTCATCGCCGACCTCATCGTCACGGTCGGCGCCTATGCGGCGGTCGGCTTCGAGATCAGCCCGGCCGCGACCATCGGCATCCTCACGATCCTCAGCTACTCGCTCTACGACACCGTCGTCGTCTTCGACAAGATCCGAGAGAACACGGCCGAAGACGGAGAGGAGTCCCGGCGCACCTTCGCCGAGTCGGTGAATCTCGCGGTCAACCAGACCCTCGTACGCTCGATCAACACGAGCGTCGTGGCGGCGCTGCCGGTGGCGGCGATCCTCTTCCTCGGTGCCGGCGTGCTCGGCGCCGACACCCTGCGCGACATCTCGCTCGCGCTGCTCATCGGCATCCTCGTCGGAACATGGTCCACCGTCTTCCTCGCCGCACCGCTCTACTCGCAGTTGCGGGAGGGAGAGCCGACGATCCGCCGGCACGACCAGAAGGTGCTGAAGGAACGCGAGCGAGCCGGATCCACGTCGGTGCCCGCCGAGGCCGTGCCGACGGCGTGATGTTCGCCTGGGGCGAGAGCGGCACTGAGCACGGTTCGGAACGACGATAATTGAGTTCTGGAGGTGCGCGCATGACTGAAGCGGGAATCAACTCGACCGCTTCGCTGCGCCGCCTCGTCCCCCGGATCTTCTCGAAGGCACAGCCGTCGGGCGCCGTCGACACCCTCATGCGCACGGTGCGGATGCATCATCCCAAGGCCGACCTCGGCCTCATCGAACGCGCCTACACCGTCGCCGAGCGCGCGCACGAGGGCCAGAAGCGCAAGAGCGGCGAGCCCTACATCACGCATCCGATCGCCGTCGCGCAGATCCTCGCCGATCTCGGCATCGGGTCGAAGACCGTCGCGGCCGCGCTGTTGCACGACACGGTGGAGGACACCGCATACACGCTCGACCAGGTGCGCGCCGACTTCGGCGACGAGATCGCGATGCTCGTCGACGGCGTGACGAAGCTCGACAAGGTGAAGTACGGCGACTCCACGCAGGCCGAGACGGTGCGCAAGATGATCGTCGCGATGTCCAAAGACATCCGCGTACTCATCATCAAGCTCGCCGACCGCCTGCACAACGCGCGAACCTGGGGCTTCGTGCCCGCGGAGTCGGCGGCGCGCAAGGCCACCGAGACCCTCGAGATCTACGCACCGCTCGCGCATCGTCTCGGCATCCAGGCGATCAAGTGGGAACTCGAGGACCTCTCGTTCGCCGTGCTGTACCCGAAGCTGTATGCCGAGATCGAGAGTCTCGTGAAGCAGCGCACCCCGCAGCGTGAGGAGTTCGTGCAGCGGGTCATCGACCTCGTGAGCGACGACCTGAAGACGGCGAAGATCCGCGGCAAGGTCATGGGCCGGCCGAAACAGTACTACTCGATCTACCAGAAGATGATCGTGCGGGGTCGCGACTTCGACGAGATCTACGACCTCGTCGGCATCCGGGTGCTGGTGAACTCCGTTCGCGACTGCTATGCCGTGCTCGGCGCCATCCACGCGCGGTGGACCCCGCTGCCCGGTCGCTTCAAGGACTACATCGCGACCCCGAAGTTCAACCTGTACCAGTCGCTGCACACGACGGTGATCGGGCCGAAGGGCCGCGCGGTCGAGATCCAGATCCGCACGCATGACATGCATCAGCGGGCCGAGTACGGTGTCGCCGCCCACTGGAAGTACAAGGAGCGGATGGCGTCGGGCCGTGCCGTCGACGGTGCGAGCGCGAACGAGACCGACATGGCGTGGCTCGCGCACATCTCGGACTGGCAGGCGGAGACCGCCGACCCGGGCGAGTTCCTGGATTCGCTCCGCTTCGAGATCGGGGCGAAGGAGGTCTACGTCTTCACCCCGAAGGGCCGTGTCATCGGCCTGCCGGCCGGCGCGACGCCGGTGGACTTCGCCTACGCCGTGCACACCGAGGTCGGCCATCGCACGATGGGTGCGAAGGTGAACGGCCGTCTCGTCCCGCTCGAGAGCGAGCTCTCGAGCGGCGACGTCGTCGAGGTGTTCACGTCGAAGAACCCCGACTCCGGCCCGAGCAAGGACTGGCTCACATTCGTGAAGAGCCCGCGGGCGCGGAACAAGATCCGGCAGTGGTTCACGAAGGAACGACGCGACGAGGCGATCGAGCAGGGCCGCGACGCGATCGCGCGGGCGATGCGCAAGCAGAACCTGCCGCTCCAGAAGCTCATGAGCCAGGAGTCGTTCGCCGAGGTCGCCGCGCAGCTGCGCTACGACGACGTCTCATCGCTGTACGCCGCGGTCGGCGAGGGTCACGTCTCGACCCAATCCGTGCTCGAGAAGGTGGTCGCGCTCGTGCGCGACGTCGACGAGGGCGACGAACCCGACCTGCCCATCCCGGTGCGGTCGCGCCCCCTCCCGCGCAATTCCGACTCGGGGGTGCTCGTGCGCGGCGCTCCCGACATCCTGGTGAAGCTCGCCCGCTGTTGCACGCCGGTTCCCGGCGACGAGATCGTCGGGTTCATCACCCGTGGCTCGGGCGTCTCGGTGCACCAGGCCAACTGTCACAACGTGCAGGGCCTCATGCGCGAGCCCGAGCGCATGATCGACGTCGAGTGGGCGCCGAGCTCGAAGAGCGTCTTCCTCGTGCAGATCCAGATCGAGGCGCTCGACCGGGCGGGCCTGCTCTCGGACGTGACTCGCGTGCTCTCCGAGCACCACGTGAACATCCTCTCCGCCAACGTCTCGACGTCGACCGATCGCCTGGCACTCAGCCGCTTCGTCTTCGAGATGGGCGACACGACGCACCTCGACCGGGTGCTCAACGCCGTGCGCCGGATCGACGCCGTCTACGACGTCTACCGAGTGAGCGACGGCTGAGCCGCCGCATCGCGCCGGCGCACGCCCGCCGGGGTTCGGGCTGAGCCGATTCCCTCGGCGACCTCGAAGCGCGAGAGCGCCGTCGACCGGTGCGGCATCCTCGCGGCACCGCGAAGTCGTTCGCGAACGAGCTCGCCACGCTGCGGGTCATCAGCGAGCAGCGCGGTGACGACCCGGATGGACGTCTCGTCGTCGAGCGCGTGGTCACGCAGCAGATCGAATGCCGTTCGGACGACGGTCGTGCACGGCACTCCGCCGAATCTCACGACGTCGGCCTGGTCGATACGCACCTCGCGGATGACGCTCCCGGGGGCATCGACGAGCGCGACGCGCTCGGTCGACGGGACGCAGAACTGCGCGAGTCGCGGGGGAGCATCGAGGGCGCCGTGCACCCACGCCGCGGAGAGCCGCTCGACGATGAGGGTGCGCGGGGAACGGGATGCCACGACGGCGGCGCGGAACGACGGCAGGTCGGGCTCGTCGACCGGGGTCCACGCATCGTCGATCGCGAACAGCTCGCCGTCGAGGCGCGCCGCGCACAGCTCTGCGAGCGGGAGATCGTCGGTGCCGAGCACCGTCGGAAGCTTGGCCATCATGCCATCGTGCGTCATCCGCGGCCGTGACGGGCATCGATGGACAGGACTGTGGACAACCGTCGCGCGTCGGAACGGTTGTGGACGGGTGCGGGTGGCGGCTCGGCGAGCAGCAGGCGTCAGCCGCCGACGGCCTTCAGCCAGGCGCGACGCGCCTCGAGCGCCTCGCGAGCCTCGGCGGCCGCACGAGCGTCACCCGACGCCTCGGCGGTGGCCAGGTCGGCCTCGAGCTTCGCGATCGCGTCCTGCAACTGGCCGAGCATGCCCTCCGAGCGGGCCTTCTTCTCGGGGTCCTCACGCTGCCAGTGCTCGTCCTCCAGCGACCGCACGTGCGTCTCGACCTTGCGGAGCCGGTCTTCGACCACTCGCACCTGATCGCGCGGGACGCGACCGATGTCGTCCCAGCTGCGCTGGATGCGGTTGAGGGAGGCGCGCGCCTGCTTCGGATCGCGTTCGCCGAGGAGCTTCTCGGCGTCTTCGAGGAGCGCGAGCTTCTCGGTGAGGTTCGCCCGGTACGCTTCATCCTCCTGCGCGTCGACCTCGGCCTTGGCCTGGAAGAGCACGTCGCCGGCTGCCTTGAACTTGGCCCACAGCGCGTCGTCGAGCTTCTTGCCGGCACGACCGGCCTGCTTCCACTCGTCGAGGAGGCTCCGGTAGTCGCCGACGGCGTCGGCACCGCGAGGTGCGAGCGCCTCGGCCCGCTCGATCAGTCGCTGCTTGCGTGAGCGGACGTCGCGGTGGGCGGCGTCGAGCTCGGCGAAGAACGCCTTGCGGTGCTGCTCGATGGTGGAACGCGCGGCCCGGAACCGCTTCCAGAGCTCGTTCGCCTCGTTCTTGGGAAGGCGCGGGCCCTCCTGCTGGTGCTGCTGCCAGCTCGCGAAGAGCGCGTCGAGCTCGGCGGTCGCCTGCTTCCATTGAGTCTTCGCGGGGTCCTGAGCGGCGAGCGCCTCGGCGCGCTCCACGATGCTCGTGCGCTCGACGATCGCCGCCTCGACGGCAGCCCTCGCCTCAGCCTGCTGCTGCTCGGTGAGCTCCTTCGTCGTGCCGGAGAGCGCCTCGAGGCGGCGGGCGAGGGCATCGAGGTCGCCGACGGCCTTCGCACCGGCGACCGACTCGCGCAGCGCGGCGACGGCCTTCGCGACATCCGCTGCGGGTGCGCCCCGGCGGACGCGCTGCTCGAGCAGCCCGACCTGACCGGCGAGGTCGGCGTACTTCCGCTCGAAGTATGCGAGGGCCTCTTCAGGGGTTGCGTCGGGGTACTGGCCGACCTCACGCTCGCCGTCGCTCGTCCGCACGAAGACGGTGCCCGTCTCGTCGACGCGGCCCCACGGTTGCTGCTCTGAATCGGTCACGGCCTCTACCCTGTCGTGGTCGGATGCCGCCCACGGGGCGGCGGGACGGCATCAAGCCTATTGCACCGCCCGAGGGCGGCGCGGGTGCTCACTCGATCGTGAACGCGGTGATCGAGACCGGAACGGCCGGCGCGCCGTCGGTGGCGCCGTCGGCCGTGCCCGCGTCGGTGATGCCGGAGCGCAGGGCGTCGAGTCCGCTCGTCACGCGCCCCACGACGGTGTAGCCGCCGGCCTCGTCGGGGGTGAGGGTGGTGTCCTCGTAGACGATGAAGAACTGGCTGCCCTGGCTGTAGCCGTTCTGCTGCTGGCGCGCCATCGCGATCGTCCCGGCCGGGTACAGGTCGTCGGCGGGCGCGTTCTCGACGGGCCCGTAGCTGTACCCGGGTCCGCCAGTACCGTCGCCGGCCGGGTCGCCGCACTGCAGCACCCAGATGTTGTCCTTCGTGAGGCGATGGCAGCTCGTGCCGACGTAGAAGCCCGACTGGATGAGGCTGATCTCACTCGACACAGCCTGCGGCGCCGCGGCGCCGTCGAGCTGGACTCCGAGCGGGATGTCGTTGAGCGTGAGCGTGCCGGTCCAGGAGCGCCCCTCGGCGATCTCGGCCGACGGCACCTCGCCCTGGTTCTCTCCGGGGGGCGCGGTCGGCGTCGGCGTCGCGGTCGGCTCGGGTTCGGCGGCCGGGCTGCCCGGGCCCCCGTTGAAGTAGAAGAGCTGCGCAGCGGTCGCGAGCGTCAGCACGACGACGAGCGCGACGGCGGCGATGACGTTGTCGCGAGTGCGTCGTCGCTGCTTGCGGACGTGCACTTCCTGTCGGGCCTGGTACGTGCGGAGACGGGCGCGTTCCTCACGCGCCTGACGGTCGTTCGTTGCCACGCATGCTCCTTCTCGAGACTCCTGCGAGCCGACTCTACGCACCCCGCCGCGCTCGGCACCAATCGCGCGCACGTGCGCGGCGAAGACGGGGCGGGCGCGACGGTAGGCGAGGCCGGGTCGGGATCCGGGGGTGTCGGATGCCACGGCTACGCTGGATTCCATGGTGGACTCCAGCCCGGGGCTGCGCTCCGGCGCGACGCCGCTCGCCGTGCGCATGCGCCCGACGAGTCTCGACGAGGTCGCGGGGCAGCGCCATCTCCTGACGCCCGGATCGCCGCTCGTCGCCCTCGCCGGCGACCGCACGGGAGAGAGCGGCTCAGTCTCGGTCATCCTGTGGGGGCCTCCGGGCACGGGCAAGACGACCCTCGCCCAGGCGATCGCCCGTTCCTCCGGTCGCAAGTTCGTGGAGCTGTCCGCCGTCACCGCCGGAGTGCGAGACGTGCGCCAGGTGATGGAGGAGGCGCGGGCGAGTCGCGACCTCTACGGCCTGTCCACGGTGCTGTTCCTCGACGAGATCCACCGGTTCACGAAGGCCCAGCAGGACGCGCTGCTGCCCGGTGTCGAGAACGGCTGGGTCATCCTCGTCGCCGCGACGACCGAGAACCCCTCGTTCTCGGTCATCTCCCCGCTCCTCTCGCGTTCGCTCCTGCTCACGCTCGAGCTGCTCACCGACGACGACCTCGGCGTCCTCGTCGATCGTGCGGTCGCCGATTCCCGCGGTCTCGACGGCCGCGTCGAACTCGACCCCGAGGCGCGGGCGGCCATCATCCGGCTCGCCTCGGGCGACGCGCGTCGGGCGCTCACCGCCCTCGAGGCGGCAGCCGTCGCGGCGAGTCAGGCGATCGAGTCGGCGAGCCCGACCGACGGCGACGATCGCGACGACGAGGGCACCGGCATCGAGGGCGAGGACGACGCGACGGATGCTGCCGCCCCATCGAAGCCCGTCATCACCGCCGAGGTCGTGGCTCGTGCCGTCGACCGGGCGCTGCTGCGCTACGACCGGAACGGCGACGAGCACTACGACGTGATCAGCGCGTTCATCAAATCGGTGAGGGGCAGCGACGTCGACGCGGCGCTTCACTACCTCGCGCGCATGATCGAGGCAGGGGAGGACCCCCGCTTCATCGCCCGGCGCATCATCGTGCTCGCCTCCGAAGACATCGGCATGGCCGATCCCACCGCGCTCGGCGTGGCGGTCGCCGCGGCCGATGCCGTGCAGTACATCGGCATGCCCGAAGGGCGCATCCCGCTCGCACAGGCGGTCGTGCACCTCGCCACGGCGCCGAAGTCGAACGCCGCCTACCTCGGCATCGACCGGGCGATCTCCGACGTGCGCGAGGGCAAGGCGGGCCGGGTGCCGAAGCATCTGCGCGACGCGCACTATCCCGGAGCCAAGCGGCTCGGACACGGGAAGGGCTACCGTTATCCGCACGACGACGCGATCGGCGTCGTACGCCAGGACTATCTGCCCGACGAGCTTCGCGGCTCGACCTACTACGAGCCCACCGAGCACGGGAACGAGCGCGAGGTGGCGGCGCGGCTCGCGAAGCTCCGCCGCATCGTGCGGGGTGAGAGCTGACTGCGGCGCCCGCTCGTGGCGTGATAGGATATCCGCTGGCCTGAAGCCAGATTCTCGAGCGCGGCTGCGAGAGGATCATCGGCGAATGGGTGCGATCTGTAGCCGATCGGCCCTTGGCGAATCCCTCTGACACAGACTTCCGGCGCACGATCGCGCCGCGAGTTCACTTGAGATTCTTCCGAAAGGACATTCGTGTCGAACCAGTCACGCAGCAAGACCCGCCTCTCCCGCGCGCTCGGCGTCGCCCTCACCCCGAAGGCCGCCCGCTACCTCGAGAAGCGCCCCTACGCCCCCGGCGAGCACGGCCGCACCAAGCGCAAGGCCGACTCCGACTACGCCGTCCGCCTGCGTGAGAAGCAGCGCCTCCGCGCCCAGTACGGCATCCGCGAGAAGCAGCTCCGCATCGCGTTCAACGAGGCTCGTCGCACCGACGGTCTGACCGGTGAGAACCTCGTCGAGCTGCTCGAGATGCGCCTCGACGCCCTCGTGCTCCGCGCCGGCTTCGCCCGCACGATCTCGCAGGCGCGCCAGTTCGTCGTGCACCGCCACATCCTCGTCGACGGCCAGATCGTCGACCGCCCCTCCTTCCGCGTGAAGCCCGGCCAGACGATCGGCGTCAAGCAGCGTTCCGAGGGCACCGAGCCCTTCCAGGTCGCCGCTGCCGGTGGCCACGTCGACGTGCTCCCGAAGCTCCCCGGCTACCTCGAGGTCGAGCTCGACAAGCTCCAGGCGACGCTCGTGCGCCGCCCGAAGCGCGCCGAGGTTCCCGTCACCTGTGAAGTGCAGCTCGTCGTCGAGTACTACGCCCAGCGCTGATCAGAAGCACATCGGCAGGGGTCGCGGGGTTCCCGCGGCCCCTGTTGCCGTCTCACGACAGCCGCGCCCGTTAGAATGACAGGATGCGTGCCGGGCGGGCCTCGCGCGGCGGGAATCGGTCAGAGGGAGCACTTCGTGAAGAGCATTCTGTGGTTCGCCGTCGGCGTCGGAGCCGGCTTCGTCGCCGCGCACCAGCTGAACCAGACCAAGCAGGGTCGGGAGTTCTTCTCCTCGATCGATGCGAAGGCGCGAGCGTTCGGCAAGGCCATCGCCGAGGGGTACCACGAGCGCGACGCCGAACTGCGCGCCGAGGGCGACGGCTCCTCGTCCGCGCGCTGATCGTCATCCTGACGACGGCACCACGAACCCGCTCGGCGGAGCCGGGCAGCTGAACCAGAACGGAACCATGCAGACTGCAGACATCCGCCAGCGCTGGCTGGACTTCTTCGCCGAGCGCGGCCACACCGTGGTGCCCTCGGCCTCGCTCGTGAGCGACGACCCCACGCTGCTCTTCACGGTCGCGGGCATGGTTCCATTCGTCCCGTACCTCACCGGTCTCGTGCCGGCGCCGTACCCGCGTGCGACGAGCGTGCAGAAGTGCATTCGCACCAATGACATCGAGGAAGTCGGCAAGACCCCTCGCCACGGCACGTTCTTCCAGATGAACGGCAACTTCTCCTTCGGCGACTACTTCAAGGAGGGCGCCATCACGATGGCGTGGGAGCTGCTCACCACGCCGGAGGCCGACGGCGGGCTCGGTTTCGAACCGAGCGACCTCTGGGTCACCGTCTACAAGGACGACGACGAGGCGATCGAACTCTGGAAGCGCATCGCGGGCCTGCCCGAGGAGCGCATCCAACGCCTCGACAAGGACACCAACTACTGGCACACCGGCCAACCGGGCCCCGCCGGCCCCTGCTCCGAGATCTTCTTCGACCGTGGCCCCGCCTACGGCATCGACGGCGGTCCCGCGACCGACGACGACCGTTACGTCGAGATCTGGAACCTCGTGTTCATGCAGTACCTCATCGACGACGTGAAGTCGAAGACCGACTTCCGCATCGTGAAGGAGCTGCCCAGGAAGAACATCGACACGGGCATGGGCCTCGAGCGCGTCGCCTTCATCAAGCAGGGCGTCGAGAACATGTACGAGATCGACCAGGTGCGCCCCGTGCTCGATCGTGCGGCCGAGCTCTCGGGTCGCCGGTACGGCGCCGACCACGACGACGACGTGCGGATGCGTGTCATCGCCGACCACATCCGCTCCTCGCTCATGCTCATGAGCGACGGCGTGAGCCCGTCGAACGAGGGACGCGGGTACATCCTGCGCCGGCTCCTTCGTCGGAGCATCCGGGCCATGCGGCTCCTCGGCGTCGAGGGCCCGACGTTCCGCGAGCTCTTCGCCGCCTCGCGCGATGCGATGAAGGCGGCCTACCCCGAGGTCGCTCGCGACTACTCGCACATCGAGCAACTCGCCCTCGGCGAGGAGGAGACGTTCCTGCGCACCCTCGCGGCGGGCACCTCGATCCTCGATGTCGCAGTCGCCGCGACCAAGGACTCGGGGAAGGCGGAGCTCGCGGGCGACACCGCCTTCCTCCTGCACGACACCTACGGCTTCCCGATCGAGCTCACGCTCGAGATGGCCGACGAGGCGGGCCTCGCCGTCGATCGCGGCGCCTTCGACGAGCTCATGACGGCGCAGCGCACCCGTGCGAAGGCCGATGCGAAGTCGAAGAAGAAGGTGCTCGCCGACCTGTCGGTCTACGGCGCGTTCCGCGCCAAGGGCGAGACGATCTTCACCGGCTACACCGATCTCACGACCGAGTCGACCGTGCTCGGTATCCTCGTCGACGGCCAGCCCGTGCCGGTCGCGACCACCGGTCAGACGGCGGAGGTCATCCTCGCCGAGACCTCGTTGTACGCCGAGTCCGGCGGCCAGGCGCCCGACCAGGGCCGGATCGTCGGTGACGGCTTCGAACTCGAGGTCATCGACGTGCAGAAGCCCGTCAAGGGGCTCATCAGCCACACCGTGAAGGTCACCTCCGGCGAGGTCGGCCTCGGCGTGCCGGCGACGACGCTCGTCGACGAGGACTATCGGCGCGGCGCCACGCAGGCGCACTCGGGCACTCACGTCGTGCACGCGGCACTCCGCCAGGTGCTCGGGCCGAACGCACACCAGTCGGGCTCGTTCAACAAGGCCGGATACCTCCGCCTCGACTACGGCTGGAACTCGGCGCTGTCGCCCGAGACCCGCAGCGAGATCGAGGAGATCTCGAACAACGCCATCCGCGACAACCTGCAGGTGGTCACCCGCGAGATGCCACTCGACGAGGCCAAGTCCCTCGGCGCCATGGCACTGTTCGGCGAGAAGTACGGCGACGTCGTCCGCGTCGTCGACATCGGCGGGCCCTGGTCGCGCGAGCTGTGCGCCGGCACCCACGTCTCGACGAGCTCCGAGATCGGCATGATCAACATCGTGGGCGAGTCATCCGTCGGTGCGTCGAACCGCCGTGTCGAGTCGCTCGTCGGTCTCGACGCCTTCCGCCGATTCGCGGCGGAGCGCGCACTCGTCTCCGAGCTCAGCTCGAACCTGAAGACGCGGCCCGAGCAGCTCGTCGACCGCGTCGGCGAGCTCGTGGCGAGCCTCAAGGCCGCCGAGAAGCGCATCCAGCAGTTCGAGGCCAAGGCGTTGAACGACCGGGTTCCCGCGCTCGCGAGCGAGGCGGTCCGCAGTGGCGACGTGCTCCTCGTCGCGCAGCACGTCGGCGGTCTCGGTTCGGGCGACGAGCTGCGTTCGCTCGCGACCGCCGTGCGGGCGAAACTCGGCGACGCGGCATCCGTCGTCGCACTCACCGCCGAGGTCGCGGGCCGGCCCGTCGCAATCGTGGCGACCTCGCCGGCCGCTCGCGACGCGGGCGCCAACGCCGGAACGCTCGCCAAGACGATGGCCTCCGTGCTCGGGGGCGGTGGCGGCGGCAAGCCCGACCTCGCGCAGGGCGGCGGCAGCGACGTGTCGTCGATCCCGGCGGCGCTCGACGCCGTCCGGCGAGAGCTCGGCCGGTAGCGCGGATGCGCTCGGGCGTGCGACTGGGCATCGATGTCGGGCGTGCCCGCATCGGGATCGCGCGATGCGACGCCGGCGCGCTCCTCGCCGTTCCCGTCGAGACAGTGCCTCGCGCGGGGGAGGGCGACGCCGACGTGCGTCGTGTGCTCGAGCTCGCCGAGGAGTTCGGCGCGTTCGAACTCGTCGTGGGGCATCCGCTCTCGCTGTCGGGGGCGCCGACTCCTTCGACCGACGACGCCGTCGCCTTCGCCGCGCGACTGCTTGCCGCTGGCGCCGCGGTGCGGCTCGTCGACGAGCGTCTCTCGACCGTGAGCGCCCAGCAGGCGCTGCGGGCATCGGGCCGATCGAGCCGAAGCCAGCGCCCCATCGTCGACCAAGTCGCGGCCGTTATCATTCTGCAACACGCCATCGACACGGAGCGAGCGACGGGCATCGAGCCCGGGCGCTCGCTCACGACAGAGGAAGGGTCGTCCCCCCTGTGACCCAGCTTCCCCCCGATCCGCGCGGATCCGGTGATCAGCCACCCGTCGACTGGCACGCGCTGCTCGCGGGCGAACGCGACGCGGACGCCGGCGGCGCGCCGGCCCGACGGGAGCCTGCGCCCGAGGCGGGCGGGGCCGCGGCATCCGAGCGCCCCATGACGCGCCGGGAGGCGCGGGAGGCCGAGCAGCGCCGGGTGGCGCTCGCGGAGCGCGAGGTCGTCGACACGCCCAAGCCCTCGCGGGCCGAGCGACGGGCCGCCGCCTCGGAGTACGACGACGGCACCGGACCGAAGCGCCGAGGACCATGGGGATGCCTCGTGGGCCTCGTCATCGTCGGCGCACTCGTCGCCGCGGCCTACTTCTTCCTGCAGGGGCCGATCAGCGCCGTCATCGAGCGGTTCACGCCGGCCGAGGACTTCGAGGGCGCCGGCACGGGCGAGGTCGTGTTCATGATCAACGAAGGGGACACCGGGGCCGACATCGCGACGAACCTCGTCGACGAGGGCGTCACCGCCTCGTACGACGCGTTCTACGACCTCCTGCTCGAGGAGTCGCCCGAGCCCGAATTCCACCCCGGCGCCTACCTGCTCGCCGAGCGGATGAGCGCCAGGGCGGCGCTCGACGCGCTCACCGATCCGAGCACGAAACTCGAGAACACCTTCGTGATCCCCGAGGGCACGTGGGCGAAGGACGCACTCGCACTGGCGGCCGCCGGCTCTGCGATCCCGGTCGAGGAACTCCAGGCCGCCGCTGCGGATCCCCGGGCGCTCGGCCTCCCGCCCGAGGCCACGAGTGTCGAGGGCTTCCTCTTCCCGGCGACCTACACGTTCGCGCCCGGAGTGACGGCGGCCGAGCTCGTGAAGATGATGGTGGACCGCAGCCTGCAGGCGCTCGACGAGGCGGGCGTGGCCCCCGAGGACCGCTGGCGGACGATCATCAAGGCGTCGCTCATCGAGCGCGAGGCCGGTCTCCGCGACGACTTCTATCGCGTCTCCCGAGTGATCGAGAACCGCCTCGACCCGGCGCAGTTCGAGAGCGGTCTGCTGCAGTTCGACTCGACCGTGCACTACGGCCTCGGCGACGACTCCGTCGTGACGACGACCGACGCCGAGCGAGCAGATCCGGCCAATCCGTACAACACGTACGTGCACCCGGGCCTGCCGCCCGGACCCATCGGCAACCCGGGCGACCTCGCGATCGATGCCGCCGTGCATCCGGCGGACGGGCCGTGGCTCTACTTCGTCACGGTGAACCTCGACACCGGCGAGACGGTCTTCTCCGCGACGCTGGAAGAGCACGAGGCCGCCGTCGAGCGGTTCCTCGCATGGCTCGACGAGCACCCTGAATACGGTGGCTGAACGGATGCGCCGACTCGCGGTGCTGGGCTCGCCGATCGCCCACTCCAAGAGCCCGGCGCTGCACCGTGCCGCGTACGCTCGCCTCGGACTGGACTGGGAGTACTCGGCCATCGAGATGACCGGCGATCACCTCGCCGACTTCGTCGACGGCCGGGACCCGTCGTGGCGCGGGCTGTCGCTCACGATGCCGCTGAAGCAGGATGTGCTGCCGCTCCTCGACGACCTCGACGAACCGGCGACGGTCACCGGCGCCGCGAACACCGTGCTCTTCGACGACGGTGCGCGGCGGGGTTTCAACACCGACGTCGGGGGCATCGTGCGCACCATTCGTGAGGCCGGCATCGACCGTGTCGAGCGAGGCGTCCTCGTGGGAGGCGGCGCGACCGCCGCCTCGGCACTCGCCGCCATGGCCGAACTCGGCGCCGTCGAGGCGAGGGTGCTCGTCCGTCGGCCCGAGGCCGCGCAGCGCCTCGTCGAGCTCGGCGCCGCGCTCGGCGTCGACGCCCGACCCGGGGCGATCGCGGGCCTCGCGAGCCTCGCGCCCGCCGACCTGGTCGTCAGCACGGTGCCCGGGGGCACGGACCTCGGCGTGGCGGCATCCGACGCGCTCATCGGCACTGCCGCGCTGCTCGACGTGGCCTATTCGCCGTGGCCGACGCCGCTCGCGGCGCAGTGGCTCGCCGGGCGCGGCGTGGTCGTGCACGGCCTCGGCATGCTGCTCCATCAGGCGCTGCTGCAGGTGCGCATCTTCGTCGCGGGCGACCCGTCGATCGAGCTGCCCGATGAGCATGACGTGCTCTCCGTCATGCGCGAAGCGCTCTGATCCGCCTGTGGAAGGATAGGAGCATGCTCCGTTGGCTCACCGCCGGAGAGTCGCACGGCCCTGAGCTCGTCGCGATCCTCGAGGGTCTTCCCGCCGGTATCCCCGTTTCGCTCGACGCCATCCGCGCCGACCTCGCCCGCCGCAAGCTCGGCTACGGCCGGGGCGCTCGAATGAAGTTCGAGCAGGACGAACTGGCCATCTCGGGCGGCGTGCGGCACGGCGAGACGATCGGCAGCCCCATCGCCCTCCGCATCGGCAACAGCGAATGGCCGAAGTGGCAGGAGGTCATGAGCGCCGAGCCCATCGACCCTGCCAAGCTCGGCCGGGGTCGAGGCGCGCCGCTCACGCGTCCCCGCCCGGGTCATGCCGATCTCGTCGGCATGCAGAAGTACGGCTTCGACGAGGCTCGTCCCGTGCTCGAGCGGGCGAGTGCGCGGGAGACCGCGGCTCGCGTCGCGCTCGGCGCCGTGGCCCGCGGCTTCCTCGGCGAGCTCGGGATCCGGCTCGTCTCGCACACGATCGCGATCGGACCGGTGCGAGTCCCCGAGGACCGCCCGCTCCCGAATCCGAACGACGTCGGCCGTCTCGATGCGGATCCACTGCGCTGCTTCGACGAGGAGACGTCGGCGCTCATGGTCGCCGAGGTCGATGCCGCCCACAAGGACGGCGACACGCTCGGCGGGGTCGTCGAGGTGCTCGCCTACGGTGTGCCGCCGGGGCTCGGCTCGTACGTGCACTGGGATCGCCGCCTCGACGCGCAGCTCGCCGCTGCGCTCATGGGCATCCAGGCGATCAAGGGCGTCGAGGTCGGCGACGGCTTCGTCACGACGACACGCCGTGGCTCGGCCGCGCACGACGAGCTCCACCTCTCCGACGGGCGCATCGTGCGGGCGAGCGATCGGGCCGGCGGCACCGAGGGCGGGATGTCGACGGGCACCGTGCTGCGCGTCCGCGCCGGCATGAAGCCCATCGCCACGGTCCCGCACGCCCTTCCGACCGTCGATGTGGCGACCGGCGAAGCGGCGGTGGCCCATCACCAGCGGTCGGATGTCTGCGCCGTCCCGGCTGCCGGCGTCGTCGCCGAGGCCATGGTCGCGCTCACCCTCGCGAACGCCGTGCTCGAGAAGTTCGGGGGCGACTCCATCGAGGAGACGCGCCGCAACCTCGAGACGTACCTCGCGGCCATCCCCGACTCGCTGCGCACCGAGGTCGCGGCGGCGGAGGTCGCCGGCGAACGTGCGTGACGACGTCCGTCTCGAGCTTCCCGTCGTGCTCGTCGGGCCGATGGGCGCGGGCAAGTCGCGTGTCGGACAGCGGCTCGCGGCATCCGTCGGTGCTCCCTTCATCGACACCGACGCGCGCATCGTCGAGCGGTACGGCCCGATCGAGCAGATCTTCGACCGCGAGGGCGAGGAGTACTTCCGCATCGTCGAGCGCGAGATCGTCGCCGAGGCCCTTCGCGAGGAGGCGGTGGTCTCGCTCGGCGGGGGAGCGGTGCTGCATCCCGACACGCGCGACGATCTCGCATCCCTCCCGGTGGTCTGGCTCCGAGTGAGCGCCGAGGCGGTCGCACCGCGACTCGCGGGAAGCAATCGACCGCTCATCGCCTCGGGCGGCATCGCGGCGTGGACGGCGATCCAAGAGGCGCGTACGCCGATCTACGCCTCGCTCGCCGATTTCGACATCGACACGTCGCGCCGCTCGGTCGCACGGATCGTCGAGGACATCACCGAGCAGCTCGGAGGAACACGATGACGGCAGGCGATGCGCCGGCGAACGGCACGGAGCGCACGAGCATCCGGGTGGGCGGAGAGTCGGGGTACGACGTCGTCGTCGGTCGCGGCGTCGTCGCGGAGCTCGGCGACGCGCTCGGCACGGCACCGCGCAAGGTGCTCGTCGTGCACCCGCCGACCCTCGGCGCTCGCGCCGCCGCGCTTCGCGAGCAGCTGCAGGACCGGTTCGAGGTGCTCCTCGCCGAGGTGCCCGACGCCGAGGCGGGCAAGCGCATCGAGGTCGCCGCGTTCTGCTGGCAGATCCTCGGCCAGGCCGACTTCACGCGCAGCGACGCGATCGTCGGGCTCGGCGGCGGAGCGATCACCGACCTCGCCGGTTTCGTCGCGGGCACGTGGCTGCGCGGGGTGCGGGTCGTGCAGGTGCCGACGACCGTTCTCGGCATGGTCGACGCGGCGGTCGGCGGCAAGACGGGCATCAACACGAACGAGGGCAAGAACCTCGTCGGCGTCTTCCACGCACCGGCCGCCGTGCTGTGCGACCTCGAGCTGCTCGACACGCTCCCGCGCAACGAGATCCTCGCGGGTTTCGCCGAGATCGTGAAGGCCGGATTCATCCGCTACCCCGAGATCCTCGACGTGATCGAGGCGGACGTCGACCGTGCGACCGACCCCTCGACGCCCGAGTTCCGCCGGGTCGTCGAGCTCGCCATCCGGATGAAGGCCGAGGTCGTGTCCGAGGACTTCACCGAGCAGGGCCTCCGCGAGATCCTGAACTACGGCCACACGCTCGGGCACGCGGTCGAGCACGCGGAGCGGTACCAGTGGCGCCATGGCGCGGCGGTCGCGGTCGGCATGGCGTTCGCCGCCGAGCTCGGCCGGCTGTCGGGACGCCTCTCCGACGAGGTCGCCGACCGGCACAAGCGGGTGCTCGAGCTGCTCGGACTTCCGACGAGCTATCCGGCCGGGCGCTGGAACACGCTTCTCGCGACGATGCAGCGCGACAAGAAGGCGCGCGCCGGCCAGCTCCGCTTCATCGTGCTCGACGACCTCGCGAAGCCGACGGTCATGCAGGCGCCCGACCAGTCGCTGCTCTTCGCCGCGTACCAGGAGATCGGTTCCTGACCCGAGACGCGGAGGTGGGCGGATGCCGCGGCATCCGCCCACCTCGTTCGCTGACGAGCGCGGTCAGCCGATCGCGGCGACGGCGACGTCGGGGTTGTCGCTGAAGAGGCCGTCGAGCCCCGCATCCAGGAACACGCGGATCTCACCGGCGAGGTCGCCGACGCCCGCGGGGTCGGTGCTCGAGCGGAACTCGGCCGGGAGGAACGCATTCTCGCGGCGGAACGTCCATCCGTGCACCTGCAGCCCGGCATCGTGCGCGTCGTCGATCACCGACGTCGGCGTGCCGAGGGTGCCATCCGCCTCGCGGGGGATCGCGATGGCCTTCTCGATGCCGATGCCGTCGGCGTAGGTCGCGATCTCGGCGAGGCCGGCGGGGGTCACGAGGTCCGCGTAGGTCCGCGTGTCGCCCGCGAGGGCGAGGTCGTACGGGCGCCCGCTCGAGTTCACGAGCTGCGCGAGCGCGACCTCCGTGAGCCCGTCGAGCTCTTGCAGGTTCGCGACCTCGAAGCTCTGCACGATGACCGGGGCGTCGGCGTGGTCGAGGCCGTTCGCGGCGAGTTCGGCGACGAGCGGCGCCTCGAGCGAGAGGCCGATCGAGTCGAAGTACGACGGATGCTTCGTCTCGGGGTAGACGCCGATCTGCTCGCCCTGGCAGCTCACCGAGTGGCGTGCCAGGTCGATGACCTCGTCGAGCGTGGGCACCTGGTAGAGCCCGTCGAATGCCGTGTTCTCGGGGCGGATCTGCGGGAGTCGCTCGATCGCGCGAAGGGTCTTCAGCTCGGCGAGCGTGAAGTCCTCGGTGAACCAGCCGGTGACGGCGGCGCCGTCGATGGACTTCGTCGTCTTCCGGTTCGCGAACTCGGGGCGGGACGCGACATCCGTGGTGCCGCTGATCTCGTTCTCGTGGCGGGCGACGAGCACGCCGTCCTTCGTGGCGACGACGTCGGGCTCGATGAAGTCGGCGCACTGCAGGATCGCGGTCTCGTAGGCCGCGAGGGTGTGCTCGGGTCGGTAGCCGCTCGCACCGCGGTGGCTGACGACGGTGATCTCCGAGGAGGGCACGCGTTCCTTCTCGAGGTCGATGAGGTCGAACTCCGTGTCGTCGGGCGTGCCCGGGATCCGCGCGTCGTTGCCGGGGTAGTTGTTGTCGTTGCCGATGAGGAGGCGGCCGTCGCGCAGCCTGACGACCGTCTCGAACGACTGCACCGGAAGCGAGAACACCGCACCGGTGCCGTAGCCGTCGCCGGCGCCGAGCAGGTCGGGGTTCGCGATGCGCAGCGCATCGAGCACCAGCGTCTTCTCGACGTAGCCCTCGTCGTCGGTGCGCGACAGGTCGATCTCGTAGACGCGCTTCGTGACCGACTGCTCGCCCTCGAAGTCGTCACGCTCGACGAGGAGCAGCACGTCGCTGCGCACGGTGAAGGCATCGCCGATGACGTTGGCGTCCTGGTCGGTCTCGTAGTCCCAGGTGCGTCCGGTGTAGGCGCCGGTTCTCGTGTCGAACTCCAGCACCTCGCGCCGTCGCAGCTCGGGATCGTCGACGTATGCGCCCTCCAGGATGGGGTAGAGGTAGCGGCCGTTCGCCGAGCCGGCGAGCGCCTCGAACCCGCGGCTCGCGCGCACGCGCGGCGTCTCGCCCGACGCCAGGTAGGGGTTCTGCGGCGATTTGGCGCCGTCGGGAAGCGGCACGGGCTGCTCGAGCAGGGTGCCGTTCGCGTCGAAGTGCAGGAGGAAGGGGCCGAACTCCTCGCCGACCCAGAACGAGCCGTCCTTCGCCTGGACCACGGACTCGATGTCGAAGTCGGCACCCGTGAGGAGGCGCTCGGCGGTCGACTCGTTCACGATGGGGAAGTCGAGCACGTGGTTCGCGTCGTTGTACGAGATGAACCGCTCGATCGAGATCTCCCCGGATCCACCGGCAGCGGTCTCCCAGTCGGGACGGACGAGGTAGTTGCGCAGCAGGAAGTCGGCCGAATTCGCCTTGCTCCCGAAGCCGTTGTCGGGCTGTGCCCAGAACGTGCCGTCGCCGTTGTCGACCATGGCCGAGAAGCCGGGGATGACCTGGCCCGGGAACGGGCCGGAACGTCCGTTGGCCGGCGTCACGAGGGCGCCGGATGCCGGGCCGGGCGCGATGTGATCGGCCGACAGGGTCGCGCGGCCGACGAGCGTCGGCTCGACCGTCTTGGCGGACGGACCCTGCGGTTCTCCCTTCCCGGCCGCGAAGGCGGGGGAGGGGACGAGGATGACGGCAGCGGCGGCGGCCGCGGCGGCGATGGCGAGGATGCGCGTGTGCGCATGTCTGATGCGATGTCCCATGGGAGCGAATCAAGCGCGTCAACCGCACGCGGGCATGTCCGACGCGGGACGCGATGCCGACGAACGGGTGAACGGAGGGTTCGGCGAAGGAGGCGAGGCGGGGTCTCCGCTCGCTCCCGTCGATAGGCTGGCCGGGTGACCACGACCATCCTCGTCCTGAACGGGCCGAACCTCGGCCGCCTCGGCACGCGCGAGCCCGAGGTGTACGGCAGCGAGACGCTCTCCGACATCGGAGCACGCCTCGAGGCATCCGTGCCCGACGACGTCGAGATCGACCTGCGCCAGACCGACGACGAGGCCGAGATCATCGGCTGGATCCACGAGGCGGTCGACCGGGGCCTTCCCGTGGTGCTGAACCCCGCCGCGTTCACTCACTACAGCTACGCGCTCCGGGACGCAGCGGCGCAATTGAAGCAGGCGGGGATCCCGCTCGTCGAGGTGCACCTCTCCAATCCGCACAGCCGAGAGGCGTTCCGGCACACGAGCGTCATCTCGGGCGTCGCGACGGGCGTCATCGCGGGTTTCGGCGCGGACTCGTACCGGCTCGCAGTGGACTGGGTTCTGCGCTCGCTCGCGTGAGTCGACTACACTCGATCAGTCGCACGCGATCATGCGTGCCCTCTGACTTCCTCGATCGATCGGAACCTTCTCCATGGCAAGCACCGCTGACATCAAGAACGGCGTCGTCCTCTCCATCGACGGCCAGCTCTGGAGCGTCATCGAGTTCCAGCACGTGAAGCCCGGCAAGGGCGGGGCGTTCGTGCGCACGAAGCTGAAGAACGTCGTCACCGGCAAGGTCGTCGATCGCACCTACAACGCCGGCGCGAAGATCGACATCGAGAACGTCGACCGTCGCGATTTCACGTACCTCTACAACGACGGCGAAGCCTTCGTGTTCATGGACGCGACGGACTACGACCAGATCACGGTGCCCGCGACGGTGGTCGGCGACGCCGCCAACTTCATGCTCGAGAACCAGCCCGTCACCATCGCGCTGAACAACGGCAACCCCCTCTACGTCGACCTCCCCGCCTCGGTCGTGCTCGAGATCACGTACACCGAGCCGGGCCTCCAGGGTGACCGCTCGACGGGCGGCACGAAGCCGGCGACCGTCGAGACCGGCTACGAGATCCAGGTGCCGCTCTTCCTCGAGACCGGCACGAAGGTCAAGGTCGATACCCGCACGGGCGACTACCTCGGCCGCGTGAACGACTAGTGAGCGCGCGTACGAAGGCGCGAAAGCGCGCCCTCGACATGCTCTACTCGGCCGACATGCGAGGCGTGCCGGTCGAGCAGGTGCTCGCCACCGAGGCCGAGCGGGCGGTCTCCGAGCCCGAGCGGCAGGCCTCGTGGCTGTACGCCCGCGAGATCGTCGACGGCATCGTCGACCACCGCGAGGAGATCGACGAGCTCATCACGACGCACTCGCGGGGCTGGACGCTCGAACGGATGCCGGCCGTGGATCGCGCACTCCTGCGCATCGGCGTGTGGGAGATCCTCTACAACGACGAGGTGCCCGACCCGGTCGCGATCTCCGAAGCCGTCGAGGCGGCCACGGTGCTCTCGACGGATGACTCCGCCGGCTTCGTGAACGGTCTCCTCGCGGCGATCTCGCACTCGAAGGCCTGACACCGCCGACCTCCATCCCAGTGCTGGCACCGGGATGGAACGGGGTGGTATCCCTCGGCGGATTCCGGAGCACGCCCGGATCTGCGGGCGGGGCGATCTCGGTTCACTGGATGAAGTGCCGCACTGCGGCGCTCGCCCCATCACCCGTGAACCCGCTCTGGAAGGAGCACTTCGTCATGTCCTCGATCCCCGCCCCTACTCCCGGCCTGCAACCCGTCGGACCCCGTCCCGTGCCGGTCGTCTCGCTCGGACTCGTCGATCGGCTCTCCGGTCTCGAGGCCGCGCTCAAGGCGCTCCTCGAGCGCTGGAGCGTCCCGCTCCTCCGTGTCGCTCTCGGCACCGTGTTCTTCGCGTTCGGCGTGCTGAAGTTCTTCCCGGGTGTGAGCCCCGTCGAATCGCTCGTGCAGTCCACCTGGGCCGTGCTGACCTTCGGCATCGTCGGGGGACAGCTCGCGCTCGTGCTCACGGCGATCCTCGAGACCGTCGCGGGCCTGGCGCTCATCTCGGGCCGATTCGCCCGTTTCGGCCTCGTCGTCCTCGCGATCGCGTTCGTCGGGATCTTCTCTCCGCTCGTCTTCTTCCCGGGCGAGCTCTTCTCCTCGGTGGGACCGACCCTCCTCGGCCAGTACGTGCTGAAGAACGTCGTACTCGTCGCGGCCGCGCTGGTGATCGCCTCGCGCGTGCTCCGCGGGCCTGTGCGGTCCTCGCGATGAACCCTGGCAGGTCGGCCACCGTGAAGGGGCGAGGCGATCGATCGCCTCGTCCCTTCGGTGTACACCCCGCCTGACCGGCGCGCGTCAGACGGCGTGCACGGCGGCCGAGTGGCGAGACGGTGCCGGAGCGTCGGCGCGAGGACCCCACGCCGCGATGGCGCACACCTCGATTCCGAGCCCGACGAGCGTGCCGTGCGGCCAGTACGTCAAGACGACGGTGGACGCCACGAGGATCGGCAGCGTCATGCCGAGCAGCAGGCGTTCCCACCGGGGCACCTCGGCGCGCCGCCCGGCGATGAGCGCGGCCACGAAGGCCCAGATCCCGATTCCGATGAGGAGGAACGCCTCCGCGCCCCAGAGGGCGTGCAGCGGCGCATCCTCGGCATGGTTGAGATAGCTGAGTGCGGTGATCGGCGCACCGAGCAGGAGCAGCGCGCCGAGCGCACGGCCCGGTGCCCCGAGCGTTGCCAACACCGGCCCCGCCGCGAACCACAACAGCACGAAGGAGAGCGACACGGCGGATCCGAACACGAGATACAGATCGGCCTGCCCGATCGACTGGAGCTGCAGTCGGATTCCGTCGTAGACGGGCAGCCGCTCGAGCACCATCAGCCACTCCGGAAGCGCGCCGCTTCCCGACCACACCGCCTGCTGCGGCGGCAGCAGGAAGAACGCCCACAGCGCGGCAGCGAGTGCGGACGCCACGGAGACGGGTCGAGACGGGACCGTGCGCATGCCTGCACGCTAGCGCGGAGGGCCGTCGCCCCGGCAGCCCTCGGTCGCGGGACAGACGCCCGGCGGCGAGCAGGTAGACTCGAGCGAGTTGACAACCTTTAAGGCCGTCCTGTGAGGCGGAGAAGGGAGTCGGTCCTTGGCACGTGCCGTGCTCACCCAGGCTGACATCTCGCGGGCGCTGACCCGCATCGCGCACGAGGTCCTCGAGTCCAATCGCGGAAGCTCCGATCTCGTCCTCCTCGGCATCCCGACGCGTGGCGTGGTCCTCGCCCGGCGCATCGCCGAGAACATCGCCCGCATCGAACCCGATGCTCCCGCGGCGCTCGCGGGAGCGCTCGACGTCACGATGTATCGCGACGACCTCGGTCGCACCCGCACCCGCACTCCGGCCCCCACCGAGGTGCCGCCCGGCGGCATCGACGGCAAGACCGTCGTGCTCGTCGACGACGTGCTGTACTCGGGTCGTACGATCCGGGCCGCGTTCGACGCACTCGCGGATCTCGGTCGTGCACGCGCCGTTCGCCTCGCGGTGCTCGTCGATCGAGGCCACCGGGAGTTCCCGATCCGCGCCGACTTCGTCGGCAAGAACCTCCCGAGCTCCACCCGAGAGCGCATCAACGTGCGGCTCGCCGAGATCGACGGCGACGACGCCGTGACGATCGACGGGGGCGAGGCCTGATGCGGCACCTGCTGTCGACGAGATCGCTCGAGCGCGACGTCGCCATCGAGCTCCTCGACGTCGCCGAGGACATGGCCGCCGTGCAGGAGCGCGAGGTGAAGAAGCTGCCGACGCTTCGCGGCAAGACCGTCGTGAACCTCTTCTTCGAGGATTCCACGCGCACCCGCATCTCGTTCGAGGCGGCGGCGAAGCGGCTCTCCGCCGATGTCATCAACTTCAGCGCGAAGGGATCGAGCGTCTCGAAGGGCGAGAGCCTGAAGGACACCGCGCAGACCCTCCACGCCATGGGCGCCGACGGTGTCGTGATCCGCCATCACGCGTCGGGTGCGCCGCAGACCCTCGCGGCGAGCGGGTGGATCGACGCGGGCATCGTGAACGCGGGCGACGGCACGCACGAACACCCGACGCAGGCCCTCCTCGACGCCTTCACGATCCGACGTCGCGTGCACGGCGCGGCATCCCGCGGCCGCGACCTCGACGGCGTGCACGTCCTGATCGTCGGCGACATCCTGCACTCCCGCGTCGCCCGGTCGAACGTCTGGCTGCTCACGACGCTCGGCGCCGAGGTCGAGCTCGTCGCGCCGCCCACCCTCGTCCCGGTCGATACGAGCGCGTGGCCCGCGGCGATCGGCTACGACCTCGACGCCGCGCTCGCGAGCGGACCCGATGTCGTCATGATGCTTCGGATCCAGGCCGAGCGGATGCACGCGGCGTTCTTCCCGAACAGCCGCGAATACGCGCGCACGTGGGGCCTCGACGACGCCAGGTTCGACCGCCTGGCCCCGACTACGATGGTCATGCACCCTGGGCCGATGAACCGCGGGCTGGAGATCTCCGCCCGCGCCGCCGACTCGCCGCAGTCCACGGTGCGCGAGCAGGTCGCGAACGGAGTATCAGTGAGAATGGCCGCCCTCTATCTGCTGCTGTCGGGCGAGCGGGGTGAGGCCTGATGTCCGAGCGGTACCTCATCGCCGGGGCGACCCTGCCCACGGGCGAGCGCGCCGACCTCCTGCTCGACGGCGGCCGCATCGCCGAGATCGGCCGGGTGACGGATGTCGCGGGCGCGACCGTCGTCGACGCCGACGGGCTCGTCGCGCTCCCGGGTCTCGTCGACCTGCACACGCACCTCCGCGAGCCGGGCTACGAGCAGAGCGAGACGGTGCTCACCGGCACCCAGGCGGCGGCCGCGGGCGGCTTCACTGCCGTCTTCGCGATGGCCAACACGTTCCCGGTGGCCGATACCGCCGGCGTGGTCGAGCAGGAGGCGAGTCTCGGTCGCGCGGCCGGCTACGCGACCGTGCAGCCGATCGGTGCCGTGACGATCGGCCTCAAGGGCGAACAGCTCGCCGAGCTCGGTGCCATGGCGCGCTCCCGCGCGAACGTCCGAGTCTTCTCCGACGACGGATTCTGCGTCTCCGACCCGCTGCTCATGCGCCGGGCGCTCGAGTACGTGAAGGCCTTCGACGGCGTCATCGCCCAGCATGCGCAGGAGCCGCGCCTCACCCAGGGCGCCCAGATGAACGAGGGTGCGCTCTCGGGCGAGCTCGGACTCGTCGGCTGGCCCGCCGTCGCCGAGGAGTCGATCATCGCGCGTGACGTGCTCCTCGCCGAGCACGTCGGCAGCCGACTGCACGTCTGCCACGTCTCCACCGCCGGCTCCGTCGAGGTCATCCGCTGGGCGAAGGCCCGCGGCATCGACGTGACGGCCGAGGTCACGCCGCACCACCTGCTCCTCACCGAGGACCTCGTCGCCGGATACGACCCCCGCTACAAGGTGAACCCGCCGCTGCGCCGGGCCGAAGACGTCGAGGCCCTGCGTGCCGCACTCGCCGACGGCACGATCGACATCGTCGCGACCGACCACGCCCCTCACCCCGTCGAGGCGAAGGAGAGCGAATGGGATGCCGCCGCCAACGGCATGGTGGGGCTCGAATCCGCACTCGCCGTCGTGCATGAGGCCGTCGTCGAGACGGGACTCATGGACTGGGCGGATGTCGCACGCGTGCTCTCGACGGCGCCGGCCCGCATCGGCCGGCTGAGCGGGCACGGGCACCCGCTCGCGGCCGGCTCGGCAGCGGAGCTCGTGCTCTACGACCCTGCGGCGGCATCCGAGTTCGACCGAGCCCGCCTCGCGGGTCGGAGCGTGAACTCGCCCTATCTCGGGCTCCGCCTGCCGGGCCGGGTCGTGGCGACCTTCCACTCGGGCTACCCGACCGTGCTCGACGGCTCCGTCCGCCCCGCGGACGAGGTCGCTCACGCGGCGGCCGCACGATCGGGGGCGGGCGATGCGCACTGAGCAATGGATCGGGCTCATCGTCGCCGTGGTCGTGGTCGGCATGGCGGCGTGGCTCATGCGACGTTCCTGGATGCGCCGCACGAAGCGCGACGAGACGCTCTCGGCCTACGAGCTGCCGGCCGAGCACGGTGCGCCCGTGCTCGAGACCGAGGTGCTCTACGTCGCGACCACGCCCGCCGGCGAACCCCTCGAGCGACTCGCCGTGCCGGGGCTCGCGTTCCGCGGGGCGGCACGCATCGAAGTGCTTCCCGAGGGCGTCGTCTTACGGATCGCGGGCGAACCGGCGAACTTCCTGCCGGCCGACCGCATCGTCTCGGCAGGCACGGCGAGCTACGCCATCGACCGCGGCGTCGAACCCGACGGACTGATCGCCGTCACCTGGATCGTGCGGCTCGCCGACGCCGATGGCGCGGGCGTCCCGCCGCGCGTCGACAGCTACCTCAGGGCCCGGTTCCCGGGCGACACGGCGCGCATCATCGCCGCCGTCAACGACATCGCCGCGGCGCCGCAGGCGCAGCGGCCGGAACAGGAGAGCGAGGCCTCGGATGACTGAGACCCCCACCCGCACGATCGAGCCGGCGGTGCTCGTGCTCGAGGACGGGCGCCGCTACGACGGGCGCGCCTACGGCGCGCGCGGACGCACACTCGGCGAGGCGGTGTTCGCGACGGGCATGACCGGCTACCAGGAGACCCTCACCGACCCCTCCTACGCCGGGCAGATCGTCATGATGACCGCACCGCACATCGGCAAC
>JAPSJT010000069.1 GCA_031178045.1 Agromyces sp.
GAGGGCATCCACGTGCTCATGCTGAGCGGCGCGAATCCCACCGAGCACCTTCCGCTCGGCAGGGTGTTCGACGTGCGGGGAGCGCGGCTCACCTCGAAGCTCCTCGATCTCGCCGAACTCGAAGGCGTCACCTTCGTCGACAACTTCAACGATCGTGGGCTCCGCGACATCCGCTACTGGTCGCCCGACAAGCTCCACCTCAACTCGCTCGGGCATGCGCGTGTCGCCAGCAACGTGCTCACGGCGCTCGGGGTGCCGGTGCCGCCCGAGTGGGGCGTCGAAGAGGTCGCGGCCGCGCCGACGGGCCCTCGCAGCCGCAACACGGCCGCCTACTACCGCGAATTCGTGCTGCCCTGGATCGGCCGCCGGATCACGGGTCGCTCGTCGGGCGACGGGCGCACGGCGAAGCGCCCGACCCTCGAGCCGCTCGCTCCGGATGCCGCGCGCTGACGCGTCCGCCGGCGATCCGTCGGCCCGAGAGCCTGCCTAGACGCGCACGTCGAGCACGTCGGCGACGAACGCCCGGGTGCGGCGCGCGAGTCCCTCGATGCGCTCGAGCTCGTGCACACTCGGTTGCACCTCGAGCGGGGCCGCGGGCCGTCCGAGCCGCACCGTCTCCTGGCAGGCGAGGTCGGCGCACATGTAGGTGCCGACGCTGTCGCCCCGCTCCCCCGCCTCACCGGCCCGCCGCGCCGAGAAGAGCACGACCTGATCGCCCGGCTGCTGCGTGTGGCACAGGTTGCAGATCGCCGCACGGTGGTGCGACCCGGCCGAGGGCGCGGCGCGCAGCACGACGCCGGCGGGCGCACCGTCGAGTTCGGTGACGAGGTACCCCCGTGACGGGATGCGCGGATCGCGCCACCCGAACGCGTCGAGGTGCGCCCACTCGGTCACGAAGAACCGCACCGGCAGCGAGAGCTGGGCGAGCTCGGCTTCGCTCGCATTGCCGAGCGATCCGCGGATGTCGCTCTCGACCAGCGGCTGCATTCGTCCCCTCCCGGCGCGAGCGTCCGTTCCCGGTTCCCTGCGCCTGCTTCCAGTCTACGAAGCGTGCCGCGTGAGTCGACCGCGGGCGCCGATCAGCTGATCTCGGCGACGGCGGCGAGCACCCGATCGCGCAGCGAGGCCGAGATGGGCGCCGAGCCGGCGTCGTCGGCCGCGGCATCCTGGCCCTCCCCGCTCGCCACCCACTCGAGGTAGGCGCGCACGAGCTCGCCCTCGGCAGGATCCGCGTACTCGCGGCACGCGATGAGGTAGCTGACGAGCACGAGCGGGTACACCCCCGCCTCGGTCGTCGCGCGATCGATGTCGACGACGAGGTCGTCGGGTTCGCGGCCCTCCTCCATGGGTGAGACGTCGACGATCGCCGCCGCCGATTCGGCGCTCGGAGCGACGAACTCGTCGCCGACCGCGAGGCTCGCGACCCCGAGCCCTTCCGCGCGGGACGCGTCGAGGTAGCCGATCACGTTCACACCGTCGCGGATCACGGCCGCGATGCCCGAGTTGCCCTGCGCGGCCTCGCCCTCGTACGGGAACGCATCATCGGGCTCGTGCGGCCAGGCTTCGGGCGCCGCCTCGGCGAGGTAATCGGTGAAGTTCTCGGTCGTGCCGGAGTCGTCGGAGCGGTGCACCGCCGTGATGCGGGCGTCGGGCAGGGTGGCGCCGGGGTTGAGGCGCGCGAGCGCGGGGTCGTTCCACCGCTCGATCTCGCCCGAGAAGATCCCGGCGACGGATGCCGCGTCGAGGCGCAGCTCGTCGACGCCCTCGACGTTGAAGGCCAGCACGATCGGCGAGAGGTAGACGGGCAGGTCGATCGCCCCCGAGCCGGGCGCGCACCGCTCGAGCTCACCGCTCGCCTCGTCCTTCGAGAGCGCGGTGTCGCTGCCCGCGTACCCGACGGCCCCGACGATGAACTGCTCACGCCCGGCGCCCGAACCGGCGGGGTCGTAGTTGACCGTGACGCTCGCGTTCGCCCGTTGGAAGCCGGCGATCCACGCATCCTGCGCGGCACCCTGCGCCGAGGAACCGGCACCGTCGAGCGTGCCGGCGAGATCGCTCTCGACGTCGCCCTGCTCGTTGACGGCGCAACCGCCGAGCAGCACGGCCGTCATCGTCAACGTGGCGATCGTGGGCCCGAGTCTCCGCGCGCGCATTCCGTCATGGTAGCGAACGGGGTCCGGCCGGTCCCGGCCTTGACGGGCGGTCCAGGGGCGGGCGGCAGCAGGGGCGGGGCGTGGGCGACGCCGGCGACCATGACGGATCGCCCCTCGGGCTAGTCGAACGAGATCCGCGGCCGGTCGTCGGCGCGCGGACACCAGCCCTCGGGCGTTCGCTCGTACTCGTGGGCGGGGCCGTCGGCCACGAGCCGCGCAAGGGCCTCGAGGAACCGGTCGACGTCGTCGGCGGAGGATCCGGCACCGAGGCTCGCCCGCAGCCCGTTCGCCCGGCTCGCGACGCGGTCGAAGAAGGGGTGGGCGCAGAAGCGTCCGGCGCGCACCGAGATGCCGTGCTCGGCCGCGAGGGCGGCGGCGACGAGTCCGACCGAGCCGCGTTCGAGCTCGATCGTCGCGATGCCGAGGCGGTCGTCGGCGTCGTCGAAGCCGCGGATGACGCGGACGCCGCGCTGCGCCGCGAGGCCCTCGTGCAGCCGTGCACTGAGCGCCGACTCGTGCGCGTGGCGGGCGTCGGCGCCGAGACGCTCGAGCTCGACGAGCGCCCGCGCGAGCGCCGCGATGCCGACGACGTTCGGCGTGCCCGCCTCGTGCCGGTCGGCGCCGGTCTTCCAGGCGGCGCCGTCGAGGCGCACCGACTCGACGGCTCCCCCGCCGGCGAGGTACCCGGGCGCCGCATCGAGCCAGTCGGCCCGTCCGACGAGGGCGCCCGAGCCGAACGGCGCGTACGCCTTGTGTCCGGAGAACGCGAGGTAGTCGACACCGGATGCCACGAGGTCGACGCGCCGGTGCGGCAGCAGTTGCGCGGCATCCACCGCGAGACGGGCGCCGTGCTCGTGCGCCAGACGCGCGAGCGCGTCGATCGGCAGCACCTCGCCCGTGACGTTCGAGGCCCCGGTCACCGAGAGCAGCGCGGCGGGGCGGCTCGCGAGCTCCTCGGCGAGCGCCGACAGGGTCGCCGCGATCGTCGGGCGTCCGACGACCACGCGGCGCCCGCGCCACGGCAGGAGGTTCGCGTGGTGCTCGACGTCGAGCACCACCGTCTCGCCGGGCACCGCGGTCGCGAGCAGGTTGAGCGCGTCGGTCGTGTTGCGGGTGAAGACGACGACGTCGGAGTCGCGGGCGCCCACGTGGCGGGCGACGGTCGCCCGGGCGTCCTCGACGAGGGCGGTCGCCGCCTGCGACGGGTACCCGCTCCCGCGGTGCACGCTCGCGTAGTACGGCAGCACGCGAGCGACGTGCCTCGCGACGGCGTCGAACGCGGGCGCGGATGCGGCGACGTCGAGGTTCACGTGACGCACGGCGCCGCCGCCGAGCACCGGGACTTCGAGGCCGGCGTCGGCGAGCGTCGCGAGCGGCCCCGGTCCGGATCGCCGACCCGGCACGGGCGACGCGGGCGACGCGGCAGACGCGGCATCCGACCGAGCCGTCGTCGCCGCGGACACGCGCGACGGCGGCGTCTGCAGCTGGGTGGCGGTCACGGGCGCTCCTCGGTCGGTTGGCGTCGAAACTACGGCGGGCCGCAGTGCGCCTCAACCATCGGCGTCGCACGGTGTCACGGCACGACACATTCGGTCACGAACCGGCTCAGCCGCGCCGGCCCGGCGGCGAGACGAGACCGTGTGTCACGTGCACGTTCTCGGGGCGCTCGAGGCCGAGGTGGTCGCGCAGCGTCTCGCCCTCGTACTCGACGGGAACGAGGCCGCGACGTTGCAGCTCGGGCACGACGCCGAACGCGAACGCCTCGAACTGCGCGGGCTGCACCGCCGAGAGCACGTTGAAGCCGTCGACGGCACCCGCCTCGGCCCAGGCCGTGAACTCCTCGGCGATCTCGTCGGCCGTGCCGACGATCATCGAGGCGTTGACGGATGCCGCGACCACGAGGTGGCGCAGGGTCGGCGGCCGCTCACCCGACGGACTGCGGCCGGTGCGCTCGGCGACGATCTCGACGAGCTCCTGACCTGCGGCGCTGAAGCTCGCGAGGAGTCCGGGCGTGACGGCACGGTCGGGCGACAGCTCCGAGACGTCGACCCCGACGAGGCCCGAGAGCTGTGCGAGCGAGCGGGTCGCGGGGAACGCCGCGGGCGGCGCCTCGGGCCAGTCCTCGGCGATCTGCACGAGCTCGCTGAGCTCGTCGGCGATCGACTGCGCGTGCTCCCGGGTCTCGCCGACGATCGGCAGCACGGGCGCGATGACCTTGAGCGTGCGGTCGTCGCGACCCGACTCGAAGGCGAGGGAGCGCAGCTCCTCGCGGATCGCGATGGCGTGCTCGAGGCCCGTCACCGCGACGAGGGCGAGGTCGGCGCTCTGGGCGGCGAAGACGCGGGAGCGCGGCGAGGTGCCCGCGTGCACGATCGGGAGGTGCCCCTGCACCGGGCGCGCGACGTTGAGGGGGCCCGCCACGCTGAGGTGCGCGCCGTGGAAGTCGGTGGCGTGCAGTCGCGTCGGGTCGAGGTAGACGCCGGCGGCGGCATCCGCGACGATCGCGTCGTCTTCGAACGAGTCCCACAGCCGGCGCAGCACGAGTTCGAACTCGACCGCCCGGTCGTGGCGGTGTTCGTTCGCCTGGTGGAAGTCCTGGCCGTGGTTGCCGGCGGCCCGCGGCTCGGCGCCGGTCACCAGGTTGAGGCCGGCGCGACCACCCGAGAGCAGGTCGATCGAGGCGGTCGCGCGAGCCAGCGTGTACGGGTCGGCGTACGTCGTGTTCGCGGTGGCGATGAGCCCGATGCGGCTCGTGACGCCCGCGAGGTAGGTGATCGCCGAGAGGGGTTCGATGCGGGCGACGAGATGCGGATCGCGGAACTCGAGGTCGTGTCCGGTCGCGAGCCAGTCGCCGAAGAAGAGGTAGTCGAGCCGGGCCGCTTCGGCGACCTCGGCCGCCCTGCGCAGCACCGCCGCGTCGCCGCGCGGGTCGCGATGCGCACCCGGATATCGCCAGCCCGACGGGTAGGCGCCGACGGCGCGGACCATCGCGCCGATGATGAGTCGTGGCATGTGTGTTCGACCTCCCGGATGCCGACGCTAGGGAGGCCGAGCGGATGCCGCGAGGGCGCGCGTCACACGAGGGAATCGGGTGCCACACGCCGAAACCGAGCGTCACGCGGCGTCACCCGCAGGGTGCGCAGGCGGCGCGGAGGTCAGCCGCGCTCGACGGTGCCGATGCTCTGGCGCTGCGCGAGGAGCGGGCACTCGAACGGATCGCGCTCCCCGAGGCCCACCCGGTTGATATGCCGGACGACGATGGCGTACGACTGCCAGAGCGTCGTCTGCGTGTACGGCACGTCGCGTTCGCGCAGGTAGTCGGCGATGAGCGGTGCGGCCCGGCGCAGGTGCGGTCGCGCCATCGACGGGAACAGGTGGTGCTCGATCTGGTAGTTCAGTCCACCCATGAGGAAGTCGAGCACGCGGTTGCCCCGGATGTTCCGGCTCATGAGCGCCTGGCGACGGAGGAAGTCGAGCTTCATGTCGCGGGGCACGAGCGGCATGCCCTTGTGGTTCGGGGCGAACGACATTCCCATGTAGAACCCGAAGAGCCCGAGCTGGATGGCGAGGAAGACTGCGGCCTTGTCGGGCGAGAGCACGAGGAACACGAGCGCCAGGTAGCCCACGACACGCACCGTGAGGAAGGCGATCTCGACCGGGCGCCTCGCGACACGCTCCCGCTGCAGCACACGGTGCACGCTCGAAGCGTGGAGGGAGAGACCCTCGAGCAGCAGGATCGGGAAGAAGAAGGCACCCTGGTGGGCGATGATCCAGCGGAAGAGGGCCGCCCGGTCACGCGATGCCTGCTCGGGAGTGAAGGCGACGACGGGCAGGTCGATGTCGGGATCGGCGCCGATCTGGTTGGGATTCGCGTGGTGGCGGGTGTGCTTGTGCTGCCACCATCCATAGCTCATCCCCACGAAGAGATCGCCGAGGATCAGGCTGATCCAGTCGTTCCAGCGACCGGAGCGGAAGATCTGCCGGTGGGCGGCGTCATGGCCCAGGAAGGCGATCTGGGTGAAGAGGAACGCGAAACCGACGGCGGTGAACATCTGCCACCACGTGTCGCCGACCCAGATGAACACGGCGATCGCCGCGCCGAACAGGAGCGGCACGGCGATGAGCTTCGTCCAGTAGTAGCCGTAGCGCCGTCGCAGCAGGCCCGCAGACTTCACGAGGCGGGCGAGATCCGTGAAGTCGCTGTTCGCTCCCCCGGTCCTGCCATGCTCCGGCACGCTCGGACGTGACGACGATGATGCTGCGATGGCCACGATGCCACCTCCCCCTGATCCCGCGTGCCGCTGCGCGGCCTGAGGGAGTGGACGATCGCCGTCCACATGCTCCTATGCTACGCCGAGCACGAGGAATCCTCGCGAACGTGCGGCGGACTCCCAGATCGTCGCTCGACGCCGCCGTTCCTCCCGGTTCCCTTCTTCCTCGCTCCTCGCTCAGCGGTAGTGCGAGGTGCTGGGATCGAAGCTGACTCGGGCGGCGGCGGCCACCACGGTGGCGGCTCGCGCGGCTTCGTGCTGGCGCAACTCCTCCCGCTCCTCCTGGCGTACGACGCGGCGCTCGGCGACGCGCTCGCCGATCGTGGCGAGGATGACACCGATCGTGTGGGCGAGCCCCGACTCGAGCTCGTGGAGGTTCGTGCCGCCGATGAGCAGTCGACGATCGGATGGCGTCAGCGTGACGCGGGGATACCCCGCGGCGGCCAGCTGTTCGCGTACCGCCGGTGCACCGAGCAGCTCGAGCTCGACCGGGTCGGGACGGCGCGAGAAGATCGCGGTCACGACGTAGTGATCGGGTGCGTCGACGGTGCCGAGGGAGTCCGGCAGCTCACTCGGCAGCACGTGGTCGAGCGCGAAGGGGCCGATGCCGCGGGTGCCCGCGTCGTCCTGGCTCATCGGGCGGGAGTGTCGTCGGCGGGCTCGGCGGGGATGCGAAGCGCATGGGGCGTTCGCCGCCACGACGCGGCCACGCTCTCGGCCCACCGGCGATCACTGCCACGATTCGCATCGAACGTCGCCCAGAAGGCCGCCGACCTCGCCCTCGTCACGGACTCATCGCGCAGCGTGCGTCGGTGTACGCCGTTGGCCGACGGCGGGCGGTTCGGTGACGCTTCAGTGTTCATGTCCGGACGGTACGCCCGCAACATGTGGGAGCACACAGCCTCCGCCCTGGACGCGTGGGAACCGCTACGCCCTCCACCCGCGTTGCGCAATCCCCTCGACGATTTTCGCGCACGCGTAGAATGGGATGTCCGCCACTTCTCGGCGGAATCCCAGACCAGCGACCCCTGGAGGCCACCCTTCCGTGACGAGTTCCGACCGCGATCGAGCGCACCGGCATCGCCGGCACCACCACGACGGCGACGCGTTCGCACGGCGCGAGCCGGCGACCGCTCCGCCGATGCGGCTGTCGGATGCCTCGGAACTCGTGCTCGTGGCATCCGCCCCGAGTGCCGCCCGCTTCGATCGCGACGACCTCGTCGTGCGCAAGGGGCAGTACGCGCTGCGCAACGGCCACATGACGCCGCACGAGTCGATGGTCGAGGACCTGCTCGCAGTCGCCACGGCGCTCGACGAGGCCGGCATCCGGTACCTGCTCGTTCGCGGCAGCGACGATCGGCCCGTCATCGCGGTCGATCGAGCCGATCGCAAGGCCATCGCCCGCGAGCTCGCCGCCGCGTTCGCGAACGAGCCGTTCTACTCGGCCGCGATCGCGCCGGCCCGAGCGGCCGAGGCGCACCCCGTGCTCGTGGCCGACGGGCGGCTCTCGGCACACCGCAAGGCGAGCGCGCTTCGGCTCTACCGCCCGCGCATCGAGCCCGTCGGCCGCCTCCGCTACGGCCGCGAGACGGGCGTGCAGCTCGAGTTCTGGCGCTTCGGCGACGACACGATCGAGGCGCCGCTCGAGAACGCGCTGATGCGCCGCACCCTCCCCCGCTCTGAGGCGATCGACGCCACCGTCGTGCGCTTCGGCCGCGAGTGGCCGACGCTCGAGCACATGTTCTCGCCGCTCGCGAGCGACGTCGACTTCGAGATCGACATGGTCTTCTCGTGGGTCGACGGCTCGAGCGACGAGTTCGTGCGCGAGCGGGCGAAGCGCATGCAGAGCTACGTCGTCGGCGAGGGCGACGACTCCGAGGCGCGCTACCGGCAGATCGACGAGCTGAAGTACGCGCTGCGTTCCGTGCACCTGTTCGCGCCATGGGTGCGGCGCATCTTCATCGCCACCGACTCCCCCGCCCCGAGCTGGCTCGCGAAGCATCCGAAGGTCACCATCGTTCGCAGCGAGGAGATGTTCGCCGACCCCTCGGTGCTGCCGACGCACAACTCGCACGCGGTCGAGAGCCAACTGCACCACATCGAGGGGCTCGCCGAGCACTTCCTCTACTCGAACGACGACATGTTCTTCGGCCGGCCGGTCTCGCCCAGCCTCTTCTTCTCACCGGGCGGCATCACGAAGTTCGTCGAGGCCTCGACCCGCATCGGCCTCGGCGAGACGCACGCGGGTCGCTCGGGCTTCGAGAACGCCGCCAGGGTGAACCGCGCCCTGCTGCGCGAGCGCTTCGGCAAGGTCACGACGCGGCACCTCGAGCACTGCGCCGCCCCGCTTCGCAAGAGCGTGATGGCCGAGCTCGAGCGCGAGTTCCCCGAGGAGTTCCGCCGCACGGCCGCGAGCCGGTTCCGCTCGGCCACCGACATCTCGGTCACGAACTCGCTCTACCACTACTACGGATTGCTCACCGGCAAGGCCGTGGCCCAGACCGAGGCGAAGGTGAAGTACATCGAGACGACGCTGCGCACGGCACTGCCCGCGATGGAACGCCTCCTGAAGCGCCGCGACCAGGACATGTTCTGCCTGAACGACGGCAGCTTCCCCGAGATCTCGGTCGAGGAGCGCACCGCCGCCGTCATCGAGTTCCTCGAGCACTACTTCCCGTTCCCCGCCCCCTGGGAGAAGGGAGCGGAGGCCGCGCAGTCAGCGGAGCTCGCGCCCGTCGCGGCATCCGGCACTCCGAACCTCACCGCCTGACGCGGGCCCGAATCGCGGCATCCGGCACTCCGCCGCGCGCCCGGCGAACGACCGGGAGCGGAAGCGGGCGCTAGGCGAGCACCGGGATCGGCATGGTGAACGGCGGCTCCTTCGGCACGGCGGGCGTCGAGGCATCCGGCATGCTGACGCCCAAGGCGCCGAGTCGGCGCGCGCTCTCGTCGGCGTCGATCCAGTCGAGCGCCGGGAAGGAGCCGAGCGGCACGACCGAGTGCAGCACGGTGGTCGGGTAGACGTGCACGAGGTTGAAGGCCCTGGCGCCGTCGCGTCCGCGGGTGCCGCCGACGGGCACGTTCAGGTCCTGCGTGTAGCAGCTCGCCGAGGCGACCGAGACGGGGATCCCCGCGAACGTCGCGGTCGACGAGTAGTGCAGGTGGCCGGCGATGATCGAGCGGATGTCGCTGCCCTCGACGACCTCGGCCAGGCCCGCCTGGTCGCGCAGCTCCACCGAGACTGCGAGGTCGAGCACGCTCGGCACGGGCGGGTGGTGCATCGCGAGGATCGAGCCGTGCGGCGCCGGGATGGAGAGCTCCTCGGCGAGCCAGTCGAGCTGGGCCGGCGCGACCTCGCCGTGGTGGTGTCCGGGCACCGTCGAGTCGAGGGTGATGACGCGCAGCCCGTTGACGTCGTCGACGCGGTCGACGGGCCGGTACCCGCCCGCGTCGTCGCCGAAGAGACCCCGGCGGAACGCGGCACGGTCGTCGTGGTTGCCCATCACCCAGATCACCTGCGCGTCGAGGCGGGCGGCGACGGGGTCGACGATGCGACGGATGCGGTCGTACGCGTCGGGTTCGCCCTTGTCGGCGAGATCGCCCGTGAAGACGATCGCCTCGGGCCGGGCACCGGAGGCCTCGAACTCGTCGAAGAGCGTGCGCAGGTGCCGCTCGCTCGCGACGCGGTCGTAGAGCATGCGGCCGCCCGCGAGCACGTGCGTGTCGCTGATGTGGAGGAGGAAATGGTCCGGCCGGGGGTATTCGGCCGTACGGGTGGTCACGTTTCGTCCCATCGGTTCGGTGGTGACGCACTCCGGTGGGCGTCGGGCTCAACCTAGCCGAACACGCGAATCTGAACGGGTCATGAATGGGGCGTGTGACGAAGCCGAATCCTCGTCACGATGGCCCCGCTGCGAGGGCGACGGATGCCGCTGCGCCGGCGCCGTCGCGCCATTCGCGTCCGTGCCCCGGGAGCACCACCGATGCGCGGGTCTCGGCGAGCGCCGCGAGCGATTCGAGCGCCTTCGCACTGTCGGCCGTCGCGGCGCCCGACACGATCTGCGGGCCCTCGCCGCCCGTGTACGGGTTGAACGTGACGAGGGCGTCACCGCTCAGCACCGCGTCGGCAGCGGCGAGTTGCAGGGCGCAGTGCCCGAACGTGTGGCCGGGCGTGAACACGACGCGCGGATGCCCCGGCACGTCGAGCACCTCACCGGGACGCATCGGCTCGAGTCCCGTCACCCCCTTCACCCTCAACGCGCCCGCCCGCACCATTCCGAAGAGGGCCGGGATCGCCTTCGGATGCTGCACGGGGTAGATCAGTCGCGGATTCTCGTGAGCGTAGCTGTACGGATGCGCCGCGAGCTCCTGTTCCTCGACATGGGCGAGGATCGGAACGCCCCACTCCATCTGCGCGCGTCGCGCGAAGCCGAGGTGGTCGAAGTGCGCATGGGTCAGCACGATCGCCCGCACGTCGGCGGGGGTGCGGCCGAGGGCGGTGAGCGCGCGCAGCATCACCGACCACGTGCTCGGATGCGCGGTGTCGACGATCGTGAGCGCGCCGGCCTCCTCGAGCACGTAGCAGTTGACGTAGGCGTGCTCGAGGCGGTGCACGCCGGGCACGACGTGGCACCTGAGCTTCGGCCGCTTGCCCGGGCCCGCCGCCGCTTCCGACGTGCGCGGCGTCGACTGCACCATCGCGTTTCCCCTTCCGCCGGCGCCGTCGCGCAGGGTGTGGAATCCACCCTCGGCCGCGCCCGGCAACCCCGACAACCCCCTTGACCCGCCTCGTTCCGAGTGGTTGCGTGGCCGGTTCCTGGGGTGCGATTGCGATGACGCGATGAGGAGCGACCGATGCAGGCGATGGTGTACCGCGGGCCCTACAAGGTGCGCGTCGAGGAGAAGGAGATGCCGAAGATCGAGCATCCGAACGATGCGATCGTGCGGGTCGACCTGGCCGCGATCTGCGGGTCCGACCTGCACCTGTACCACGGCATGATGCCCGATACGCGAGTCGGCCACACGTTCGGGCACGAGTTCATCGGCGAGATCACCGAGGTCGGCGGGTCGGTCGAACGGGTGAGGCGCGGTGATCGGGTCATGGTGCCGTTCCACATCTCGTGCGGGTCCTGCTACTTCTGCGTACGCGGCCTGTTCACGAACTGCCACAACGTGAACCCGAACGCGACGGCGATCGGCGGCATCTACGGCTATTCGCACTCGTGCGGGGGCTACGACGGCGGGCAGGCGCAGTATGTGCGAGTCCCCTTCGCCGATGTCGGCCCGACGGTCATCCCCGACTGGCTCGAGGATGAGGACGCCCTCATGCTCACCGACGCGCTCGGCACGGGCTACTTCGGCGCCCAGCTCGGCGACATCGTCGAGGGCGACACGGTTGTCGTCTTCGGCGCCGGCCCGGTCGGGCTGTTCGCCGCGAAGTCGTCGTGGCTCATGGGAGCCGGTCGCGTGATCGTCGTGGATCACCTCGACTACCGACTGGAGAAGGCCCGCACCTTCGCCCAGGCGGAGACCCTGAACTTCGTCGAGGTCGACGACGTCGTCGTGCACCTGAAGAAGCTCACCGAGGGCCTCGGCGCGGATGTCGCGATCGACGCGGTCGGCGCGGAGGCCGACGGCAACTTCACCCAGCACGTGACCGCCGCCAAGCTCAAGCTGCAGGGCGGCTCCCCTGTCGCGCTGAACTGGGCGATCGATTCCGTGCGAAAGGGCGGAACGGTCTCGGTCATGGGCGCCTACGGGCCCATCTTCAGCGCCGTGAAGTTCGGCGACGCCATGAACAAGGGGCTGACCCTGCGGATGAACCAGGCGCCGGTGAAGCGTCAGTGGCCGCGGCTCTTCGAGCACATCAGGAACGGGTACCTGAAGCCGAACGAGATCGTCACCCATCGCATCCCCCTCGAGCACATCGCCGAGGCGTACCACATGTTCTCCGCCAAGCTCGACGGCTGCATCAAGCCCGTCATCATCCCGAACGCCGCCTGAGGAGGATGGCCATGCCGTACACGACCGCCCCGCATCACGACCGCCCGAGCAGCGAGGAGCTGCGAGCGAGGATCCCCGGCTGGGGCGCCGACCTCGATCCGGCCGACCGGCCGTCGGTCCCGCGAGAGCGGATCGACCCGGCCGGCACGGGCGCGCACTGGTCGTACCCGCCGCGGCAGCCCGAGCTCGTGCC
>JAPSJT010000070.1 GCA_031178045.1 Agromyces sp.
ACACCGGGCCCGCGACACGAGACCTCACCGGCGAGACCTCGACCGGTGCCGCCCGAGCGACCGGCCCCGACGTCGAGCCGCCATCCCGCTGGCACACCACCCTGCAGCGGATCACGACCGGCAACGCCCTCATCTCCGTGCTCTCCGTGCTCCTCGCGCTGCTCGTCGGCGCCATCATGATCGCGTTCACGAACGAACGCGTGCAGGAGACGAGCGCCTACTTCTTCGCACGCCCCGGCGACACCCTCCTCGCGATCTGGGAGTCCGTTTCGGGTGCGTACTCGGCACTCTTCCAGGGGTCGGTCTACAACTTCCGCCGCGACACCTTCGCCGCGGGCATCCGCCCGCTGACCGAGACGCTCACCTTCGCGACCCCGCTCATCGCGGGCGGTCTCGGCGTCGGCCTCGCATTCCGGGTCGGCATGTTCAACATCGGTGGGCGCGGCCAGATGCTGATCGCGGCATCCGTCGCCGGCTGGATCGGATTCGGCTTCGACCTGCCGTGGGGTCTCCACATGCTCGTCGCACTGCTCGGCGGACTCATCGGCGGCGCGATCTGGGGCGGCATAGCCGGTTTCCTGAAGGCGCGCACCGGCGCCCACGAGGTGATCGTGACGATCATGCTGAACTACGTCGCCTTCTACCTCGTCTCGTGGATGCTGCGCACCCCCGGCCTGCTGCAGGCGCCGGGTTCCTCGAATCCCAAGACGCCGCCGATGAAGGAGAGTGCCACCTTCTTCGACCTGCTCGGCCCGCAATACAACCTCCACTTCGGCTTCATCCTGGTGATCGTCGCCACCATCGTCGTGTGGTGGATCCTCAACCGCTCGAGCCTCGGCTTCCGCTTCCGCGCGGTGGGCGAGAACCCGAACGCGGCGCGCGTCGCGGGCATCAGCGTGCCGTCGATGTACGTCTACGCGATGCTCATCTCGGGCGCCCTGCTCGGCCTCGCGGGCGTCAGCCAGGTGCTCGGCACGGTGACCACCGGGTTCACCGCGGGCATCGACGCCGGCATCGGGTTCGACGCGATCACGGTGGCGCTCCTCGGGCGCTCGACGCCGTGGGGCATCTTCGCTGCCGGCATCCTGTTCGGGGCGTTCAAGGCCGGCGGCTTCTCGATGCAGGCGGCCGAGGGCGTGCCGGTCGAGATCGTGCTCGTCGTGCAGTCGCTCATCGTGCTCTTCATCGCGGCGCCGCCGCTCGTGCGCACCATCTTCGGACTGCCCGACCCGAAGGGGCGTCCGAAGCGAACCGTCCCGAACGTCACGAAGGAGGTGGAGGCGAAGTGAGCCAGACCACGGAGCACCACCGCATCGCGCCGCAACCCGCCGCGCTCGACACGACCGTCGTGACGAGCTGGAAAGCGCCGATCGCCTTCGCGATCTTCACCGTCGCCGCGCTGGCACTCGCCGTCCTCGTTCCGCGCGACGGCGACACGACCTTCCGGTGGTCCTCGCCCACCGACGCGATCCAGCTGCCCGAGATCTCGGTGCCCGCGCTGCCCGTCCTCTGGACCGTGGTGGTGCTCCTCGCTGCGATCACCGCGTATTCGGCCTGGCTCGTGCGCGCCAAGCGACGCGTACCCATGTGGCTCATCGTCGTGTTCGCGATCGTGTTCATGTTCGGGTTCCTGACCTGGGCGGCCGCGGGCGCGTCGCTTCCCATGATCGGCCTGCTCTTCGGCTCGCTGAGCCTCGCCGTTCCGCTCATCTTCGGCTCGCTCGCGGGTGTGCTCGGCGAGCGGGTGGGCGTCATCAACATCGCCATCGAGGGGCAGCTGCTCGCGGGCGCCTTCACGGCGGCGGTCGTCGCCTCGGTCACCCGCCAGCCGTGGTTCGGCCTCCTCGCGGCGATGGTCGCCGGCATGCTCGTCGCCTTCGTGCTCGGCGCGTTCGCGATCAAGTACTTCGTCGACCAGGTCATCGTCGGTGTCGTGCTCAACGTGCTGGTCACGGGCCTCACGAGCTTCTTCTTCTCCCAGGTGCTCGCGCCGAACGCGGCAGCGCTCAACACGCCCCCGCGCTTCGACCGCTGGCCGATCCCGGTGCTCGGCGACATCCCCATCATCGGTCCGGTCTTCTTCCGGCAGACCGTCGTCGTCTACCTCATGTACCTGGCCGTCGCCGTCGTGTACTTCGGACTCTTCCACACGAAATGGGGCCTGCGGCTCCGTGCGGTGGGCGAGCACCCCCAGGCCGCCGACACGGTGGGCATCAAGGTGAACCGCACGCGATTCTGGAACGTCGCCCTCGCCGGCGCCATCGCCGGCCTCGGCGGCACCTTCTTCACGATCGGCTCGGGCATCGCGTTCAACAAGGAGATGACCGCAGGCGCGGGCTTCATCGCCCTCGCCGCGGTGATCTTCGGCCAGTGGGATCCCATCAAGGCGACGCTCGCGGCGCTGCTGTTCGGCTTCGCGTCGAACCTGCAGAACACGCTCTCCGTGATCGGGTCGCCGGTGCCGAGCGAGTTCATGCTCATGCTGCCGTACGTGGTGACGATCTTCGCCGTCGCGGGACTGGTGGGCAAGGTGCGCGGCCCGGCCGCGGCCGGAAAACCGTACATCAAGTCGTGAGCGGGTGCCGCGGCATCCGTCGCTCGACGAACCGACTCATCCTGAACGGGGGAGCATCATGACCGCAACGGATGCGATCGACTGGGATTCGCTGCGCGATCGCGCGCGCGAGGCGATGGCGAAGGCGTACGTGCCCTACTCGGAGTTCCCCGTGGGCGCCGCCGCGATCGTCGACGACGGTCGCATCGTCAGCGGATGCAACATCGAGAACGCCTCGTACGGCGTCACCCTCTGCGCTGAGTGCTCCCTCGTGTCGGCGCTCGTGATGTCGGGCGGCGGCAAGCTCGTGGCCTTCGCCTGCGTCGACGGGCACGGCAACACCCTCATGCCCTGCGGTCGCTGTCGCCAGCTGCTCTACGAGCACTCGGCCGAGGGGATGCTCCTCGAGACCGTCTCGGGCGTGAGGACGATCGACGAGGTGCTTCCCGACGCCTTCGGTCCACGCCAGCTCGCCGAGTTCCGCGGAGCGGCCCAATGAGCGCGGTGGAGGCGTTCGACGCCGTCGACCTCATCCGGGCGAAGCGCGACGGCCACGAGCTCGAGACCGCCGAGATCGACTGGCTCATCGACGCCTACACGCGCGGCTACGTGGCCGACGAGCAGATGTCGGCCATGACGATGGCGATCTTCCTCAACGGCATGTCACGCCGCGAGATCCGCGACATGACCATGGCGATGATCGCGTCGGGCGAACGCATGGACTTCTCGGGGCTCGGCAGGCCCACGAGCGACAAGCACTCGACGGGCGGAGTGGGCGACAAGATCACGCTGCCGCTCATGCCGCTCGTCGCGTCATTCGGGGTCGCGGTGCCGCAGTTGTCGGGACGGGGACTCGGCCACACGGGGGGCACGCTCGACAAGCTCGAGTCGATCCCCGGGTGGCGCGCCGAACTCACGAACGACGAGATGTTCGCACAGCTGCGCGATGTCGGCGGCGTCATCTGCGCCGCCGGCTCCGGACTCGCGCCGGCCGACAAGAAGCTCTACGCGCTCCGCGACATCACCGGCACGGTCGAGGCGATTCCGCTCATCGCGTCGTCGATCATGTCGAAGAAGATCGCCGAGGGCACCGGAGCACTCGTGCTCGACGTGAAGTTCGGCTCGGGGGCGTTCCTCCAGGACATCGAGCGCTCGCGCGAGCTCGCCCGCACCATGGTCGAGCTCGGTGAAGACGCCGGGGTGGCGACGTCCGCCCTCATCACCAACATGAATGTGCCGCTCGGGTTGACGATCGGCAACGCCAACGAGGTGCGCGAGTCGGTCGAGGTGCTCGCCGGTGGCGGGCCCGCCGACGTTCGCGAGCTCACCGTCGCCCTGGCGCGCGAGATGCTCGCACTCGCCGGGGTGCGCGACGCCGACGTCGAGGCGGCCCTCGACGACGGCCGGGCGATGGACACGTGGCGCCGGGCCATCCGTGCGCAGGGCGGCGACCCCGATGCGCCGCTGCCCGTCGCACGCGAGCAGCACGTCGTGACCGCCGACCGTGACGGCGTGCTCGTGGCGCAGGAGGCGCTGCCGTTCGGCATCGCCGCCTGGCGGCTCGGAGCGGGCCGCGCGCGCAAGGAGGACCCCGTGCACCATGCGGCGGGCGTGGAGCTGCATGCGAAGCCGGGCGACGAGGTGCGCGCCGGACAGCCGCTCTTCACGTTGCACGCCGACGAGCCGGCTCGATTCGCTCGTGCGCTCGACGCCGTCGAGGGCGCGTACCGCATCGGTGATCCGGGTGACCCGATCGACGACGGCGGCCCGCTCATCGCGGATCGCATCGGGCGCTGAGGATCGAGTGAGCCGGTCGGGGAGACGTACCGGATCCACCGCGTTCGCGACGATGGAATCGTTCCGATCGAGCTTCGAGATTGCCGAGACTTCGCGAGCGGCGCGCCGCTATCGTTGAGTCGTGAACACGATACCGACGGAGTACCGCCTCGAGGGCGACGGCACGAGCATCCGGGCACTGCCCAAGATCTCGCTGCACGACCACCTCGACGGCGGCCTGCGCCCGCAGACCCTCATCGAGCTGGCTGAGGAGCTGGGGCTCGAGGTGCCGGCGCGCGACGCCGAGTCCCTCGGCACGTGGTTCACCGAGCAGTCGAACTCGGGCTCGCTCGTCGAGTACCTGAAGACGTTCGACCTCACCACTGCCGTCATGCAGACCCGGGGCGGCCTCTCCCGAGTCGCCCGCGAGTTCGTGCAGGACCTGGCGAACGACGGCGTCATCTACGGCGAGATCCGCTGGGCTCCTGAGCAGCACCTCTCGCGTGGGCTCTCGCTCGACGAGGCCGTCGAGGCGGTGCAGGCCGGCATCGAGCAGGGCATCGAGGACGCGCGCCACCAGGGGCATGCGATCCGGGCGGGTCAACTCGTCACCGCGATGCGGCACGCCGACCGCAGTCTCGAGATCGCAGAGCTCGCCGTGCGCCACCGTGAGCGCGGCGTCGTCGGCTTCGACATCGCCGGAGCCGAGGCCGGGTTCCTCCCGAGCCGGCACCGCACCGCCTTCGACTTCCTCGCGAGCCAGTTCTTCCCCGTCACGATCCACGCCGGAGAGGCCGACGGCATCGATTCCATCAGCAGCGCCCTCGTCGACGGCCGGGCCCTGCGCCTCGGACACGGTGTGCGCATCGCCGAGGACCTCACGATCGAGCGTCAAGACGACGAGAACACCTACGTGTCGCTCGGGCCCGTCGCGCAGTGGGTGCGCGACCGCGAGATCGCGCTCGAGACGAGCCCGTCCTCCAACCTGCAGACCGGCGCGATCACCGCTTGGGGCGACGAACTCGTCGACCACCCCTTCGACCTGCTCTACCAGCTCGGCTTCCGGGTCACGGTCAACACCGACAACCGGCTGCAGAGCGGCACGACCCTCACACGCGAGCTGGCGCTGCTCGGCGATGCGTTCGGCTACGACCTCGACGACTTCGAGACGTTCCAGCTCAACGCGGCGGCGTCTGCCTTCCTCCCGCTCGACGATCGCGAGGAGCTCGCCGAGCTCATCCAGGACGGCTTCGACGAAGCCTGAACGGATGCCGCGAGGCATCCTCTGATCCGCCGCCCCCGAACGGAACCTGCATGACGACCATTCCGCCGCTCCCCGACACCGCCGTGGTGCTCGGCGCGCAGGTCGCCGACTGGCGCGCCGCGGTGCGCGAGGCGGGCCGCGCGCTCACCCGGTCGGGCGCGACCCGCTCCGAGTACGCCGATCGCATGATCGCCGTGATCGAGGAGTTCGGGGCCTACATCGTGATCGCTCCGGGGCTCGCGCTCGCGCATGCCCGCCCCGGGCCCGACGTGCGTCACGAGGGTCTCGCGGTGGTCACCCTGGCAACGGCGGTGCCGTTCGGACACCCCCACAACGATCCCGTGCGCGTGGTCGTCGGCCTCGCCGTCTCGAACGCCGAAGAACACGTCGCCTCGGTCGCGAAGCTCGCCAACGCCTTCAACGACGGCGGAATCGTCGGGAGGATCGCCCGGGCGAAGACCGCCGACGAGGTGCGCGAGCTCCTCGGTCTCGACGCAGCGGCTGCCGCCGGCAGCGGAGACGAGGTGCCCGCATGAGGATCATCGCCGTCTGCGGCGCGGGCATCGGCACGTCCGCCATCCTGAAGGTCAACGCCGAGCGTGCCCTGGATCGGCTCGGGATCTCGGCCGACGTGAGCGCGAGCGACCTGGCGGGCGTGGCCGCCGCCGCCGCCGACGCACAGGTCATCCTCACCTCGACCGAGCTCGCCGGCGCGGTGCGCCAGGCGATCGGGCGCAGCTTCGCCGAGATCGTCGAGGTCGTGAACTACTTCGACGTGAGTGAGATCGGCGACAAGCTCGAGGCCTCGCTCGGCTGAGATCCGCTTCCCGACCAGACGGGGCCGAGCCCCGGCTCAGGCGGTGAGCTCCCGCATCCCGGCCTCGAGCGCGGCCACCGCGGCGGATGCCGCAGCACGGCGCTCGGAGAGCGAACCCGTGTCGCCGACGGCGTCGATGTAGACCTTGAGCTTCGGCTCGGTGCCGCTCGGCCGCACCATCACGCGCGCCCCGCCCTCCAGCACGATCCGCAGCACGTCGGACGGTGGAAGTGCGCCGAAGCCGTCGGCGAGATCCTCGATTCGTTCGACGCGGATGCCGCCGACGGCGGCCGGGGGCGTCGCCCGGAGGCGGGCCATGATCGCGCCGATCCGCGAGAGGTCGGTGACGCGGAGCGAGACCTGCGCCGAGTCGTGGCATCCGAATCGCATCACGAACTCGTCGAGGTGATCGGCGACCGTCTTGCCCGCCGCCTGCAGCTCGGCGGCGAGCGAGAGGAACGCGACGGCCGCGGAGATGCCGTCTTTGTCGCGAACGGTCTCGGGGTTCACGAGGTACCCGAGCGCCTCCTCGAATCCGAACACGAGGCCGGGAGCGCGGGAGATCCACTTGAACCCGGTGAGGGTCGCCGAGAACTCGAGGTCGTAGGCCCGCGCGACGGCTTCGAGCCCAGGCGACGAGACGATCGAGCAGGCGAGGGTTCCGGCGGGACCCGCGTCGCCGCCGCTGCTGCTCGCACGGCGTGCCGCCTGCCAGCCGAGGAGGAGGCCGACCTCGTTGCCCGTGAGGCGGCGGTAGCCCTCGGGCGAGGCCGGATCGGGAATCGCGATGGCCAGTCGATCGGCGTCGGGGTCGTTGGCGACGACGAGGTCGGCGCCGATCTCGCGGGCTCGGGCGAAGCTCAGGTCCATCGCACCCGGCTCCTCGGGGTTCGGGAAGGCGACGGTCGGGAACGCCGGGTCGGGCGAGATCTGCTGCTCGACGAGGGCCGGGGGTTCGAAGCCGGCTTCGGCGAGCACCCTCGCGGTCGTCTCCCAGCCGACGCCGTGCATCGCGGTGTAGACCACCCGTGGCTGCACCCGCGGCCTGGAGGCGACGAGCGCCGTGCGACGGATGTACTCGTCGACGATGGATTCGTCGGCCGTCTCGAAGTCGCCGCGGGGCAGCTCGTGCACGGTGGACGCGGCGGCCACGCGCTCGATGCTCGCCGCGATCTCGGCGTCGGCCGGAGCGACGATCTGCGAGCCCTCGTCGGTGCCGCCGAGGTACACCTTGTAGCCGTTGTCGTTCGGAGGATTGTGGGAGGCCGTCACCATGACGCCGGCCGAGGTGCCGAGGTGCCGGACGGCGAACGCGAGCACCGGAGTGGGGAGGAGCCTCGGAAGCAGGACGGCCCGGACTCCGGCGCCGGCCATGATCTCCGCGGAGTCGCGCGCGAAGACGGCCGAGTTCTTGCGCCCGTCGTAGCCGATCACGACCGATGGGGTGGTGCCGGGGGCGGCTCGCTCGACGAGGAACGCGGCAAGTCCCGCCGCCGCCTGCGAGACGAGCACCCGGTTCATCCGGTTCGGACCGGCCGCGATCGCCCCGCGCAGGCCGGCCGTGCCGAAGGCGAGGCGCCGGTCGAAGCGATCGGCGAGCTCGCTCGCCGCGGTCGCGTCGCCGCTGCGTACGGCCTCGACGAGCGCGGCGAGCTCGGCGCGAGTCTCGGGGTCGGGGTCCTGGGCGATCCACGCCTCGGCGAGGGCGACCCGCTGGGTCTCGACTTCGTTCGTCTGCGGCATCCGTGTCTCCTACAGTTCGGCCACGATCTTCGCGAGCAGCCCGGAGATCACCGACTCGGCGGCTCGGCCGGCCTCGATGACCTCCTCGTGGCTGAGCGGCGTCTGCTGGATGCCCGCAGCGAGGTTCGTGATGAGCGACATCCCGAGGATCTCCATGCCCGCCTGGCGGGCGGCGATCGCCTCGAGCGCCGTCGACATGCCGACGATGTGGCCGCCGATGGTCTTGGCCATCTGCACCTCGGCGGGTGTTTCGTAGTGGGGCCCGCGGAACTGGCAGTAGACCCCCTCGTCGAGGGTCGGCTCGATCGACCGGGCGAGATCACGGAGCCGGGCTGAATAGAGGTCGGTGAGGTCGATGAACGTCGCGCCCTCGAGGGGAGAGTCGCCCGTGAGGTTGATGTGGTCGCTGATCAGCACGGGTGTGCCGGGCGTCCAGTGCGGCTTGATGCCGCCCGCGCCGTTCGTGAGGATCATCGTCGTCGCGCCCGTCGCCGCGGCCGTTCGGACGGAGTGCACGACCCGACGCACCCCGTGCCCCTCGTAGTAGTGGGTGCGCGCGCCGATGACCAGGGCGCGCTTGCCGTTCGGCAGCAGCACCGATCGGAGCGTGCCCACGTGGCCCTCGAGTGCCGGCTTCGAGAACCCGGGCACCTCGGTCGCGGCGAGCGTGTGGGTGGTCTCGCCGATGAGTTCTGCAGCGCGACCCCAGCCGCTGCCGAGCGTGAGCGCGATGTCGTGACGCTCGACGCCCGTGAGTTCGGCGATGGTCGCCGCCGCCTCGGCGGCGACGGCGAACGGGTCTGCGGCGGGGTCGTCGAGCGGGTTGGCGAGCTGCATCCCACCACTCTAATGAGGCAGCGGATGCCGCGGCGGGGTCGTGCTCGTTTGCTGGCCATTCCCGGGCTACGACAGAATGTGAGCATGGCCTACGAGTTCGAGCGCACGCAACGGATCGCCGTCCTCGGAGGAGGACCCGGCGGATATGAGGCGGCACTCGCGGGTGCGAGGCTCGGGGCGGAGGTCACACTCGTCGAGCGGGCGGGAGTCGGCGGCTCGGCCGTGCTCACCGACGTCGTGCCGTCGAAGTCGCTCATCGCGACCGCCGAAGCGTCCAACGCGGTCAAGGAGGCAGCCGACCTCGGCGTGCAGTTCTACGCGAAGGGCTCCGCCGACAAGGCCGTCAAGCCGAGCGTCGCGATCAACCTCGCCGCGGTGAACAAGCGCCTGCTCGGCCTTGCGGCCCAGCAGTCCGAGGACATGCGCTCGAACCTCCTCGACGCCGGGGTGAACCTCGTGCAGGGCGAGGGCCGCCTCGACGGGGCCAACGCGATCATCGTCGCGACGGCGAAGGGCGGAACCGACTTCGACCGCATCGAAGCCGACACCCTGGTGATCTCGGTGGGGGCGACGCCCCGCATCCTGCCCACCGCCGTGCCCGACGGCGAGCGCATCCTCACGTGGACTCAGCTCTACCAGCTCGAACAGGTCCCCGAGCACCTCATCGTCGTCGGATCCGGCGTCACGGGCGCCGAGTTCGCCTCGGCCTACCGCGCGCTCGGCGCGAAGGTGACGCTCATCTCGAGCCGCGACCAGGTGCTGCCGGGCGAGGACGCCGATGCGGCATCCGTCATCGAGAAGGTCTTCAAGCGGAACGGCATGAAGGTGCTCAACAAGTCCCGCGCCGAGTCGGTGGTGCGCGACGGCGACTCGGTCGTCGCGACCCTCACCGACGGCCGCGAGGTGCGCGGAAGCCATTGCCTGATGGCGGTCGGCTCGATTCCGAATACCGCAGACCTCGGCCTCGAGGAGGCCGGCGTGCAGCTCTCGGACAGCGGTCACATCCGGGTGAACCGGGTGGCGCGCACGTCGATGCCGAACATCTACGCCGCAGGCGACTGCACCACCTTCCTGCCGCTGGCCTCCGTGGCATCGATGCAGGGCCGCACCGCCGTGTTCCACGCGATGGGCGACGTCGTCGACCCGCCCGAGGAGCGCAACATCACGTCGAACATCTTCACGCAGCCCGAGATCGCGACCGTCGGCTGGACGCAGAAGTCGATCGAGGAGGGCGTCGTCCCCGGGGTCGTGTACAAGCTCCCCCTCGCCTCGAACCCGCGCGCGAAGATGATGGGCATCCGCGACGGCTTCGTGAAGCTCTTCGCGTCGAGCGGCTCGGGTGCGATCATCGGCGGCGTCATCGTGGCCCCCCGCGCCTCCGACCTCATCTTCCCGCTCGCGCTCGCCGTCGAACACCGGCTCACCGTCGACCAGTTCGCGGAGGCGTTCCCGGTGTACCCGTCGCTGACGGGCTCGCTGACGGATGCCGCGCGCGCCATGCACGTCGTGCGCTGACGACTCGAACGAAGCAGAGCAGATGAACTTGCGCGTGAAGTCCGTCGAGGCGTCCATCGCGGACTCCGGCGACGAGACGCGGAGCCTGAAGCGATCACTCGGCACCTGGGACCTCGCGCTCATGGGCATCGCGGTCGCCGTCGGAGCCGGCATCTTCTCGGTCGGCGCCCAAGCGGCCGCGAACTACGCCGGTCCCTCCGTCATCCTCTCGTTCGTGCTCGCCGCGGTCACCTGCGGGCTCGCGATCATGTGCTACGCCGAGTTCGCGTCGACGGTGCCGGTGGCGGGGAGCGCCTACACGTTCACGTACGCGACGATGGGCGAACTCCTTGCGTGGATCATCGGCTGGGACCTCATCCTCGAGATGTTCACGGCCGCCGCCGTGATCGCGAAATACTGGGGCGTCTACCTCGGTGAGGCGCTGCTCGCGTTCGGCATCCCATTCCCGTCGACATTCCGGCTCGGTGATCTCGAGGTGAGCTGGCCGGCGTTCCTGATCGTCGCGGTGTTCACCGCACTGCTCGTCGCGGGCACCAAGCTCACCGCTCGCGTGGGGGCGGTCTTCACCCTCATCAAGGTGGGCATCGTCGTCTTCGTCATCGTCGCCGGGTTCTTCTTCGTGAATGCCGCGAACTACGTGCCCTTCATCCCGGAGGCCGTGCCCACCGCGGGCGGGTCCGACGATGCGTGGGCGCAGTCGCTGTTCTCATGGGCGACCGGGGCCGCGCCGGCGCAGTACGGGATCTTCGGCATGCTCGCCGCGGCATCCCTCGTCTTCTTCGCCTTCATCGGGTTCGACGTCGTCGCGACGAGCGCGGAGGAGGTGCGTGATCCGCAGAAGCGGCTCCCACGAGGCATCTTCCTCGGCCTCGGCATCGTGACGGCGCTCTACGTGCTCGTCTCGATCGTCATGACCGGCATGGTCTCGTACCGGCAGTTGGCCGAGCAGGAGACTCCCTCGCTCGCCACCGCCTTCCGCCTCGTCGGGCAGGACTGGGCGTCGGCGCTCATCTCGGTGGGTGCCCTTGCGGGGCTCACGACGGTCATCATGGTGCTGCTGCTCGGGTTGTCCCGCATCGTGTTCGCGTTGAGCCGCGACGGGCTGCTGCCGCGCTGGTTGTCGAAGACCACCGAGCACACGAAGACGCCCGCCCGCGTCCAGGTCATCGGCGGCCTCGTCGTCGCGCTCACGGCGGCCTTCACCGACGTGGGGCTGCTCGAGGAGATGATCAACATCGGCACGCTCTCGGCCTTCGTGCTCGTGAGCATCGGCATCGTCGTCCTGCGCCGCACGCGCCCCGACCTGCCGCGCGGGTTCCGAGTGCCGTGGTCGCCGGTGCTGCCGCTGCTCTCCGCGGTGCTGTGCTTCTGGCTCATGCTGAACCTCACGACGCTCACCTGGGTGCGCTTCCTCGTGTGGCTCGCGATCGGCATCGTGATCTACCTGCTGTACGGCCGTCGACGCTCGCGACTCGCGGGGGAGCAGGTCAGCGAGGTCGAGCTGCCGACGCCTCAGGGATCGCTGCCGCGCGACTGATCGGCGGCCCTGCTCCGTCCGTGACGGAATCGCAATACGGAGATGAACCTCACGGTCGCGGTGAGCCGCTAGCGTCGTCTCAACCGGATCCGACCCGGCGACGATGGAGGGGCCGTGACCGGTCGTACCGCGAGGACCGTTGCAATGCTCATGGCAGCCGGGGCGCTGCTCACCGGGTGCACGGTGTCCCCGCCCGATCCCACGCAGCCGCCGACGCCCGCACCCACACGACCGCCGGTGACCCAGCCCTCGGAGGTGCCGCCGGCTGCTCCGCCGGCTCCCGAGCCGGTCGCCGAGGTCGACTCCGTCGTCACGCACATCGTCGTTCGGCCCGAGCACCTCGACCTCGTCAATGGTTCCGGTGTCGTCGTCGTCGAGCTCTCCTATGACGCCGACGGAGCGGCCTTCGCCGAGGCGATGGAGTCGGTGCTCGG
>JAPSJT010000071.1 GCA_031178045.1 Agromyces sp.
CCGGGCACGCCGCCGGACGCGCCCTGCTCGCCGAGGGTGCGGCGACCGCGGTGTTCGTCGGCAACGACCAGATGTCGCTCGGCCTCGTGCACGCGGCGCACGAGGCCGGAGTCCGCGTGCCCGAGGACCTCAGCGTCATCGGGTTCGACGACATCCCCGAGGCGGCGTACTTCACCCCGGCGCTCACGACCATGCGGCAGGACTTCGACTCACTGGGCCGGGACATCATGGCGACCGTGCTCGACGTGCTGCGGGAGGAGCGCGAGGAGGCCGACGTGACCGACGCTGCTCCCGACCGCACCGATCGGATTCCCGAGCTCGTCGTACGGTCGAGCACGGCGGCGGCGCGCCGCTGATCGGCGCGTTCGACGTCGCGGCATCCGTTCGCTCGGTTCAGCGGGCAGCGGCGGCCGAGTAGTCGGGCAGCTCCTGCAGGGTCCAGCGGTTGCCGTCGGGGTCATTCAGCGTGACGAAGCGGCCCCACTCCTGCTCGTCGACGCCCTTGGCGTCCACGCCCTTCTCCCGCAGCGCGGCGAGCGCCGCGTCGGCGTCGGGGATGACGACCTGGATGACGTCGAGCGTTCCGGGCTCGACCCCGCTGCCGAGTCCCTCGCCGATCGCGATCGAGCACGCGGAGCCCGGAGGCGTGAGCTGCACGAAACGCAGGTGCTCGTTGACGCGCTGGTCGTGATCGGCGTTGAAGCCGAGCTTCTCGACGTAGAACTCCTTCGCACGGTCGACGTCGGTGACGGGCACGAAGATGAGCTCGATCTTCCAGTCCATGGATCCTCCTCGTTCGGTGACTCGCGATCCGTCTCGTCGAATCGCTCTGAAGTCAGTCTCGCGAAGCATCCGGTCAGTTCCCGTCCTCATCGAGGAATCTCGCCCAAGTGGGAGGATGGGTGCCATGGCGCTGCACATCACGGGGGATCCCGCTGCCGACCAGCTGTTGAGTGACGATGCGTTCGCCCTGCTCACCGGCATGCTGCTCGACCAGCAGGTGCCCATGGAGACCGCGTTCGCCGGCCCGCTGAAGATCCGCGAACGACTCGGCACGATCGATCCCGCCGCGATCGCCGAGCACGATCCCGAGGCCTTCGCCGAGCTGTTCGCGCAGCGGCCCTCGGTGCACCGATTCCCGGGCTCGATGGCGGGGCGGGTGCAGGCCCTCGCGGCCGCGGTGCGCGACGACTGGGGCGGCGACGCATCCGCCATCTGGACGCAGGGCGACCCCGACGGCGCCGAGGTGCTGCGCCGGCTCAAGCAGCTGCCGGGCTTCGGCGAGCAGAAGGCGAAGATCTTCCTCGCACTGCTGGGCAAACAGTGCGGGCTCACGGCGAGCGGATGGCGCGAGGCCGCCGGTCACTACGGCGACGAGGGCTCGTTCGCCTCGGTCGCCGACATCGAGAGCCCCGAGTCGCTCGCGAAGGTGCGCGCCACGAAGCAGGCGGTCAAGGCCGCCGCCAAGGCCGCCAAGGCCTGACGAAGCGGATGCCGCGGCATCCGCCCCGCCCCATCCGCGCCGCCCCATCCGTGTCTCGCACCCACTCGGGAGGAGACCGCTCGGTGGGGAGGAGGGGAACCACGTGCTCCTCCTCCGCGGGCGGCGATCTCCTCCCGCACGGGCGTCGGCCCGCGGCAGCCGCCGGCGAGCCTTCCCGGGGCGGCCGGTACGGCGAGCGCTCGCGCCCGACGAGCGACGAGGGGACGCGGCTTGAGATGAGCGCTCACATTCGGGGAGTCCGGCACGCGCGCGAGCCAATCGTCCCGAAGAACGCCGTGACGCATCCGTTATCGAATTCCTACTTGTGAGCGCTCACAAGTGAGCGCTAACATTTCGAGCGCGGCCAGAGCGAACTGGCGGCCCGGCGCACCAGGAACGCAGCAACGCTCCGCCGGCCACTGAACAAGGAGGTTCACCTGATGAAGAAGCTCATCGGACTCGCCGCAGCCGGCGCGATGCTCGTCGCCCTGGCCGGTTGCGCAAGCGGAGGCAGCGGCGCTGCCGAAGGCCCCAAGCCCCTCGACGAACTCGTCGTCGGCTTCGCCCAGGTCGGCGCCGAGAGCGGCTGGCGCACCGCGAACACGAAGGACATCCAGGCGGCCTTCAAGGACGCGGGCATCGAACTGAAGTTCTCCGACGCGCAGCAGAAGCAGGAGAACCAGATCAAGGCGATCCGCTCCTACATCCAGCAGCAGGTCGACGTCATCGCGTTCTCGCCCGTCGTCGAGACCGGCTGGGACGCCGTGCTCAACGAGGCGAAGGCAGCCGGCATCCCCGTCGTGCTCACCGACCGCGCGGTCGACTCCAAGGACGACTCGCTCTACGTGTCGTTCCTCGGCTCCGACTTCGTCGAAGAGGGCAAGAAGGCCGGCCAGTGGGTGCTCGACGAGTACGCCGACACGGCCGAGCCGGTCGAGATCATCCAGCTCGAGGGCACGACCGGTGCCGCTCCGGCGATCGACCGTGCCGAGGGCTTCGCCGAGGTCATCGCCGAGAACCCGAACCTCGAGGTCGTCGCGAGCCAGACGGGTGACTTCACGCGTGCCGGCGGCAAGCAGGTCACCGAGGCGCTGCTGAAGTCGAACCCCGGTGTCGACCTCATCTACGCGCACAACGACGACATGGGTCTCGGTGCCATCGAGGCGATCGAAGCGGCCGGCCTCGTGCCCGGCAAGGACATCAAGATCGTCACGGTCGACGCGGTGAAGGACGGCATGCAGGCGCTCGCCGACGGCAAGATCAACTTCATCGTCGAGTGCTCGCCCCTGCTCGGCAAGCAGCTCGTCGACATCGTGAAGCAGGTCAACGACGGTGAGACGCCCGAGAAGCGCATCATCACCGAGGAGACGACCTTCACGCAGGAGCAGGCGATCGAAGCCCTGCCCGACCGCCAGTACTGAGAGACTGCTCCCACGGGAGCACGGTGGGTGCGCGTGTCCATGCCGCGCACCCACCACCACCTGTTCCACCCGGTACCACCCTCGATGGAGAGAACCATGACCGACCCGGCCGCCCCCGTCGTCGAGATGCGCGGCATCTCGATCGAGTTCCCCGGCGTGAAGGCCCTCGACGGCGTCGACTTCCGGATGTTCCCCGGCGAGGTGCACTCGCTCATGGGCGAGAACGGCGCCGGCAAGTCGACGCTCATCAAGGCACTCACGGGCGTGTACGGCATCGATGCCGGCACGATCACCCTCAGCGGCGAGCACGTCTCGTTCAGCGGCCCGGCGCAGGCGCAGGCCGCGGGCATCTCGACCGTCTACCAGGAGGTCAACCTCCTGCCCAACCTCTCGGTCGCCGAGAACATCATGCTCGGCCGCGAACCGCGCCGTCTCGGCGCCATCGACTGGCGAGCCATGCGCCGCCGCTCCGCCGAGCTCCTCGGCGGCCTGAACCTCGACATCGACCCGGGCTCGCTCCTCGGCGACCACTCGCTCGCGGTGCAGCAGCTCATCGCGATCGCCCGCGCCATCGACGTCAACGCGAAGGTGCTCATCCTCGACGAACCCACCTCGAGCCTCGACACCGACGAGGTCGCCGAGCTCTTCCGCGTCATCCGCTCGCTGAAGGAGCAGGGCGTCGCGATCCTCTTCGTCTCGCACTTCCTCGACCAGGTCTACGAGATCTGCGACCGCCTCACCGTGCTCCGCAACGGCAAGCTGGTGGGCGAATACCTCGTCGAGGAGCTCCTGCGCATCGATCTCGTGCAGAAGATGATCGGCAAGGAACTCACTGTCCTCGACGACCTGGAGCAGCGCGCCCGCTCGGTGGTCGTCGACGAATCGGATGCCGCGACCTTCGTGAACGCCTCGAAGCTCGGTCGTCGCGGCGGCATCCAGCCGGCCGACCTGCCGATCGCCGCGGGTGAGGTCGTGGGGCTCGCCGGCCTCCTCGGATCGGGGCGCACGGAGTTCGCGCGCCTCCTCGGCGGCATCGACCGCGCCGACACGGGCGAGCTGACGATCCGCGGCAAGGCGACGAAACTGCGCACGCCGCGGCAGGCGATCTCGCACCGCATCGCATTCTCGTCCGAGAACCGCCGCGACGAGGGCATCGTCGGCGACCTCACCGTGCGTGACAACATCGTGCTCGCGCTGCAGGCCGATCGCGGCTGGTTCCGTCCGATCCCGAAGAAGCGGCAGGACGAGCTCACGCAGAGCTATATCCAGACCCTCAACATCCGGCCGGCCAATCCCGACGCGCTCGTGCGCAACCTCTCGGGCGGCAACCAGCAGAAGGTGCTGCTCGCCCGCTGGCTCGCGATCGCACCCCGGCTGCTCATCCTCGACGAGCCGACGCGCGGCATCGACATCGGCGCCAAGGCCGAGATCCAGAAGCTCGTCTTCACCCTCGCCGAGAACGGCATGAGCGTGCTGTTCATCTCGGCCGAGCTCGAGGAGGTGCTGCGCCTCAGCCACCGCGTCGTCGTGCTTCGCGACCGGCGCGTCGTCGCCGACCTCGAGAACGACGGCCTCACGGTCGACGCCCTGCTCGCCCTCATCGCCGACGGCTCGGTCGAAGCGGATGCCGCCGAACTCGCGGATGCCGCCGAGCTCGCGCCGGTCACCGCATCCGTCACCTCCGTCGCACCCGCCGATGCCGCGGCATCCGCACCCCAACCCCCGACCGACCCCGCCTCAGGAGGCCGCGCATGAACGTGCTCGCCCGGGTCGTCGCGCACCGCCTCTTCTGGCCGGTCGTGATGCTCCTCGTCCTCTTCGCGATCAACCTCATCGCGTTCCCCGGCTTCTTCACCGTGAGCGTGCGTGACGGGCACCTCTTCGGCAGCCTCATCGACATCCTCCGCAACGGTGCGCCGACGCTCATCATCGCGGTCGGCATGACGCTCGTCATCGCCACTCGCGGCATCGACCTCTCGGTCGGCGCGATCGCGGCGATCTCGGGGGCGGTCGCGTGCTCGATCATCCTCGGATCGCCGACGCCCGGCAGCCTCGCCACGGTCGCCGTCGCCGTCTCGGTGGCGCTGCTCATCTCGCTCGTGCTCGGCGTGTGGAACGGCTTCCTCGTCGCCGTGCTCGGCATCCAGCCGATCATCGCGACGCTCATCCTGATGACCGCCGGCCGAGGTGTCGCGATGCTCATCACCGAGGGGCAGATCCTCACGGTGAACAGCCCGCCGTTCAAGTTCCTCGGCTCGGGCTTCTGGTTCGGCGTGCCGATCGCGGTCATCATCGCGGCGGTCGTCTTCGGGCTCGCGGCGCTCATCACCCGCCGCACCGCGCTCGGCATGTTCATCGAATCCGTCGGCATCAACCCCGAGGCGAGCCGGCAGGCCGGCGTGCGGGCCCGTGGACTGCTCTTCGCGGTCTACACGTTCTGCGCCTTCTGCGCGGCGATCGCCGGCCTCATCCTCACCGCGAACACCGCCGCGGCCGACGCGAACAACACGGGACTCTTCATCGAGCTCGACGCGATCCTCGCCGTCGTGATCGGCGGCACCTCGCTCGCGGGCGGCCGCTACTCGCTGCTCGGCACGCTCGTCGGCGCCCTCGTCATCCAGACGCTCGTGACGACGGTGTACACCGTGGGCATCCCGCCCATCGCGACGATGGTGTTCAAGGCGGCGGTCGTCACGGTCGTCTGCCTCCTGCAGTCGCCGACGACCGCCGAGGCGTTCAGCGGCTTCCGGCGAAGACTCGCTCTCCGAGCCGGCAAGGGGGTGGCGGCGTCATGACGAAGCTCCTCGATGCGCCGCAGCGCCCGGCGCGCTCCGGCGGCCCGGCCGGCCCGGCTCAGCGCCAGGGCCTGGCCCGAAGCATCCGCTCGCTGCTGACGAGCCCCAAGTACGGACCCGTCATCGTGACGGCGGTGCTCTTCGTCGCCGTGTTCGTGATCGGCGGCGTGCGCTACCGCGGGTTCTTCTCAGGGCAGGTGTTCCTGAACCTGCTCGTCGACAACTCGTACCTCATCGTGCTCGCGGTCGGCATGACGTTCGTGATCCTCACGGGCGGCATCGATCTCTCGGTCGGCGCGGTCGTCGCGCTGAGCGGCATGATCGCGGCGAGCCTGCTGCAGTCGGGCTGGTCGCCGGGCGTCGTGATCCCGCTCATCCTCGTGCTCACGAGCGTGCTCGGACTGCTCGTCGGGCTCATGATCCACGTGTTCAAGGTGCAGCCGTTCATCGCGACGCTCGCGGCGATGTTCCTCGCCCGCGGCCTCTGCTACGTGATCAGCCAGAACTCGATCTCGATCACCGACGAGACGTTCGTGCAGCTCGCGGTCGCCCGCATCCCGCTCGGCGGCGGCATGTCGATCACGCCGAGCGTCATCATCGCGGTCGTGGTCGTCGCGGTCGCCGTGTGGGTGCTGCACGCGACGCGCTTCGGTCGCACGGTCTACGCGATCGGCGGCGGCGAGCAGAGCGGTCTGCTCATGGGTCTGCCGGTCGCCCGCACCAAGGTGCTCGTCTACGTGATCAGCGGCTTCTGCTCGGGACTCGCCGGCGTGCTCTTCACCTTCTACACGCTCTCGGGGTATCCGCTCACCGCGATCGGCACCGAGCTCGACGCGATCGCGGCCGTCGTCATCGGCGGCACGCTGTTGACGGGCGGCTACGGCTTCGTGCTCGGGTCGGTGCTCGGCGTGCTCGTGCTCGGCGTCATCCAGACGATCATCACGTTCGAGGGCACGCTCTCGTCGTGGTGGACGAAGATCTTCATCGGCGCACTGCTGCTCGTCTTCATCATCCTGCAGAAGGTGCTGACCGCCCGAAGGCGGTGAGCCAGCCTCCCGGCCCGAGCCGGTCACGGGCGGGATAATCGACGAGAACGACACGCCCGCGAGGCGAGGCAGGAGCGCAGCAGCGAGTGAGCGACCGAGACGACAAGACCCGGGTCGCGACGATCTTCGACGTCGCCCGGCTCGCGGGCGTGTCGCACCAGACCGTCTCACGCGTGCTGAACGACCTGCCGAACGTGCGGCCCGCCACGCGGGCGCGCGTCGAGCAGGCCATCAAGCAGCTGCGCTACGTGCCCTCGCCGGCGGCGCGTGCGCTCGTCACCCGGCGTACGCGCACCCTCGGGCTCATCGTCACGGGGGCGCCCGACTACGGTCCGTCGAGCACGGCCCTGCACTTCAACGAGGCGGCGCGCGACGCCCGGTACTCCGTCATCACGGCGAGCATGCTCGAGACGGATGCCCCGAGCCTGCGTTCGGCGGCCGAACTGCTCGTTCGCCAGAACGTCGAGGCCATCGTGCTGATCGCCGCGCAGCGTGCCGCGCTCGACGCCCTCGACGGCATCGAGCTCGGCGTGCCGATCGTCGCCGTCGCCTCGGAGGACCGCGGCGGCATGCATCGCGTCTGGCTCGACCAGTACGCGGGCGCTCGCATCGCGGTCGAGCACCTCGTGGGCCTCGGACACCGCGAGATCCGGCACGTGAGCGGGCCGGCGAACGCCATGGATGCCGCGGAGCGCGTGCGCGGCTGGTCGGCGGCGCTCGGCGAGCACGGCCTGCCGGCGCGCGAGCCGCTCGTCGGCGACTGGTCGCCCGGCAGCGGCTATGTGCACGGGCGTGCCCTCGCGCACGATCCCGAGATGACGGCCGTGTTCGTCTCGAACGACCAGATGGCGCTCGGCGTGATGCACGCGCTCGCGGAGGCGGGCCGCTCCGTGCCCGAGGACGTCAGCGTCGTCGGCTTCGACGACATCCCCGAGGCGGCCTACTTCGCCCCGCCGCTCACGACGCTCCGCCAGGACTTCGATGCGCTCGGGCGGGACGCGATGGCGGGCGTGCTCGCCGTGCTCGGCGACGACGACCGGCTCATGCCGCCGCCGAGCGTTCCCGAGCTCATCGTGCGGGCGAGCACGGCGGCGCCCACGCACGACCGGGTGGCGCTCAGCTCCTGACTGCGCGAGTCGCCCGGCCGGGTGGCGCGAGGCACGCGGCGCGCGGCGTCAGCTCGCGGCGCGTTCGTCCGTCTCGGCGAGCCGCTCGAGCACCCGAGCCGAGGCGTCGGCGATGGCCTGCTTCTCTTCGGGCTCGAGCAGGTCGAGGAACAGCGAGCGGATCGCGACGGCGTGGTCGCGCATGGCCCGGAGCATCGCGAGGCGACCGGCGTTCGTCAGGACGATCACCGAGCCTCGACCGTCGGTGTCGCACTCGACACGTTCCACCAGACCCCTGCCGACCATGCGGGTGAGCTGGTGCGAGAGCCTGCTCTTCTCCCAGCCGATCTGCTCGCCGAGCGGACCCGGCCGCAGGCTGCGCTCCGGCGCGCGGAAGAGCGCGAGCATGACGGCGTAGTCCCCCTGGGAGATTCCCGCATCGCGCTGCAGGCGGCGGTCGAGTTCGCGCCCCAACTGGGCGTGCATCGCTCCGAACGCGTCCCAGAGGGCCCACTCGGCGTCGTCGACGGCTGAGACCTCGGACCTGGACATGTCGCCATCCTACCGACAGTTGGTTGACGTGTCATCAATTCTGGTTATGATGACGTGTCAACTAAATCTCACGAGAAGGAGACGGTACACATGTCCGCAGTCAGGATCGGCATCATCATCGGCAGCACCCGCCCCGGCCGCGTCGGCGACCAGGTGGCTCGATGGGTGCTCGAGCAGGCGCAGTCGCGCAGCGACGCCGAGTTCGAACTCGTCGATCTCGCCGACTTCGCCCTGCCGCACCTCGACGAGGCGATTCCGCCGAGCCTCGGCCAGTACGCCAACGCGCACACCAAGGCATGGGCGGCGAAGGTCGACTCGTTCGACGGCTACATCTTCGTGACGCCCGAGTACAACCACTCCACCTCGGGCGCACTGAAGAACGCCCTCGACTTCGTCTACGGCGAGTGGAACAACAAGGCCGCCGGGCTCGTGAGCTACGGCTCGGTCGGCGGCACCCGCGCTGCGGAGCACCTGCGTCTCATCCTCGCGGAGCTCCAGATCGCCGACGTACGCCAGCAGGTCTCCTTCTCGCTCATGACCGACTTCGAGAACTACTCGGTGTTCACCCCGGCCGCGTACCACGCGGGCATGTTCGCGACGCAGCTCGACCAGCTCGTGCCGTGGGCGACCGCGCTGCGCTCGGTGCGCGAGTCGAACGAGCTCGAGCAGGCCGCGTAGCGCTCCGCGACTCGACGGAGGGGGCCGCACTCACTGAGCGCCGGCCCCCCGGCGCGTCAGTGGATGCGACTCAGCGCGGTCAGCGACATGGTCGACGGCTGGCCGTCCTGGCAGGTCTGGTACACGAGTTCGTGCCCCTTCGGCAGATCTTCGATCGTGGCGACGCGCTGGTCGAGCATCTTGACGATGCCCTCCACCCGGTAGGTGCCGGCGTGCACGCCGGTGAGGGTGATGACGGTTCCGGGCTCGTCTGGGAAGTCCTTCCCGCCGCACGACCAGTGCTCGGCGATGGCGGCGATGCCGTAGTGAGCGCTCAGGTCGACCGAACCTCGGCAGGCGTCGAGCTCGGCGGTCCAGCCTGCCGTCCAGACGTGATTCGTGTACCGCTCGCGGAGGATGCGCTCCTGCTCGGTGTGCCAGGCATCGACCGCCGCCGCGACCGCGGCGATCGGATCGTCGAGATCCGAGACGCTCTCGGCGAACCGCTCGACGCCAGAGAACTCCTGAGCGCCGAGCGATGCGCCGGCCGCCCGCAGCGGCATGCCGAGCGCCATGACCGAGCGATCAGCAGCAGCGGCGTGGTCGAGCAGCTCGGTGGCGCCGGCAAGCTCCGCGCGGGCCTCGAGCTCGCGCACGGCGCTCTCCTCGAGCGCCGCGGCAAGCGACATCCGTGCCGTCTCGTCGAGCACTGTGCCCCCGCTGTCGTGATGCACGAGCTGCGCGGCGTCGCGAGCGACGCGCAGTTCGTCGAACCGCGCTCGCGCCTCGGCGATGCGCTCGCTCGCCCTCTGCATGGTCGCGTCGAGGTGGGCGCCCGCATCGGCGGTCATCGCGACGGCGGCGACGGAGAGCCCGCCGCCGACGAGCACGATGAGCACGGCGCCGACCAGGAGTGCGGTCGGACGCCGTCGAAGGGAACGCTCGGATGCATGCGGCATCCGTTCCAGTGTCCCCTGTTCGCCCCCAGAGCGGTAGGCGCCGCAGCGCACGAGGCGGCGCGGCACACGAGGCAGGGCCGGCACCCGAGCGGATGCCGGCCCTGCGCGGCGAGGGGACGGGACGCTACTTCGCGACCGTCACCGTGATCGGCTTGCTCGTCGTCGCACCGGCCGCGTTGCGGAACTCGACGGTGTAGACGTAGCTGCCGACCGGCTTCCCGGTCACGGCGAGCTTCGCCGACTGGGCGCCGGGGGTCGCCGCGATGAGCGCGCCCGATGCCACCTCGACGCCGTTCTCGAGGAAGCGGTACGAGGTCGCATTCGTGCCCCACCACAGGTTCGCGGTGACCGTGTAGGAGCCGTCGCGATCCTTGTTGTCGTGACTCAGCACGGGCACGGCCGGGTTGGCATCGCGCACCTGGACGGTGACCGATGACGTCGCCGTGCTGCCCTTCGAGTTCGTGAGCACCCCGGTGTAGACGTACGTGCCGTTGGTGCGGCCCGCGACCTCCGTCACCGCCTTCTGCACGCCCGGCGCGGCGGGATCGAGCCATTGCGACTCCACCTCGACACCGTTCTCGTAGAGGGTGAACCGGCTGCCCTTCGCGCCCGACCAGAGGTTCATCGTGATGCGGTAGTCCCCGTCGAGCAGGCCCGTGTCATGGCCGTTGTCGGATGAGAGCCGGCCCTTGCCCGGACGCACCGTGGCGCGGTCGGCGGGCGCGATGTCGACGGTGAAGGCGGCCGTCTCGCTCGTGTTGCCGGCGGTATCCGTCGACCGCACCTCGACCGAGTGCAGGCCGGGGTCGTCGAAGACCTCGGACTCACCCGCTGCCTGCCAGCTGCCGCCGTCGACGCGAAGCTCGGTGCGGTCGATACCGGAGGTCGCGTCGTCGGAGTCGAACGTCGCCGTCACGGGCACGTCGGTCCAGCCGATGCCCGACTCGGGGTCGAGGGCGACCGCGACGGTCGGTGCCGTGGCGTCGATGCGCACGTCGACCGAGTCGGCGCTCGCCTCGACGGGAGCGCCCGCCACGACGGCGCGGTACTCGACCCGGTGCAGGCCATCGGAGTCGAGCGTGATGGGCGACTCGTAGGCCGACCACTCCCCGCCGTCGACCCGCGCCTCGATCGTCGCGGCGGGACCCTCCTCGAGCGCGAGCCCGACCGTCACGGGGCCCGTGTGCCAGCCGTTCGCGCCGCTCGGCTCGGCCGGCGTCACGGTCGCCGCGACCTGCGGCACGGCCACGACGACCCGCAACTGCACTCGAGCCTGGTCGTCGGCGAGCCGCTCCTGCTCGGTCTGGTTGAACACGGGCGCGCCGTCGACATCCCAGGTGACGAGCTTCGCGCGGGTGTGGCGACGCGGATCGAAGAGGCCGCCGTCGGTGGCCTCACCGGGATTCGAGGTGTCACCGGTCGTGCGCGAGTGGTAGACGATCACGGGGTTGCCGTACTCGTCGACCGTGAACGAGTTGTGGCCGGGGCCGAACTGCCCGGGCACATCGTCCGTCGCGAGCAGCGGGTAGCCGGTCTTCGTCCAAGCTGCCGGGTTCATGAGATCCGCCGCGGCATCCGCGGTCAGCAGCCCGACGCAGTACTTGTCGTCGACCGTTCCCGCCGAGAAGGCGAGGAAGATCCTGCCGTCCTTCTGGATGACCGCCGGCCCCTCGTCGATCGCGTCGCCGGCGTTCTTCTCCCACGCGAACGTCGGCGACGACAGCAGGATCGACGGCGACGCGAGTTGCGCCGGATTCGCCGGGTCGATCTCGGCCATGCGCAGTGTCGAGCCGCCGGCCGGCTTCTCGGCCCAGACGAGATAGTGCTTGCCCTGCGCCTCGAAGTGGGTCATGTCGAGCGAGAAGTTCGTGAAGGCGATCGGATCCCCCGCGGCCGACTTCACGCTGCCGAGGCTCGTCCAGTTCGCCGGGTCGAGCGCCGCCTCACCCGAGAACGACTCGCCCGTGAACTTCAGCATCGCCGGCCGGATGTCCCACACGCCGCCGGTTCGCGCGGCGGTGAAGAGGATGTACCAGTCGTCGCCGATCTTCTCGAGCTCGGGAGCCCAGATGTAGGGGTTCAGGCCCGGATCGGTGGCCTCGTCCCAGATCGTGACCTCGGGCGCGGTGGCGAGCGCGTCGATCGTCTGCGCGCGGCGCAGGATGACGCGGTCGTAGCCCTCGGGGTCGGTCGAGCGGGTCATCGGATACGACGCCGTGAAGTAGTACCAGCCGTCGTCGCCGATGGTGACGTCGGGGTCTGCCCGGCGCTCGATGAGCGGGTCGGCGAAGTCGCGCCGCTGCACGGTGCCCTCGACGAGGTACTCGCCCGGTGTCGTGGTGTCGACGGCGGCGAGGTCGTCGGCGTCCCACTCGACGGGCATCGTCGCGGTCGCGCCGCTCGAGTAGTCGA
>JAPSJT010000263.1 GCA_031178045.1 Agromyces sp.
GGGCGCGGGTTAGGGGAGGAGGCGGGTCGGGCCGCGGAAGAGGTAGGTCGTCTCGCGGATCGAGTGCTCCTCGAGCATGAGCATGAGCACTCGGGCGAGGCCCATGCCGAAGCCGCCGTGCGGGGGGACGCCGTAGCGGAAGAAGTCGAGGTAGAACTCGAGCTCCTCGGGGTCGAGCCCCTTCTCCTTCGCCTGCTCGACGAGCACGTCGATGCGGTGCTCGCGCTGGGCGCCCGTCGAGATCTCGACGCCGTTGTAGATGAGGTCGTACGAGTTCGTGAGGCCCGCGTCGCCCTCGTGACGCATGTGGTAGAACGGCCGGATGCTCGAGGCGTAGTCGGTCAGGAACACGAAGTCGTGCCCGAACGTCTCCTTCACGTACGCCGAGATCTGGCGTTCGCCCTCGGGGTCCATGTCCTCGTCGGCGCGCGGGATGACGTAGCCGCGGTCGGCGACGATCCGCTTCGCCTCGGCGAGCGGGATGCGGGGGAACGGACGCGACGGCACCTCGAGCTCGATGCCGAAGAGCTCGGAGATCTCGGCGCCGTGCTGCTCCTTGACCGCCGTGAAGCCCGCGACCATGAGCTCCTCGTGGAGGGCCATGACGTCTTCGTGGGAGTCGATCCAGCTGATCTCGGTGTCGATCGACGTGAATTCCGTCGCGTGGCGCGAAGTGAACGAGGGGTCCGCGCGGAACGCCGGGCCGACCTCGAAGACACCGCCGAAGCCGGCGGCCTGGGCCATCTGCTTGAAGAACTGGGGGCTCTGGGCGAGGTACGCCGTGCCCTCGAAGTACTCGACCTCGAAGAGCTCGGCGCGCGACTCGGATGCCGAGGCCATGAGCTTCGGCGTCTGGATCTCGATGAGCCCCTTCGACACCCACACCCCGCGCAGGGCGTGCAGGAACGTCGTCTGAATGCGGAAGATGAGGTTCTGCTTGGGCTGGCGCAGGTCGAGGAAGCGCCAGTCCATGCGCTTGTCGAGCGAGGAGTCGGCGGCGATGGGGGTCTCGGGGTTCGCCTCGGTGACGACTTCGAGTGAGCCGACCTTCACCTCGAGCCCACCGAGCTTCACGCGCTCGTCGTGCTTCAACTGACCCGTGACCCGGATGAACGAGCCGTGCGCGAGCGCCGAGATCGCCTCGGTCGTCGCGAGCGCCTCGGCCGCTCCGACGCTCACGCCCTCGGGGTCGAGCTCGCGCGTCGCAGGGTTCACGAGCTGCACGGCGCCCGACTCGTCGCGCAGGATGACGAACTGCACCTTCTTCTGATCACGCACCGTCTCGACCCATCCGGCGACGGTCACGGGGCCGTCGGGAAGCGCGGAAAGGTTCTTGACGAGGGTGCGGGAAGTCACAGCGGACCATCCTACCCGCGGGCGCCCCGACGCTCGGCGGATTCAAAGGGAACCGCTCTCTAGACTGGATTCGTGCCGGCCGAGCAGATCCATCTCGTGCGCCATGGCGAGGTCTTCAACCCCCAGGGCGTGCTGTACGGCCGACTCCCCGGGTACGGCCTGTCGAGCCTCGGACACGAGATGGCCCAGTCCGCCGCCGACGACCTGCAGGCGAGGTCTCGTTCGATCGCCGCGCTCATCTCCTCGCCGCTGCAGCGCACGCAGCAGTCGGCGGAGCCGATCGCTCGGGTCTTCGGCCTCGAGGCGGCCCTCGACGACCGGGTCATCGAGCCCGAGAACCGCTTCGAGGGCAAGCGCATGAGCGGCCGCGACGGGGCGCTGCGCGATGTGCGCAACTGGTGGTTCCTCGTGAACCCCTGGGAGCCGAGCTGGGGCGAGCCCTTCGGTTCGATCGCGAAGCGGATGCTGCACGCGATGGACGACGCGTGGAACGCGACCGACGGCGGCGACGTCGTGATCGTGAGCCACCAGCTGCCGATCTGGATGGTGCACCGCCGCGTCGCCGGCAAGTCGCTCGCGCACGATCCGCGGCGCCGCCGCTGCGCGCTCTCGAGCATCACGACGTTCGCACGCCGCAACGGACGTTTCGTCGAGGTCGGCTACCGCGACCCCGCCGCCCGCTTCAGCGCGAACGCGACCGACCTGGGGGCGGTGTGATGGCGCGTCGCTCGATGACGGCCGGGGTCGCGCTCGCCGCGGCATCCGCCCTGCTGCTCGCGGGCTGCGCGAGCGACCCGCTCGCCGACCAGTTCCGTGAGGGCAGCGGCAAGAACTACATCGCCGGCGACGGCACGATCTCGGAGTTCGCCGAGCCGCAGCGCGGCGAGACCATCGAGTTCTCGGGCGAGACCGTCGAAGGCGGCACCTTCGACTCGGCCGACACGCTCGGCGAGGTCACCGTCGTGAACTTCTGGTACGCCGGTTGCGCGCCGTGCCGTGTCGAGGCGCCGATCCTCGAGGAGGTCTCGCAGTCCTTCGACGACGGCGTGAGCTTCGTCGGAGTGAATGTGCGCGACCAGGCCGGCACCGCGGCGTCCTTCGAGAAGGAATTCGGCGTGAGCTACCCGTCGATCCTCGACGTCGACGAGGGCACCGCGCAGCTCGCGTTCGCCGGCGAGGTGCCACCGGCGGCCGTGCCGACGACGATCGTGCTCGACCAGGAGGGCCGGGTCGCGGCGCGCGTGCTCGGCCAGCTCACCGAGGCGTCCATCCTCGAGTCGATCATCGACAGCCTGCTCGCCGAGCAGGCGTAGGGCGGCGGCACAGTGGGCGGCGTCGGCGAGATCGTGTTCAGCGGGCAGCTGCTCGCGGCCGTGCCGATCGCGCTCGCGGCCGGCCTCGTCTCCTTCCTCTCACCGTGCGTGCTGCCGCTCGTGCCCGGCTACCTCGGCTACCTCGGCGGCTTCACGGATGCCTCGGCCGAGGCATCCGAGGCCCGACGCAACCGCCGCAGGCTGGTGCTCGGCGTGCTTCTGTTCATCGCCGGGTTCACG